>JAQBUF010000053.1 GCA_027623995.1 Nitrospirota bacterium
ACGTTCGCCTGAGAGGGACTTGCACCCTCCTGATCAAACGCCTTCACAGGCGCACTAGCTGCACGATCTTATCGTGCCCTCTTCGGGCGCATCAATTGCCACTGCCGCCAGGAAGAGGCAGCATCCCTTCGACGGGGGCTCAGGACAGGAAGATGCTGCAGCTACAGGAAATATTTTTCGCGATACGAACCCGAGAGACGCTTCATGTTTACAAAGAACACCGATGGCTTTTCAGTCGTAGGCTTGGCCGCTTGCGCGCCAAAGCGGGCTCCCGGCTTTCGTATCGACTTCGGCGGAGTAGGCTCAGCGACGAGCGCGAAGGCTGCTGGCTTTTTTCAACATTCCCATTCAGATTCCTCTGTGGTGCTTCCAGCATCAATGGAAAGCGATGTTGCAGGATTCAAGCGATGGGGAGTGCAGGACCGGCGTTACTCGACGGGCGGAGGATTTGTATGGCGGATGATTTTACCTTCCACCATATAGACCACGAGCTCGCCAATATTGGTCGCATGATCCGCAATGCGTTCAATGTATTTCGAAATAAAGGACAGGCGAATGGCTCGGGAAATGGTTTGGGGATTTTCTATCATAAAGGAGAGAAGCTCTCGAAACATTTGCCCCGTGAGATCGTCAACTTCATCATCATCCTCTAACACTTTTCTTGCCAACTTCGAATCCCACTTCACGAAGGCATCAAGTGAATTCCAGACCATCTTCAGGGCTTTTTCCGCCATTCGAGGGATATCGATATAGGGTTTCAGCTGAGGCTCTTCATTGAGTTCGATGGCCCGTTCGCAAATATTCTCTGCCAAATCACTCATCCGTTCGAGCTCTGTGGAAATTTTCATGGCCGTGGTAATAAATCGGAGATCTCGAGCCGCCGGTTGATACAGAGCGAGTAATTCCAGACATGCTTCATCGACCTCCACATCCAGCGTATTGACTCGTCGATCATTCAAAATGACCTGCCGAGCGAGGGCCTCATCACGATTGACCAATGCACGCAAGGCCTCTTGAATTTGCTCTTCGACCAAAGCACCCATTCGCAATATTTTATCTTTTAATGCTGCTAACTCATCATCGAAATGTCGCTGCATCGTTTCCTCGCTCTACGTCTGTTATCCAAATCGTCCTGTGACATAGTCTTCCGTCCGACGGTCTGATGGATTCGTGAAGATGGCCTTGGTATCGTCATATTCAATGAGTTCTCCCAGAAGGAAGAAACCGGTTAGGTCCGAGACTCGAGAGGCTTGCTGCATATTGTGGGTCACGATCACCACCGTGAGTTGATGCTTGAGCGAATGAAGAAGTTCTTCAATCTTTGCGGTGGAGATCGGGTCCAAGGCTGAACAGGGTTCATCCAACAATAAGACTTCCGGGTTGACGGCTAAGGCTCTCGCGATACACAGGCGTTGTTGCTGGCCACCCGACAAACCCAACGCGCTCTGATGGAGCCGGTCTTTGGCTTCCTCCCACAATCCGGCTCCTTGCATACTTTTCTCGACGATGTCATCCAAGTCACTGCGCCGTCGCATGCCATGTAGTTGAGGCCCATACGCCACATTCTGGTAAATCGATTTTGGAAATGGGTTGATTTTCTGAAAGACCATGCCGACTTTGGTACGAAGGTCGGTAATGTCCACCGAAGGATCATAGATATTCATACCATCCATCAGTATCCGGCCATCCACCCGCGTGCCTTCCACCAGATCATTGAGCCGGTTCAAGCAGCGAAGCAAGGTCGATTTTCCACACCCCGAAGGTCCAATAAACGCGGTGATTTTGTGTTTGGGAATCACCAAATTGATCTTAAACAGCGCCTGCTTCTCTCCATAGAAAAAATGCACGTCTTCGACCACAATTTTGGGGTCAAGGTGATGATTTGCGTGTTCAGAAGAAGACAACATGGGTTCATCCATTGAGTGAGTGTGACGGATCGGAGTTTGCTCAGCTTGAGGAGGTTTGTCAATCACAGGGCTCATCAGGCAACGCATCCTTTTTCAAAAAGATAGAAGGTGAAAGAAACAATATTAAACCGCCGCACCTTTAAATTTCTTTTTCATGCGGTTCCGAAGAGCAATCGCGGTCATGTTCAACATGATCACCACCATCACCAAAATCAATGTCGTGACATAGACCATGGGTTTTGCGGCTTCAACATTTGGCGATTGAAATCCGACATCATAAATATGAAATCCTAAGTGCATAAATTTTCGATCGAGATGCACAAAGGGAAAATGAAAGTCGAGGGGCAATGCCGGAGCGAGTTTCACCACACCCGTTAACATCAGCGGAGCGACTTCACCTGTGGCTCGCGCCACCGCCAAGATCAAACCCGTGAGGATACCCGGCATGGCACAGGGAAGAATCACGCGCCACATACTTTCAAATTTCGTGGCACCTAAGGCAATTGACCCCTCCCGGTATTCACGAGGCACGGCGGATAAACTCTCCTCAGTCGCCACAATGACCACGGGAACGGTCATGAGCGCGAGGGTCAACGAAGCCCACAAGATCCCTCCGGTTCCAAACGTGGGATTGGGCAACGCCTCCGGATAAAACAGTTGATCCACTGTCCCGCCAACCGCATAAACAAAAAATCCCAACCCAAAGACCCCAAACACAATCGAAGGGACTCCGGCAAGATTATTCACAGCGATTCGCACGATACGTACGACGGCACCTTGCCGTGCATATTCTTTCAAATAGAACGCCGCCAATACCCCAAAGGGCACCACCGCAATACTCATAATGAACACCATCATCACCGTGCCAAAAATCGCTGGGAAAATTCCGCCTTCGGTATTGGCCTCACGAGGCTCATCACTCAGAACTGTCCAAAAATTGTGCAGGTAGGTCAGGCACTTGGCCCCCACTCCCATATCATTTGGACGAAGCGCCTCAACGATTTGTCCGAGAGGAAGCGACTTCTCACGTCCATTGGTGTCCACTAAAGTAAGGGTATAGTCAGCAAGACGGGCATCAAGTTGCCGAAGGGTCTCGACCTGCTGCTGATATTGAATTTCAAGACGTTGAATCGTAGCCTCGCGTTCGACGATTTCCGGCGATTGACTGATGCCTTTGATGTGCAAGGCCTGAATCTTTAAACGTGCTTGCTCCATGTCATGGTTAATATCACCGATTTCCACTCTCTGAATAACATCAATGTCTTCATGCAGTTGATTGACTTGCTCAATTAACGGAGGCAAGATTTTCCAGGCCTGGTTATTGTCCGAAGCCATGACCATGTCGCCTTGAGTCACTTGCTGAATGCGGCCATAGAAATTTCCCCACTCCCGACGTTCAAATACCACGACGTCTTGAGGAGTCGAACGGGCCACGATGTCTTCTTCATCCACCCATTGAAAATCCAATCCATAGAGATCGCGATTTCCAATTTTCATCCGAATACGAGTCTTTCCCTCTGGACTCTCGGGCGTCATCGAATTTGGAATCACCTCTTGTCCTTGGATTTCCCCAAGAAGGCGAGTCCCGTCTTTGAGGGTCATTTCAGAAATGGTATGCGGCCAAAAAAACCCAAGTCCATTGACCATAATGAGTAAGAGGATACCTCCCACCATTAATAGAGACATCGCGACCGCTGCACCACACAGCCACACAAACAAGGTTCCAGAGCTGAGAAATTTGTTAAAGGCTTGTCGCATTCGTCTTCCTAGAATTGACTGTACCGGGCACGCAGCCGTTGTCGAACAATTTCCGCGATCGTATTCACGATCGACGTGAACACAAACAGAATCAGCCCTGACATAAATAACAATCGATACAAGGTTCCACCATGTGGAGCTTCGGGCATTTCCACGGCAATGTTTGCTGACAATGTTCGAAACCCATTAAAGAGGTTGAGATCCATCAACGGAGTATTCCCTGTGGCCATCAGCACAATCATCGTTTCCCCAACCACGCGACCCAAGCCAATCATGAGCGCGGAAAATATTCCTGGGCTCGCCGAGACAATCACTAACTTGGTCAACGTCTGCCAAGGCGTCGCTCCCAACGCCAAAGACCCGGAGATTAAATGACGAGGTACATTACTAATGGAATCTTCTGAAATACTGAAAATCGTTGGGATGACGGCAATACCCATGGCAAAGGCAATAACCAACGCATTGCGTTGATCGTATCCCACACCAAACGTGCTTGAAAGCCAGGCTTTATAATCTGAACCGTAGATCCACCCCTCAATCTCTGTATTCAATTGAAGACAGATCCACACCGATCCCCCGATAAGAAGAAGAAGAGCGAACAGTTCTAAGACATGGCCGGATTTTTTTTGTACTTTGGAGGGCCAAAAATGCCAGCAGAGGGAGGCCACGACAATCGCGACTGGCACGACGACAAAAATAGCTGAGACCGCAGGAAATATTTTCTCCAAAAGTGGCGCAAACCATAAGCCAGCCAAAAACCCCAAGACGACCGTCGGAAAGGCCGCCATCATCTCCACCGTGGGTTTCACCACAGACCGCAGGTTCGGGCTCATAAACATCGCGGTGTACACCGCCCCAAACACCGCCAGTGGTGTGGCTAAGAGCATCGCATAGAACGTGCCCTTCAAGGTTCCAAACATCAATGGCCATAAGCCAAACTTTGGTTCAAACGAATCGGACCCGCCCGTCGATTGCCAAATATGCAGAACCTCCTGATAGCCCTCGTAGAGCACGGCACCAAACAAAGAACTGAATGTGGCTTCTGGGTGTTGATTATCAATGTGGTAAGCTAACAGTTGCCTATCCTGATTCAAGAATACGGCACCATCCGCTTTTGGAGAAAACATCACGCCTTGAATTGGGGAACCCGTACCCTCGATTTCCAACAAGGTCTTGCCTGACGTCGAATAATGTAGGGCAAATTTGCCTGAGGTATCTGCCGTGATAAACCCTTTATCCCGCTGTGAGGGTGAAATTACGGTAATCGCACTGTTATGAGAAGGAAACTCTCGAATTTTTTCTAGTTTCGGATCGCCCCCTATATTTGGATCGATCGTCGGCATCCAGACTTCAACATTGCCTGCGCTTGTTCCGACGACAATGGATCGATCGCCAATTAAATAGGAAAGGGCCGTAATCGCATTGCCAACAGGATAGGACCCCATAAGGCGAGGTTCTTCAAAATTCCGCAAATCCCAATGCAAGAGATGACCATCTTGCGTGCCAGCCAGTAAGCTCTCACCCATGACATCTAAAACCAGGGTGGTGATCATAGATACTCGGACATCCTTGATCTCAGAATGGAGGAGTTCGGACTCATCGTCCATCGACAGGAGCCCCTCTGCCTCTTGTATTTTTGCAAGGTAGAGATGCCCAGCTCCAGTCAGCGCAGCAACAATTTGCCCGTTTTCCGTTTCTTGATACGCGATGAGGTCGATCCGCTCCGGTTGAGGCGTCACCGCCAAAGGATCACCGGCCGTCACCGTCGGATGTATGGTTCGCTCGTCGTTATTGAATGCCATTCTAAAATTGATCGACAACGGAATCATCCGACCCTCTCGAGTCCCAAGCCCATAGATATGAGATTTTCCGGATGATCGACCCATGGCGGAAATCTGTCCTGGCTCAAATGTTGGCATGGAATCCAGAACCAGTGGATCCCCAGAAGGCAGGCGATACAGCGACACTCCGTTAGCCTGAAGCACGTAGGCGACTTCCATATATTCATCGAGTCCAACGCCGATGTTTCCGGAAAGCGTCGTGGCCTCCTCTATGGGCCGAATATCAAACGAGGCGACTTTGCTTCCCGACGCCTCAAAAAAAAGTGGCGCCACTTCGATAAAGAGATAGGCAAAAATCCCCAAAATGCTCAGAATGGTAGTCAATCCGCCAACCGTTATCACCACGGTCGCGGCATGATCCATGATCCGTCGAAGTTGACGAGAAGACCTTCGAGACAGGCTCAAGGGGGTGGGGGGAATCTCTGTTACCGTTGAAACAGTATGAGGAATAGATGAATTCATTGAAGGGAGCCAATTATCAAAAGAAAAAAACCATGCCCGAGTTCAGAATACTAATCGAGCATGGCTTAGAACATTCACAGGTATGCCATTGAGGCCAACCCTTAATTCATTTCAGTCAGCTTCTTTTCCATGAGTTTCTGAGGTAGAGGAAAATAGCCGTCCTTAATCACGACCATTTGTCCTTGCTGGCTATAGACATAGTTCAAAAATTCCTTCACCAAGGGAGCCAATGGTTTCCCAGGGGCCTTATTGACATACACATAGAGAAGCCGAGCCAATGGATATTTGCCCGACGAGGCATTCATAAACGTGGGCTCAAAAAAGGGATCGCCCGATTTGGCCGACAAGGGAATGGCCCGAACTCCTGAGGTTCGATATCCAATGCCGCTATACCCAATCCCGCCGCGATCCTCGGTGATCCCTTGCACGACGGATGCTGACCCAGGCTGTTCTTTCACCTGATCTTTGTAATCGCCCTTATTGAGAACTTTTTTCTTAAAGAATCCATACGTGCCTGAAGCCGAATTTCTTCCATACAAACTGACTGTCACGTTCTTCCAATGATCCTTGAGTCCGGCTTTGTCCCAGGTATCGATATTCACTCGATGCCCTCTCCGTCGGGTTTTCGAAAAAATGGAATCGACTTCTTCCATGCTCAATCCTTGAATGGGATTATCCTTGTTGACGTACACCGCCAACGCATCAACTGCGACAGGAAAGGCCGTGGGTTTATATCCAAACTTGGCCTCAAACTTATCCATTTCCTTGGCTTTCATTTTTCGGGACATCGGACCAAGTTGGGCCGTCCCTTCAATCAATGCCGGAGGAGCCGTGCTTGACCCTTTCCCTTCAATCTGAATTTTCACATTGGGATATTCCTTGCGAAATCCCTCCGCCCACAAGGTCATGAGATTATTTAACGTATCCGATCCAATACTATTCACATTCCCGGTGATTCCGCTGACCCGGGCATAGGACTTCCAATCGGGGTCCACCATAGACTCAGAATCCGCAAAGGCCACGGGAACCCCACAGACCGCTATCGACAAAGCCACGATGATCGCGGATTTCAACTTGCGACGACTTTGCTGAAAAATTTGGCTCAGCATAGACCCTCCTTCAATTTTGCACTTTAGGCACAGTGGTTAAAATAGTAATCCTTCAATGTTTCCTCAGAGTAAAAGCCATGTTACGAAATTGTTAACTGCCTTACCTTTTTTGGTCTATTTCCCATGAATAAATTGTGGATAACCCTTGATGCTTACCTGGTTCTACCCTAGCACCAACGTATTGCGAGGATATGGTCTTCACGTTACACAAGGGTAAATTTTTTGAATGGGAACAATGGAGGCTTATTGACGGAAACCGTAAAGAAGCGGGAAAGGCTAGAGAAGCGGTAATGAATAGTTTTTCAAAATCTGTTTTATCAATTCGAAAAACGAATATTGAAACACATCGTGGTATCGGTGAGAATTATTTTTATGGGGTTTCGCCCCCATACGTCGAGGCACTTTTGCCGAAACAAAAAGCCTGCCCTGAGTCTGTCGAAGGGTGCCTCGTCATGCAGGGGCGAAACCCTGCTAAAAATAAATCAAGAATCCGCTATGAGTTAGCCGCCCCTTCTCCCTCCAAACATTTCTTACAAAACAACACATCACCAAGATGTGTTGCCCTTCCCTCCTCCGTCACCACCCAAGGCCGTTCACTCCAAGACGGATTATGCCGCACATGCTGCACATGCCCGCATGCTAAGTCTGCCACCCAATCGTCATATTCATCCTGATGAAACCCAATAATTTTTTGTTGCAATTTCTTTCCCCGTTTTTTATAGCGTTGGGCGCGGCTGGGCCGCCGCCCCGAATCGACTGCTCGGCGAGGACTGTTTGAGCGGAGCGAGTTTCTGAGCCATCGTATTCGGGGTGGTGGTCCAGGCACCCGCAGGGCCGCGCACGGGCGAACATGGTTTTGGTCACTTTTGCCGAAACAAAAAGCCTGCCCTGAGCCTGTCGAAGGGGGACTCGTCGCGCGGGGACGAAACCCCGCATCTAAAAAAACTCAAGATATAGATGTTCAATTAAACGGGAAGGACAGCTGACGCCTACCTAATTTGAAAAACCAAAGTTTTGGTCCGGCTTTGGGGCTAGGCCACGGAAAGGTCTAACCGCTGCACGTTTTTTAAATTGACCTTCTTCTTGGCCTGCCACAAATTGTAATTGTCTTGCATGGCCAACCAACTCTCTGGGGAACGGCCCAAAGTTTTGGAAAGTCGTAGTGCCATCTCTGGAGTCATGTGGCTTTCTTCGTTAAGTAGGCGGCCAAAGGTGGAGGGAGACACGTTCAACTTTTCGGCAACTTTTCGAACGCTGATGTTGAAGGGTTTGATATACATTTCCCTGATGAATTCCCCAGGATGTGGCGGGTTATACATGCTCATTAGTGGTAGTCCTCATAATTGATTACGTAAGCGTTTCCCTCCTCAAATCGGAAGGTCATTCTCCAGTTTCCACTGACATCAATGGCCCAGTGATCTTTCTTTTTTCCCTTCAAGGGGTGAAGCCTTAATCCCGGGATATTCATGTCCTCAATATTTTTGGCGGTCTCTAATGCTGTCAATTGTAAGCGTAATTTCTTTTTGTGTCCTGGTTGAATCCCAGCCGCGCTCCCCGTCTCATAGAAATTCTGAAGTCCTTTGTGGCTAAAAGATTTTATCACCAGGCAACCATAGCATATTGCGCACCACGCAACAATATTCAAGTTCGCCCCTCCTGCCTTCGTGTGCGGCTGGGCTGCTGCCACGAATCCTACCTCTCGAGCGAAGACTGTCTGAGCGGAGAGGTGGCTTTTTACCTCGGAGCGAGTTTCTGAGCCATCATGATTCGGGGCGGTGGACCAGTTCCCCGTCGTTCCGCGCACAGGCGAAAATGGTTTTGGGTCCTTTTGCCGAAACAAAAAGCCTGCCCTGAGCCTGTCGAAGGGGACCTCGTCGTGTGGAGACGAAACCCCACATAAATAAATTTCACTCAAAAATAAAGCTCCTCCGAAGAATTTGTGGGTAGCATAAAGAGGGGTTGAGTCGATCGTGACGTAGCCGGTCGCGTGCGTTAGTGCATCCCATCCCCGTCTCTGCAATGATGGAAGTGTGAACAAGCCATCAGCGAGAGGGGAGGAGACGGGATGCAGGTGAAGCAGATTTTGAATCGGTTGCAGAAATTTAAGTCGTTTGTGTACGAGCACGTGCGGTTTGTTGCCACCGCCGAGACGCTGATCATTGAGGCGGCGATCCGACCGCGCGTCCACAGTCGGCCCTGCTGTTCGAAGTGTACTCGTCCCGGTCCTGGGTATGATACGCTGCCGCCTCGTCGGTTTGAGTTTGTGCCATTGTGGGGGCTGCCGGTGTTCTTTGTCTATGCCCCTCGGCGGGTCGAGTGTCCGCGTTGTGGCGTCCGAGTGGAGCGGTTGCCGTGGGCAGAAGGCAAGCAGCACCTGACCACGACCTATGCCTGGTTTCTGGCGCGGTGGGCCAAGCGCTTGAGTTGGCAAGAAGTGGCCGAGGCTTTCCATACCAGTTGGGACCATGTGTTTCGGTCGGTTGAGATGGCCGTGACCTGGGGACGGGCGCACATGGATCTGACGGGTATCCGCTCCATCGGCGTCGATGAGATCCAATGGCAGCGGGGGCATCAGTACCTGACGCTGGTCTACCAGATTGACGCCTCCTGCAAACGCCTGCTGTGGATCGGGGAGAAGCGAACCGTCCGCACGCTCTTGCGGTTTTTCCGCGGGTTTGGTCGGGAGCGCAGCCAGGCGTTGCAGTTTATCTGTAGCGATATGTGGCGGCCGGACCTGAAGGTGATTGCCAAAAAGGCGAACCGCGCCATTCATGTCCTGGATCGGTTCCACATTGTGACCCATCTGAACAAGGCGATTGATGAAGTCCGGGCGCAGGAAGCAAGGACGCTTAAAGCCAAGGGCTATGAGCCGGTTCTGACGAAGACGCGCTGGCTGCTCCTGAAACGCCCTGAGAACCTGAGTGCGAAGCAGGACGTCCGACTGGCCGAATTGTTGCGCTACAATCTCCGTTCGGTACGGAGTTATCTGCTGAAGGAAGACTTCCAGTTTTTCTGGGCGTATACGTCGCCGTATTGGGCGGGGCAGTTTCTGGACACGTGGTGTCGGCGAACGTTGCGGTCTCAGCTGGCGCCCCTGAAGAAAGTCGCCCGGATGCTGCGCGGCCATCGGGCGCTCTTGTTGAACTGGTTTCGTGCCAAAGGGCAATTGTCGAGTGGCAGCGTCGAGGGCCTGAACACCAAGGCCAAACTGACCATCAGAAAAGCCTTCGGCTTTCGGACGTATCATGCGATGGAAATCGCCTTGTATCATACGCTTGGGGCTCTACCCGAACCTGAAGTCACCCACAGATTCTGCTGAAGAGCCAAAAATAATTTGTTTGGAATTTCGAGTTTGAGAAACCTATCAGGAAGGATTCTAGGACTAGTGGTGCTAAGATGCCGAAGTGAATTGCTCCAACGGCAATTCAATTTCAACAGTCGTCCCTTTTCCAAGCTCGCTCTCTATACGAAGCGAGCCACCATGTAATTGCACAAGGTGCTTCACAATTGCTAATCCCAGTCCTGTGCCACCCTGGTCACGAGTCCGCGCCTTATCCACGCGATAGAATCGTTCGGTAATCCGGGGAAGATCCGAGGGGGGAATGCCTTGCCCTGTATCGATGATTTGAAGGCCAGTAAAGCCCTGGTCACGGTCATGCACCTTAAACATCACCGCGCCGCCACCAGGCGTATATTTCATGGCATTATCCACGAGATTCACCAGGATCTGTGAAAGGCGATCGCGATCAGCCCACACGATCGCCTCCGTGGATACTTCATTGTGTAGAGTGATGCCTCTTTTACCGGCCTCATTTTCAAAGATGGCCAGGATGTCATTCACAAATGTTCGCAGACCAACAGACCTCGTGTGAAGCACCACCTTCCCAGTTTCTATATCCGAAAGACGCGAAAGGTCATTGATGAGGCGACTTAATCGATCTGCATGGGTATGGGCGATCTCAAGAAACCGACGATGGGTTGCCGGCTCATCTGGAGCTTCATCGAGTAAGGTTTCCAAATACCCTTTAATCGCGGTTAAGGGCGTTCGGAGTTCATGCGAAACATTCGCCACAAATTCTGACCGCACTTGCTCCAATCGACGCAACTCCGAAATATCATGCAGGACAAGCACGATCCCTTGGGTGTCTGGTAAGGGCATGGCATTCACTTCCAAAATCCGTTGAACCGGGAGTTGCAACGCCACCTCACGACGACATTGTTCATTGGGCTTGAGAGTCCGACAAAACTCGACTAAATCTGATAAGCCACGATGGCGGATCACTTCCAGCAACGATTGGCCTGCTACCGATTCCTGACCAATAACCAGAATGCGTCGGGCCGAAGGATTCATCAACATCACGATGCCCTGACGATCAAGGGCGATCACGCCTTCGACCATGCTATCCAGAACAGCCCCGACCTTTGCCCGTTCGGACTCCAGAGCCTGAATACGTTCTTGTGAAATGGACGTCAATTGCACGAGCCGATTGGTGAGCACATCAACATCATCGTGTTCTTCGGGCTGAAGCCCCCATCGGCTAAGCAATGTCCTCACAACAGATTGCAATTCCCAGACAGGCCCAAGCACTCGCCTGGTCAACCACATAGCCAAAGGAAAGGCCAGCACGATGATAACCACAACTCCAGCCACCATTTCCAGAGAAATAGGGCTGTTCAAAAAAAGTAGGCCCATCACCCCCATGCCAACGACCATCATCCCGACCATACATATGGCCAACCTGGTGAACAATCGTTTTGACATTTCGCGTCTATTCCCCACTCGCGTTATCCCTCACACTCGAAACTGTAACCCACCCCTTTAACCGTCACCACCCGCTCGCTTTCTTGTCCCAATTTTTCTCGGAGACGCCGAATATGCACATCAACGGTTCGGGATTCAATATCCACCGCATTGGCATAGCCCCAGACACTTTCTAAGATTTGTTCACGGTTTAACACTCGTCCTTTTGCCTGCATTAAGGCACACAACAGATCGAACTCCTTCACGGTCAGTTCAACTCGCTTGCCTTCGACGCGCACTTGGCGCTTGGCTTCATCAACTTCCAATGTTCCAACACGCCGAATGACATCTGAGGAAGGCACCTGCCCACGACGCAAGACCGCTTTCACG
Source organism: Nitrospirota bacterium (assembly GCA_027623995.1). Classification (GTDB taxonomy): domain Bacteria; phylum Nitrospirota; class Nitrospiria; order Nitrospirales; family UBA8639; genus Nitronereus. Next base: position 12,209 of record JAQBUF010000053.1, read on the forward strand.
CGTGCCACCAATTCACGAGGGCTAAAAGGTTTGACCACATAATCATCTGCACCCATTTCCAGGCCAACGATTCGATCCACCTCCTCGGCTTTGGCGGTGAGCATAATGATCGCAATGGAGGCAGTGCTTTGATCACGCCGTAACAAGCGACAAATCTCAAGACCATCGACGCCCGGCAACATCAGATCCAACACCATGAGGTCGGGACGGTGCTCCCGAGCCAACCGAAGCGCCGTATCTCCATCACCCGCTTCAAAACAGCACATACCTTCTTTTTCCAAATGATATCGCACCAAATCCACGATAGCCTGTTCATCATCAACAATTAACGCTTTTAGGGCCATGAGCTCATTGCTCCTTTTTACGTACCTATCAAGATTGATCCGTGCCAGGTGGGGTTTCGAGTGCCATTTTTTCAAAAAATCGTTTAATCGCCAGCATCGCCAAGCAATCGTCTTCGTTGTATTGCAGAATCCGGTTCAGTAGGTGTTCTTGCTCAGGATGTGCCAGATACTCGTTATACCAGGCAATTGAATTGGCACCGGAAGGATCGGTGTCACGCCAACGAAATCCGATATGCTTCGCAATCTGTTTGATACTGTACGAAAACGTGGGCCAATCCGAATAGGTCACAATCAAATCAGCATACAGATCATACTCTCGCTCGACATAGGTTGTGAAGACGTCGGGGTCCAAATCATAGCGTTCCATCAATTGCCGCAACGAGCTTCGCTCCTTGTGCGAATACACATAATAGGTCACATCCCCGGCAGAGGCGAGAAAATCCCAAAACGCTCGAACGGTTTGCTCTTCTTCTTTGAGATCTCGGGCCACAAAATACTGAAAGACGGGTGGCCCCAGATGATCGTGGATCGCCAGACCAAACAGATAGGTCATGCTTTGGGTGGGATCGTCCTCAATATCAAAATAAATATCTCGCGCGGTTTTCGGGAAAGAATACCCAGGTCGAATCCAAGGCTTCCCCGACAGCACAACCCCGGCCCGCTCTTTCATCCGCGTTAACGCTTTTTCTCCCATGCGGGGAATTTTGTTCCCAGCGGTGAGATACTCACTCACTTCCATTTTCGCAATATCATGAATGGTCAGAAGGCCAACCTCTTTGAGACGGAACTTTTGCTTCCCGACAAAAAACAAACCGGTAGGATCGTCATGGGCCTTGACCCACTGATGGCATCGACGAAACCACTCACACAAAAGACATTGACTGCCCAGGACCGGCTCGGACTCTTCCTGACCATACACAAGTTGGGTCGCCTGCTCTAACGCCGTTTGGAAGGGCAATTCAAAACTCATGGGATCAAATTCTTCAATCTGTTTATCCACATTGATGATTCGACCTCGCGAGACCACAGCCCCCTGAATCCGTTCCAGCAACATCCGATAGAACATAATCTGAAACGCATAGTGCTCCTTGAATTTGGGCTTGCGGCTCTCGCCCCCTTCCCAGCCCTTTCCAGCCTTAATATCAATGGCTTCATAGAGAAACGATCCAAAACGAGACTCGCCCTCTTCACGCTTTACGAGCAAATCCGGACGTCCGACATAGGGACCATCTATTAAACACCCCTGATAAATTAATGGCGCACCCTCCTCCATCAAACGCATAGTTTCAATAAAAGCCTGCTCCACGGAAAGTACTCCCAAATCAACCACAGGAATCTCCCCCAGACTCTCAATGTACTCGCGTTCGGTTTGCAGCCCTAATTCCCACAAAAGTTTGACGAACGAACCGACTTCTCCTTTTTCCTCAGGGTTGCCGTTGGAATCCAAATAGACCCGGTGTTGGCATTTGGTGAGATTGTAAAGGTCTTGCGCGGTAATGGTTTTCATGGAAATACAGGATGGGTTGGTGAAAAAACTTACTCTGCGGGCACGAGGGACTCACTTTGGGCACGTGAAGCGTGGAAGCACAACCGTGACACTTTTTCTCCACGCTTCACGCATGGCGTTTCACGCTTCACGTCTCTATTGTGAGCACCAGCTTCCCTCTCACATGATGACTTTCAATTTTCTCATGAGCCTGCGCGGCATCTTCTAGGGGATAGGTACCAGAGATATCTGTTTTCAATTTGCCCTGGTCAGCCATCTTTGTTAATTCATCAAGCTGTCGGGCGTTCGGCGACACAAACACGAACTCGACATTGACACCTTGGCTTTTCATGGTTTTCGCTTGATCTGGTTCGACAATTGTAATGAGTCGGCCAGTCGAATTCAGGATGGGCACGCTGTGTTCCAGCACATCACCTCCCACACAATCATAGATCAGATCAATCCCCAAAGGATACCACTCACGAATCACTGCTCGAAAATCTTTGGTTGAATAATCAATCACTCGATCAGCTCCCAAGCCGCGAACATAGTCATGATTGCGTGGGCTCGCAGTCCCAATTACAGTGGCTCCATGGTGCTTGGCCAACTGCACCGCAAATCCACCGACGCCTCCAGCCGCAGCATGGATCAGGATGGTTTCTCCGCTTTGTAATCGGCCAGCACCGAACAACGATTGATAGGCGGTTAATGCCGCAAGCGGAACGGAAGCCGCTTGCTCGAATGACAGACTCTCGGATTTCTTTGACACAATATTGGCAGGCAAGACGAGATACTCCGCATAGGAACCATAATGCATCACAGGTAAGCGGCAATATGAGTACACTTCATCACTATTTTGGAGCTGACTGACTTCGCTTCCCACTTGCTTGATAACCCCAGCAACGTCCCATCCGAGAATAATCGGGAACTCATGTGGTAGTACCTCACGAAGAAATCCTTCGCGAATCTTCCAATCCACCGGGTTTACTCCTGCTGCCTTGACTTGGACAAGAACCTCTTCAGGACCTACGTCAGGGACAGGTAAATCCATTAATTGTAATTTGTCGCGGCCTCCAAATTCCTGAATAGCCATCGCCTTCATAAACAGTCCCTCCATCTACACAAAACCACAGCTTATCGAAACGATGTTGGGTACGTTGTATCACGAATGGCGTTGGGAGACCAGAAACCGACCTTCGTATCTGGTATTTCGTATCTCGTATCTCGTAAAAAAAGAATAAGAACAAGTTCATACTTGTGGATCGGATCGCCTTCGCGCTCGCCGCTAAAGCAAGCTCTGACGCACAGGCACAAGATGCGTTCCATCCTTCACGAGATACGAGATACAAATGACGAGATACGGCTTAAGAGGGAATCGGCGGACGGTCAAGTTCGCTGAGGAAGAAATAGGTCTTGGCGGCTCGATCGAGTAAGGCACGATCGAGGGTCGGGGGAACACCATTGAATTTTGAGATACTCAAGATATGATCAATTAAATCACGAGGATGACAACTCCGCAGATTGATGCGGTGCTTTTGATACACATTGCGGAAGAGATACTCCATGGCACTGGGATCAAACTTCACTTGTTTTTGCTCACAGATGGTTTGGAAAATTTTGCTATAGGTTTCGGGCGTGGGATCACTGACTAAAATTTTATTCCGAATACGACGTAAAAATGCCTCATCGGCTAACTTTTGCGGTTCAAGATTCGTCGCAAAAATCACGATGGTGTCAAACGGAATCTGGAACACTTTTCCCGTGTGCAGCGTGAGATAATCCACCCGTTTTTCCAGGGGAACAATCCATCGATTGAGCAAATCACGCGGGCGAACCAGTTGTCGGCCAAAGTCGTCAATGAGAAACACCCCACCATTGGCTTTGATATGTGGAGGCGACTGATAGTATTTGGCCGAGGGGTTAAACGTGAGATCGAGCATTTCTAGAGTCAACTCCCCACCAGCGAATTCAATAGGCCGTTTGCAGGCAATCCATCGAGTATCGTGTTCGGCCTTGGCTTCAATGATGGAACGAGGCGAAGCCGCAAGTGGGTCGATGGGCTTATGAGTCAGGGGATCAAACACTTGAATGATTTGGCTATCCACCTCAAGGGCGTAGGGCACAAAGATTTCCCCACCGCCGACCATGCCTAACATCTGGCCAATAGCTTCCGCGACCACAGTTTTCCCATTGCCGGGCGGGCCATAGAGAAAAATCGCCCAGCCGGAATTGACCGCTTCACCCACCTGCTCTACGGAGTCAGGAGGCAACACCAAGTGCTTGGTCGCCCGCTCAACCGTTTCCCGATCAATGCGAAGATCAGAAACCGGCTGGCTCCGCACCATGGCTTCATATTGGGCAATAGGCACTGGGGCTGGCCCGACATATCGATTCACGTCCATATACACCTGGGCACGTTGGCGCCCCGCATCTGTCAGCCCATAGCGATACAACACGCCAAGTGGCTCACCATGCCCGCGCACTTCGACCAGCTTATCTTGGTTCAGCAAAGTGAACAGCTCTCTCATGACGGAATAAGGTAGTTTGAGTTGCGCCCCACCAGAGGCTTCAGTTAACTCGCCTGCGGTAAAGAGCGTCTTGACGAGAAGCTGCACCAATAACTCCGAAGACAACCCCGTCTCTTCAAGTGTAGAAGGTGCCGAAGGAAAGGCACGTTTTTTGACTGAGGGTTCAGGGGGTGTTGCCGAAAGCAAAGGAGCCGTGGAATCTGGAGCAGCGTAGATCGACTCAGATTTTGGAGGATCCTTTAACGCGGTAGCGGAGCTCGACGGCTCCGGTTCGCGCGTTACTGTTTCTTGTTCCGTGTTGATGTCTTTTTTGCCAAATTTTCCGAGAAGCATATGTGCAGTCTCCTGTAAAAGGGATACCCTCTTCCTACTATCTCGGCCAACACCACCAATCATTGATAGTTTTTCACATATACCCTCCCCTGAAATACGGTGGACTTGCATTTCACTTAGGTATATTCTTGTATTAAATATTAGCAATTCTTCGTCATGCACCGACCTCATGTTTCATTTTTCCATCATACCCCTACTCCACCAGGTCCAGATTGATTTCAAAATCATGATTCGTTTTGCCATGGCCTTAGGAGCCTTGCTTCTCTTTCCCCTGCTCATCTCGTGCACCGATCCTCCAACAAATGTCATTCGATTTGGGTTGGCGACTGCCCCAACCAATCTTGACCCTCGCTTTGCGACAGATGCCACCTCTGATCGTGTGAATCGTCTTTTGTATGAACGACTCGTGGATTTTAACGACGCATTCGAACCCATTCCCGCATTAGCGAATTGGGAACAAGTCAGTCCTACCCATTTTCGTTTTCACCTCACACCTAATCGAGCTACGTTTCATGACGGCACACCACTCACCGCGCAAGACGTGAAAGCCACCTATAACTTTATTTTGAATGCTGATAACGCCTCACCTCATCGTAGTGCGTTGGCCATGATTGACCACCTCACCATCCATGATGAATTGACCATCGACTTTCATCTCAATCGTCCCGATTCCTTATTCCCAAGCTTTCTCACGATTGGGATTCTTCCTGCACAGTTAATCCAGGCTCAACACCCCTTTCACTCCAAACCTGTTGGCAGTGGAACCTTTTCCTTTGTTGCATGGCCCGATGATACCCGACTCGAACTTGTTCGACTTGCAGATAAACAGACATTCGAATTTATCAAAGTGCAGGAACCCACGGTACGCGCCCTCAAACTTCTCGCTGGTGAAATTGACATGTTGCAAAATGATGTACCCCCCGAACTCGTGACCTATTTAGCCAAGGATCCTCGACTTCGTATCCAACGGAAACCCGGAACAAATTTTTCGTATGTGGGATTGAGCTTGGAAGATGAACATACGAAGCAACTACTCGTTCGACAGGCCATGGCCCATGCGATTGATCGAGAATCGATTATTCAATACGTGTTGGGCGGGGCTGCGCGCCCGGCCCAGTCCTTACTGCCGCCCGACCACTGGGCTGGTGCTCACAATCTCAAATCGTACGAGCATAATCCTGAGAAATCACGTTCGTTACTCGCCCAAGCGGGGTATCATGCTCAGGCCCCATTACGATTGACCTACAAAACTTCAAGCGATCCCTTTCGTGTACGCCTGGCGACAATTCTCCAATACCAATTGGCACAGGTAGGAATCGAGGTGGATCTTCGCAGCTATGATTGGGGCACGTTTTATGGGGATATCAAAGCCGGACGTTTTCAAATGTATACCTTGTCCTGGGTAGGTGTGAAGACACCGGACATTTTTCAGTACGTATTTCATAGCCATGCCATTCCACCGAATGGCGCGAACCGTGGGCGGTTCCACAGTGACCAAGCGGATCTTCTCATTGATCAAGCAGGCACCACACAAGACCTGCGAGAGAAGAAACACTTATATCAAGAGCTACAGGCCTATATTGCCGAAGCCCTGCCCTATGTGCCGTTATGGTATGAAGATCATGTCTTTATGGCTCAACAAAACATTGAAGGATTCACCATTGCCAAAGATGGAAACTTCGATGGGTTAAAAAACGTGCACCGCACTTCACCGAGCATGGCATTGTAACCCACCGTGGTCACCAAGTTTTTTCTTCCACGTATACTCACGGCTCTCGGCGTTATCTTTGGCGTCGTCTGTGTGGTCTTTCTGTTGCTGCATCTGGTTCCCGGCGATCCAGTCGAGGTCATGTTAGGTGAATCAGCCCAACCCGCCGACAGAGAGGCACTTCGACAGGCCTTAGGATTAGACCAACCGATTCACCTTCAATTGCTGTCGTATTTTAAAGGCCTGGCTCAACTAGATCTTGGAACATCCCTGTATTCAAGGCGGCCTATTTCTGAGATTTTACTGGAACGGCTTCCCGCAACAATTGAACTTGGACTGGCATCGTTAATCCTTGCACTGACTCTTGCCATTCCACTTGGGGTCATCGCGGCAATCAAGAAGGAAACAGCCTGGGATTTTGGTGCCATGGGATTCGCGCTGTTCGGCGTATCGATTCCAAACTTTTGGATGGGCCCGATGTTAATCCTCGTTGGTGCCCTATGGCTTGGATGGTTTCCCGTCAGCGGACGGGAAGGCATGGGATCCATTGTGCTTCCGGCCATCACCTTAGGCACCGCGATGGCCGCCATCCTCTCGCGCATGATTCGAAGCACCCTGCTTGAAGTCCTGACTGAAGACTTTATTCGAACAGCCCGGAGCAAAGGCCTCACCGAATGGACAGTCACTTTTCGACATGGTCTACGGAATGCCTTGCTCCCTGTAATTACATTACTGGGATTGCAACTCGGCGCACTCTTGAGTGGCGCGGTGATTACGGAAACGGTGTTTTCCTGGCCAGGCATTGGCTCCCTTGTCGTGGAAGCCATTCATCGTCGTGACTACCCGGTTGTCCAGGCTGCGGTGCTCTTGATCAGCTTTTCCTATGTCATGGTCAATCTGTTCACGGACCTGGTGTACGCGTGGGTTGATCCACGGGTAAGGCTGTCGAAATAATGATGTTCCGTCTTGGCATACCATTGGGCATCATTCTTCTTTGGGCGAGCCTTGCCGTACTTGGGCAATTCCTCCCGCTCTCGCCTAATTCCATCGAACTGTCGAAAATTCTTTTGCCAGGAAATGCTCAAGAATGGTTGGGCTTCGACGATTTGGGACGACCGATTTTTGATCGACTCATCGTAGGAGCGCGCACCTCGTTTTTTGTAGCATTCTCCGTGGTGACTGTTTCCCTGATCGTCGGCAGTCTTCTTGGCACAATCAGCGCTTATGTAGGAGGCTGGACGGACTTAGCGTTTGTTCGCGTGATCGATATCTTCTTGGCATTTCCCGGCATCCTGCTAGCGATTGCGCTGGCGGGCGTCATGGGGCCAGGGATCGACAATGTGGTCATTGCGTTATCGATCGTTGGGTGGGTGGGATATGCGCGGCTCGCGCGTGCACAAGTGCTCTCGGTCAAAGAACGCGATCATGTCCATGCCGCAGTAGCCATTGGCACACGCCCGATTCGGATTATGATGCGCCACCTGCTTCCATTAATCAGCGCACCACTCATAGTAGAAGCAAGCTTCGGAATCGCAGGGGTCGTAATTGGTGAGGCTGGGTTGTCATTTTTGGGTTTAGGCGTCCAAGCGCCCGAAGCGTCTTGGGGCAGCATGATTCGTGATGGTACGCGGTACATGCTTGTCGCACCCCACATGGTGATTGCGCCAGGCTTGGCCTTGATGTTTGTCGTCCTCGCTATTAATTTACTTGGCGATTGGTTGCGGGATTGGTTGGATGTGAAGGGGCACGGGAGGAGAGAGTAGCGAATGATCTCTTCGCTATTCTTCCAATACAAGGTAGCGGAATACTGCGTTATTTATTAGATGCGGGGTTTCGCCCCCGCCGACGAGGTCCTTTTGTTTCGGCAAAAGGACCCAAAACCATTTCCGCCCGTGTGTGGCCCTGCGGGTCCCTTTGCCATCTTACCGAATCAAGATGGCTCAGAAACTCGCTCCGCTCAGACAGTCTTCGCCTAAGAGTCGGATTCGGTAAGAAGGCAAAGCCACACCCAAGGCGGGGAACTACAATGAAAAATTTGGGACGGTAGGTCTAATATTCCCTCGCCCCTTTGGGTAGAGGGTTAGGGTGAGGGGATTCTTGGAACAAAAAATTATTGGATTTCACCAAGATGAATACGACGATTGGGTGGCGGATTTGGCCTGCGGGCATGGGCAACATGTGCGACATAATCCGCCTTGGAGTGAAAGGCCTTGGGTGGTGACAGAGGAGGGAAGGGCAAAACATCTTGGTGATGTGTTGTTTTGTAAAAAATGTGTGGAGGGAGAAGCGACTACCAACTGATAGCGGCTTATCTTCTTAGCAAGCCTAGGATAGCGGATTCCAGATTTATTTAAAGCGAGGTTTCGTCCCCGCCGACGAGGTCCTTTTGTTTCGGCAAAAGGACCCAAAACCATTCCCGCCCGAGCGCGGCCCCCCTGGGGAAACTTCGCTGTCATGCCGAATCATATGGCTCGGAAACTCGCTATGCTCAAACAGTTCTCCCCGAAAAGTCGGATTCGGCATGACAGCGAAGCCGCACCCAATGCGGGAAGAAATACAAGAAAAAACCGTCCTTTCAAATTGGGTTTGCAAACCAACCCCTTCAACACCTAAATAGGCAGTGTTTAAAAGGCTTTCGTGGCTAAATGGCGAGTTCCATGTAACAGAATCGGGTATTCGGTTCCATTTTCAGTCAAGATTGACTTTTGTCTTTTATATCCATTATTCTGGAAATATGGATATAGAAAAAAGCACTATTGTATTCAATGCACTGTCTCAGGAAACCCGCCTGAAGGCATTTCGCCTCCTTGTTGAGGCCGGGTCTGATGGCCTTCCTGCCGGAGCGATCAGTGAAGGACTTGGCACGCCGCAAAATACGCTTTCCTTTCACCTTACCCATCTTTCCAACGCTGGAATAGTCAGTTCTCGTCGCAAGGGACGATCGATTATTTACATGGCCAATTTTGAAATGATGCGTGATTTAATCGGCTTGCTGGTGAAGGATTGCTGTAGTCGTGAAGTGGCCAACATTCGTCAAGATAAAAAGAAGGGCTGCTCCATTATTGAGTTGGCCGACTGTTGCAGCCCTCAGAGTAAGACTGTGGCTCGTGGCTGATACACTTCCCCAAATTTTATTTTTATGCACCGGAAATTCCTGCCGTTCGATTATGGCGGAGATGCTCTTAAATCACCTAGGCAAGGGATATTATCAGCCGTTTAGTGCCGGAAGTTTTCCGACAGGAAAGGTTCATCCCAAATCCATTGAAACGCTGAAACGCCACGGGATTGAACCCGGAGAGCCGCGCAGCAAATCTTGGGGTGAGTTTTCTGATACACATTTTGATCTGATTGTGACGGTATGCGATCAGGCCGCAGGGGAAACATGCCCTCTCTTTCCGGGCAGTCCCAAAAAACTACATTGGAGCATACCTGATCCAGCCCAAACCCCAGGCCTGGAAGAAGAAATCAACGCTGCCTTTGACCAAGCCTTCCATTTACTGAAAACCCGTATTGAAAAAGAACTGTTGCCATGAGTGGGCAATCGCCTCTTGGCCTATTTGGCCGTTATTTAAGCCTTTGGGTCGGACTGTGTATTCTGACAGGGATCGGGTTGGGTTATGGCTCTCCCTCACTCTTCCAGTTGGTCGCTGAAATTGAATATGCCAACGTCAATTTCGTTGTTGCGGTTCTCATATGGGTCATGATTTACCCAATGATGACGCAAGTGGATTTTTCAAGTCTGAAAGACCTTGGGCGCAGGCCGCGCGGCCTCTGTATCACCCTGGTTGTCAACTGGCTGATTAAGCCCTTCACGATGGCAGCTTTGGGCATTCTGTTTTTTGAGCATGCGTTTGCTGGTTTAGTAGAGCCTGATACAGCCAAGGAATACATCGCAGGAATGATCCTTCTCGGCGTTGCACCCTGTACTGCGATGGTGTTTGTGTGGAGCCAGCTTACGCGGGGCGATGCTGGCTATACACTCGTGCAGGTGTCAATCAACGACCTGATCATGGTGTTTGCGTTTGCCCCGATAGCTGCCTTGTTGCTCGACATAACGGATATTGTCGTGCCGTGGGAAACCTTGCTGCTTTCCGTTGTGCTGTATGTGGTTATCCCGCTTGTGGCTGGATATATAACCCGTCAAACCCTCATTAAAAAAGACGGTAACGGAGAAGCTTTACAACGCTTTGCAAATCATCTTGAACCCTTTTCAATTATTGGTCTGCTGGCGACTGTGATACTGCTGTTTGGATTTCAGGCGCAGACCATTCTGGATCAGCCCCTTGTGATCGGGCTTATTGCTGTACCATTGCTTATACAAAGCTATGGCATTTTCTTTGTGGCTTATGGCTGGTCTTATTTGTGGAACGTGCCCCATAATATTGCCGCTCCTGCATCCCTGATCGGCACGTCCAATTTCTTTGAACTGGCCGTGGCTGTAGCGATTAGTTTGTTTGGCCTTCACTCCGGCGCAGCATTGGCCACGGTAGTCGGGGTGTTGGTTGAGGTGCCCGTGATGCTGTCGCTAGTGACTTTGGCAAATAAAACCAAAGGGCATTTCATTCAAGCAGCGCATCCGTAATTTGAGAACCCTGCCTTCTGCTGTGTTTAAGTCCTCTGTTTTTCGTCCCCATGTAACAGAATGCGGAGTGAACGGCCTTGGGTGGTGACGGAGGATGGAAGGGCAAAACACCTTTCAATGGCCACTGCCGCGTGCAAGAGGCAGCATGAGATGCTGCGGCTACAGGGGAGAAAGGGGAAGGCAGGGGGAAATCCCCCTGCACCCCCAAGAGACCGGAAAATTATCAAATGACTCAAATCACCGAATCATCAACCCCCGGCGGGCTCGTTGCCACCCGATCAGCCCAACCAGCCCACTGCCTAGCAACAACATCGTACTGGGTTCCGGTACCGCCGGGGGGGCGGACACATCGCCGGAACGCACGGCCCAACCGAACAACGGGAAGTTCTTGCCGCCCGTGTTCTGGAAGCCGTTAATGAAGAAGAAGAAGTCCCACGCGACGCTGGTATCCGGCGCGAACTCCGTACCAGACCAATAGAAGTCGGCCTGCACGTTATCAAACAACGGGCCAGGGGCCGCAGCAGTGATGCCCTCTACATTGTACAAATGCCCCATCTCACTGCCGGTGCAGCCAAACCCGAAGCCTTGGCCACCACTTTGGCCTGAACACGTCCCATCCGGTTGCGTGGTCGTGGGCAGCCGCCAGTTCGTGAATCCTTTGTAGGTGGCCGCATTCATCCCGGCGATCCAACTGTTGGCCGTCGTCCAGCTCATACGACCGGTCGAGCCAATCTCGCCCACGCCTGGGGTAGCCCCGGCGCTTTGCGTCAGGCCAAACTGGTTGGTGGCGGCCAGGTTGGCATCTTCCAGCCACGTCACATTCAAATCGTCGTCATAGATCAGGCCGTTGCCCCGATCGAGTAAGGTCGCCCCCGCCGGCGCCACGGCCACACAGGTGAGTAAGGCGAAACTTAGTAAGCCTTTCGTCCATAATGTTTTCATTGGAGTACGCTCCTTTTCAGTAAAAAGTTATCGTGGTGCTGAGACAGAGCTGCCTGCCCAACCAGGGTAGTTCCTCTTGCCAAATAATCAATACAAGCCGCCATCAATTTGTGGCCGGGGAACTTCTTCCCGCTGTCTCTTCTGTCCGTGAGGATTCTTTCTTGTGTCGCTGCACGATCTTAC
>JAQBUF010000054.1 GCA_027623995.1 Nitrospirota bacterium
GGAATTGACGCACATGGTCGAGTGTCTGGATGGGCGTGTCGTTCATGATGATGTTCATCCCTCATCATGAACAGAAACCGGACGCGGTTCAGTATCATTTCATAGTAGAAACACGTCATCGCTTCAGTATCATTTCATTGTGGAAGAGACTCCCTCTTGCCTCTTTTCACCTCACGCTTTACGCTTCACCCATTTCCTCCCTAGCCCCTCTAGCGGACTTTTTTACCAGCCCCTGCTAGAATCAGGTTAAATGGCAGACCCAACCCACATACCTTCATCTGCAAGCCCACCACCCGACACCAATCACTCCATTGCGGGAGCCGCAGGGTTAATCGGGGCAGCCACCTTTAGCAGCCGCATTCTCGGCTTTATTCGTGACATGATTCTGGCTCGTCTTCTTGGAGCCTCGGCTTCAGCGGACGCTTTTTTTGTGGCCTATCGTGTGCCTAACTTGCTGAGAGAACTTCTCGCCGAAGGTTCAATGTCTGCCGCGTTTATTCCAGTCTTTACCGAATACCACACCCTGCGCACCAAGCGAGAGACATGGGAATTGGCGAGTGCCGCGTTCACCACGCTTCTCTCGATCGTCACGTTGATTACACTCATTGGCATTGTCGTCGCTCCCACGATTGTGTGGCTGCTGGCGCCAGGATTTCACGATGATCCCATGCAATTGAAGATGACGACCACATTGACCCAAGTCATGTTCCCGTATTTGATCTTTATCAGTTTGGCGGCCCTCACCATGGGCATGCTGAATTCACTTCGAGCTTTTGCCGCTCCAGCGCTGGCTCCCGTGTTTTTTAATATCTGCGTCATCGCTGCAGCTTTGGTGTTAGCGCCCTTGCTGGAGGAACCTGTTATTGGGGTCGCAATCGGAGTGGTGGTGGGTGGGATCGCGCAATTTGTCATGCAGCTGCCAGGAGTTCACAAACGCGGCCTACTATTTCATTGGCGTTTTGATCCTGGGCATCCGGGCGTGCGTCAGATCGGGTGGCTCATATTACCTTCGCTGCTTGGCACATCCGTCACACAAATCAATATCACCGTGAATACGATTTTGGCGTCGTATTTTGAGGGAGGGCCAACCTATTTGTTTTATGGCATGCGACTCATTCAATTTCCACTGGGAATTTTTGGAGTCGCCTTAGCTACCGCGATCCTCCCCACGCTTTCCGCGCAAGCGGCAAAGGGATCGATGGATGAACTTCGGCACACCGTGGGATTTGGGTTGCGAATGATCGCGTTTATTATTGTGCCAGCGATGGCAGGCCTCATTTTTCTACGAGTACCCATCGTCCATCTCTTCTTTGAACATGGAGCGTTTTCGGCGGCGGATACGGAAAGCACTGCGGTGGCGGTGCTGGGCTATGCCGTGGGCTTGTGGGCCTTTGCTGGGTTGCGGATTATCGTGGCCGCCTTTTACTCGATGCAGGATACCAAGACTCCAGCTATTGCAGCCGTCGTCGCAATGGTCCTCAACATTATTTTAGCACTGTCCCTCATGGGTCCGCTGGAACATGCGGGACTAGCCTTAGCGACTGCGCTCTCCGCTATGGTGAATATCTCAATTCTTGTCGCCGTGCTGACCCATCGATTAGGGGGCATTGACTGGTGGCAGTTTGGGCAAGCCCTCGGAAGAACATTGATTGCCACGATTCCTCTGATACTCGCCTGTTTGTGGATTGCCAACCTGTCGGTGTGGCAGCGGGAAGACGAGTGGATTTTCAAAGGCCTGATGTTAGGAATTGGAATAGGTCTCAGTGTAGCCGGATACGTGGGAACCCATGCCTTATATCGATCCCCAGAACTCGATGTGTTGTGGCAACTGGTTCACACGAAAGTGTTGCGGAAAAATTCGCCGACCCAATAATTTGAGAAACTCGATAAGGGTCGAGGGGGAAATCCCATGAAGGCCGTCATCCAACGAGTCACGTCAGCATCGGTGAAAGTTGACCATGAAATAATAGGACAGATCGATGAAGGACTTCTCGTCCTCCTCGGCGCGGCAAAAGGTGATACGGAGATGGATACGGATTACATGGTGGAGAAAATTCCACACCTTCGAATTTTTTCAGATGACGAAGGGAAAATGAATCGCTCATTAATCGATACAGGAGGCCAACTTCTCGTGGTTTCACAATTTACCCTGTTGGGCGACACCCATCGCGGGAGGCGTCCGGGCTTTGATCAGGCAGCCCCACCCGACCAGGCTAGACACTTATATGATTTAACTATGGCAAAATTTCGTGAAAAAGGTCTATTTGTTCAAACAGGCCGTTTCGGATCGAACATGTTGGTTTCATTGAAAAATAATGGGCCTGTCACGCTTATTCTCGATAGCCGCAAAGGAGATTCACGTAAAATAGATTAAGGAAGGTTTGACCCACTTCCGATAATGCTTAGGAATGGACAGCCCGGATCACGCTCCGGGATACATAGTGCATGAACAGGTTGGAGGGAAGACTATGGAAGCCACGGTTCCTCAACATCATCCACTCAGACAATTATTCGCCGCCCTGACCGAACGCAATTTTACAGAAACCCTAGGGTGGCCGGACTTTAACGTCACCGACTACCTCTCCGATCTTCTGGTTGAATTCTCCCACATTGATCGATTGCACTGCATCCAAAATAACCAAGGGCAAACCGTCGAAGCGGTGGTCGAATTGCTGTATGAATCTGAAGCACAGTCTGAGACTGATTCTCCCGAGAGGGAGCGGGAAGTCCATCGGCACATTGGTGATTTCACACTCTTTATTGCAGGACTGTTTCCGGAATATCTCAGGTATTTAAAATCTGGCGGAATGATTTATCACAAGGATCACCTCGTGGATTACATGAAAGCTGGAAAACGCTCATATAGCATTGTGGCAACTTGTCAGGAGGGTGACTTCAACCAACAGCAAACGTTATTTCAAAAACTTTCGTCTAACTTTGAGCTGTGCGTCACCGGCCTTGGGTTTGTTCGCGAAGATCTGAACCGCATGGGCCATCCTCCATATCACCACACGAAAGACATGCTATTGCACTAACCAGCTCTTTAGAGACGAAAACTTCGTGATGAGTCATGCGTGAAGAAAAAATAAACCTTTGAGGCTTGACGCTTGACCCATCACACATGACCTTCCTAAGGCATCACCTCCAACTCGCCCAACACAGCCTCATAATGACCATCGACTTTGACCTTGTGAAAGATTTTACTAATCTTTCCCTTCTCATCAATGAGAAAGGTCGTCCGCTCGATGCCCATGTACTTCCTCCCGTAAAGTGATTTTTCTTTCCACACACCATAGGCCCGAATCATCTCTTTGCTTTCATCACTGATTAAAGGGAAATTGAGGTTATATTTTTTCACAAATTTCATGTGGGATTCCACAGAATCGCCACTGACACCAAGGGCTTCAGCCCCACTCCCATGGATTTCATCAATTCCATCACGAAAGGCACAAGATTCTTTGGTACATCCAGAGGTATCGTCTTTGGGATAAAAATACAGCACGACTTTTTTCCCTTTATAATCTGATAAGCTCACGATCTTTCCATCTTGATTGGGGAGTGAAAACGCCGGAGCTTTTTGTCCGACCTTCAACTCGACCGTAGAAGCTGGCGGGACAACTTTAACGGCCTTCGTCGGTTTCACCACCTTCTTGACCGTCCCTACTTTTTGGGTGGTCGTTTTCTTTTTTGCGCTCACGCTTGTGGGTTTCTTTGTATTAGTTTTCTTCTTCGACGTGTCAGCCATAGCATGTCTCCTTGATTATTCTTTCCCTCACATTTTTTGGATCAACCAAAAGTATTTTCAGCAAGAAACCTCTGAAATAGTATGATATACCGAGGGCTGAATCCAAGCCCTTCATTGTGAAAACAGATTGGACAACGATGAACATCGTCATTGATGAAAATATTCCCTTTGGTGAAGAGGCTTTTTCTCAGCTTGGAACCGTCACGGTGTTACCAGGACGGGAAATCAATTCGAAATCCCTTCAGAATGCGACAGCTCTCATTGTGCGCTCAGTCACCCCCGTCAATAAAGACTTACTCGCGGGCACTGGCATTACGTTTGTGGGCACAGCGACTGCTGGGGTTGATCATATTGACATGGCGTACCTAGCCCAGCAACACATTGGCTTTGCTGACGCAGCCGGAAGCAACGCGAATTCCGTCGCCGAATATGTGCTGACTGCACTGACCATCGTGGCGCAAAGCAACAACCTCTCGCTGAAGGGGAAATCATTAGGAATTATCGGTGTTGGTAGAATTGGTCAGCTTGTCGCGAAAAACGCCAAGGTGTTGGGCATGAAGGTGATTCTCAACGACCCGCCTTTAGCACGAGAAACCCAAGAACCCTGCTATCGATCATTAGACGAGGCGTTGCAAGCAGACTTTGTCACTCTCCATGTCCCACTTATTAAAGAGGGAGTGGACAAAACCATCCACCTGGTAGGGGAAAAGCAGCTTGCCACCATGCCTACCTCTAGCACGCTGATTAACGCCTCACGGGGAGAAGTTGTCGACAACCTCGCCTTACTCCAGGCTCTACAGACACAGCGGCTTCATGGCGCAGTCCTCGATGTGTGGGAACATGAACCCTCAATCAATTGGGAGCTGGCTCATCATGTCTCCATTGCCACCCCCCACATCGCAGGCTATTCCTTTGATGGGAAAATTAAGGGCACGACCATGATCTACCAAGCCGCCTGCCAATTTTTTGGAATCTCACCAAGCTGGGAGTTTACCGAGAATGATTCCCAGCCTTCCGAGCCAAACTATACAATTGAAGCCCGTGGTCATAATTTGGAGCACCTTCTTTTTCAAATAGCGCCAAGGCTCTATGACCTGCACGGTGACGATGCTCGCATGCGATCCTTGTTCACTCTGCCCACGTCACAACGCCCTGCTGGATTTGACCAACTCCGAAAACATTACCCCACACGTCGGGAGTTCTTTACCTCTCCACTTCTTCTCCCTGACGCCAACCCTACAGTCATTTCAAAACTGGCCCTCCTTGGTTTTTCAATATATCCAATTGAAAAACAATAACTTTTTATAAACATATTGACAGAATGGAGAATCGCAGGCTAAATTAACGTAATTCCTATCGGAATTGTATGAATTAATATGATTAAGGTTCCCTTAAAACTCACGTATGGAATTTTTGTAGCTCTGGAGCTGGCTTTACATTATGGCACGGCCCCGGTCCAGGCCAGGGTCATTGCCAGCAGACAATCAATTCCCATTCGTTTTATTGAGCAGGTCCTACAAGCACTAAAGCAAGGTGGAATCGTCGAAAGTATGCGAGGAGCCCAGGGCGGGTATTCTTTGAAGAAATCCCCTTCTGACTTTTCGTTGGCAGAAATTGTTGAAGCCATGAATGGCACGATAGATTCGGATGTACGACAAATGACGACCAACGGACACCCAAAACGACCTATACAGCATGAAGCATTATTATCTACAATATGGGACCGCGTCCGCCAAGCCGAACTGGAAGTGTTGAACTCGGTGACCTTGGAAGCCCTGACACAACAATACGCACAATTGGGACAAGAACAGATTCCCATGTATCACATTTAAGGTTTTGAATATTTTTGCACTGGCACTAGCAGGCCATCTAAGCCATATATAGGCAACGACTATGACTACCTTGATTTCATTACCGATTCTTTCCGGAGGCACACCATGAACACGGGCCGGCTATCGACGATCCCTGAGATCCAGACTATTCCCATTCCCCAAGACATTGAGGAGGAGATTGAAACGTTTGAAGAGGAGGTCTCTCGTTTACAAACAGGCGAGACACCCATGGATCTCTTTAAGCCCTTTCGTTTGCAATACGGCATTTATGGGCAACGTCAGCCAGATGTCCAGATGATTCGCATCAGAATCCCGTTCGGCGGGTTAAACGTCCATCAACTTCGGCGAATCGCCGAATTGACCGACACCTATGCGACAGGCGTGGCTCATGTCACGACGCGCCAAGACATTCAACTCCATTTCGTTCCGCTGAAAGAAGTCAGCACGATCATGCGAAAGTTAGCCGAAGTCGATGTCACGACCAGGGAAGCCTGCTCCAACACCGTACGAAACGTGACCGCTTGCCACTTGGCGGGCGTATGCCAAGGCGAGGTCTTCGATGTAACGACCTATGCCAAGACCATTGCCAATCACTTACTTCGAAATCCGTTAACCCAAACATTGCCACGGAAATTTAAGATTGCCTTATCGGGGTGCAAACACGATTGCGCCATGACGCCCATTCATGACGTCGGGCTATTGGCCGCCAAAGCCGAAGACGGCACCATTGGATTTAGGATGGTGGTGGGTGGTGGATTGGGTGCGGCTCCACGGATGGCACAACTCCTGCGGGAATTCGTGCCCATGGATGATCTCATTCCCTCAATCGAAGCCGTGATCAAAGTCTTTGACAATCTCGGCAATCGGAAAAACCGCAGCAAAGCCCGCATGAAATTCGTGATTGAAAAACTTGGCTTTGATGAATTTCGGCGCCGTTGGGAAGAAGCGTATGAAGCGTTGTTTGGGAAAACTCCCTCCCACCAACCCATTAATTTGCTCAGCCATCCAGATCCATCACCGCTCATCATGCCCGCAAAAAACGGATCAAACGGCAATGGCAGCAACGGGCATAGCACCACAACAGAAACGCCCTTTGCGGTGTGGCGACGAACGAATGTGGTGAAACAGCGTCAAGAGGGGTTCGCCGCAGGAGTACTCAGACTGCCAACCGGGGATATCACGGCTGAGCAAATGCTCACCGTCGCCGACCTGGCGGAAAAATATTCCAATGGCAACATCCGTACCACGATTGGACAAAACCTGATTATTCGTTGGGTGGCTGAAGGACAATTAGAAGCGTTTCACCAAGAACTAGAAGCTCACGGCTTAGGCCAACCCGGAGCCAATAAGACCGAAGATATTGTGGCTTGCCCAGGAACAGATACTTGCGGATTGGGCATTACCTCTTCCAAAGGCATGGCCCGCGCCTTGGCCGATGTCTTTCCTCCAGGTCGAGTCCCTGAGGATTTGAAAGGCACCACCATTAACATCAGTGGCTGCCATAATTCCTGTGCCCAACATCATATGGCGACCATTGGATTGCATGGGGTTGGCAAGCGCATTGGCGAACATATTGCACCGGTGTACGAACTTCACCTTGGCGGAAAAATCAATGGCACGGCAGAGGTTGGACAAATGACGGTCAAACTTCCGGCGAAGAATGTCCCAGCCGCCGTGTCGCATGTCGTTGATCTCTATCGGCGAGATCGACAAGAAGGGGAAAGTCTGTTCGCGTACATCAAGCGGATGGGAAAGGCAAAATTAAAAGCCGAATTGATTCCGCATTCAATATTACCTCCGTACGATGAAGACCCGTCGTACTATATGGATTGGGAAGCGGACCAAGAATTTTCCGTCGAAGACCTTGGACCGGGTGAATGTGCCGGCGGAGCAGTCGAGATGATTGACAACCGCATTTTGGAAGCCGAGCAAGAACTCTACCAAGCCCGCTTGTTAGCCGAAAAACATCAATTCGCCATGGCCATTAATAAAGCCTATCGTGCCGTCGTCGCTGGAGCCAAAGCATTATTGGTGACCGAAGGGATCGATCCCAATACTGATGCCGATACCTTGGCGGAATTTGATCAATTTGCCGCAACAAAAAACGGACTCATTCCTGAGGCCTATCGAAATATTGCGAGCAAGACGGGGGATCTTGGCACGAAGGACAGCAATGCCGAGTTCACACAAGATAAAATGGCCTTTGCTAAAGGATTCGTGGATATCTGCCGACAGCTGACCGAGAAAATTGGTCAGGACCTGAAGCTTGGGCTCGGAGAAGTTTCTGAAGAAAGCCCCGAACCCGAAGCTACCACCACGAGCGAATCTGTAGAAGTGACCGTGCTCGACCTTCGAGGGGTCATGTGCCCTCTCAACTATGTGAAGACCAAATTAAAACTCGAAATGATGGATGAAGGCGAACGGCTGGAAGTATGGCTGGACGCAGGAGATCCCATTAAAAATGTGCCCATGAGTTTACGGAACGACGGGCACAAGGTGCTAGCGGAAGATCCGCTAGAAGCCGATCAACAACATTTTAAAGTGTTAGTCGAAAAGGTGGAAGCCTGAGTCGAAGAATACGGAACAAGAGAGCGTGATGAGTGAATTAGTCCGGACCCAACCTGCCATGGAAGAATTACAAGCATTAAGCCAACGCCTGGAAGGGCAGACCCCGCAAGAAGTACTGGCCTATGCCTTGGACCAGTATTTTCCAAGTATCGTGTTGGCGTGTAGTTTTGGTCCGGAAGATGTCGTGCTCTGGGACATGATGTATCAGGTCAACCCCAAAGCCTCTCTCTTTTATCTCGACACAGATTTTCTCTTTAAAGAAACTCACGATGTCCGGCAACGCATGATCGCCAAGTATCTTTTGGCCCCAGATCAATTAATCGAAGTGAAACCTGACCTCAGTCCCGAACAACAAGCCGAAAAGTTTGGGGATGACTTGTGGCTTCGACAACCAGATCAGTGCTGCAACATGAGAAAAGTCGAACCGCTCACGCGTATCCTGAAAAATTATTCTGCCTGGGTGACCGGCATTCGGCGCGATCAAGCTCCGACTCGCACGAATACAAAACTCGTGGAATGGGATGGAAAGTTTGAACTCGTCAAATTCAATCCGTTGGCCGCATGGACCAATGACGATGTCTGGGCCTATATCAAAGCGCATGACGTCCCGTACAACGTCTTGCACGATCAGAACTATCCCAGCATTGGATGCACACATTGTACCGTGCAGGTAAAGCCGGGTGAGGATCCACGATCCGGGCGCTGGCAGAATTCTGAAAAAACAGAGTGCGGACTCCACAAATAATTATCGCCAGCCCAACTGACAATGTTTCAGAAATGTCTTCAATAATTTGAAAGAGAAAAGCTGCGACTTATTAACACATGCAACACCTCATCACTAAAATCGGCAAAGGCCAACGAGTAGCTCGAGACCTGACGTGGGATGAATCGAAAGAAGCGATTCAGCTCATGATGGAAGGCAAGGCTACAGGACATCAGGTCGGCGCCTTCCTCATGGCCATGCGGATCAAGTTGGAAGCGGTCTCTGAGTTAGCTGCCTTTACAGCGACCACCCGGGCCTATATGGCGCCCATCAACATGCCAGGCGATGTGAATGTGGTAGATGTGCCCGCCTATGGAGACAAACATCACACCATTCATGTGTGCGTGGCGGCGGCCATTATCGCGGCAGCTGGAGGCGCAAATATTTGCTTCCACAGCATTGACAATCCCACCGCCTCCTCAGACCTTGCACGCGTTCTCGCCGAGCTAAGGATTCCCAACAGCTTGCAGGGGCGAGACCTGGCCACGGCCCTCAAGGACCTGGGGTTTGCCTATCTGGACTTGGCCCTTTATCATCCACCGCTTGTTCGCTTTCTTGAGTTGCGGGAAGAGCTTGGCGCACAAAATCTTTTTCACCAGGTGGCGCGACTGCTCAATCCCACTCGAGCACGATCTCAGGTGATTGGAGTTGCCCATCCTCCATATTTGGAAAAAATTCCCGAAGCGGTCTCCATGCTTGGAGGACATCGATTATTGGTCTTTCAGGGAGTCGAAGGATTTCCTGAACTATCCATCTCCACCCCAGCATTAATGCGAGAGCTCCGAGAAGATCGAGTGGTGCCGGTGCATTTGAAACCCCAAGATGTTCGATTGCCTTTGGGGTCGTTTCAGCATATGGCGATTCCCCAACCGTCTTCCACGATCCCGCTTCCTATGCAGGAAGCCTTAATTATCGCAAAAATTTTAAATAACGATATTACCGACCGGCTCAAGGATTGGACCATCTACAACGCGGCCATGTACCTGTATGCCGCAGGACAGGCACCATCGATTGCCACCGGCGTGCCCCTTGCACAACAAATTCTTGAGTCCGGTGCCGCTGCAAAAAAACTGAAGGCGTTGTCCACGGCAGCCCCTTCGGCACACGCCATTTCGGCAGAGACAAAGGTCGTCCACGTATGAGACATATTCGCCAACTTGAAGATCAAAGTGTCTATATCCTTCGAGAAGCCTATAAACATTTCGACAACTTGGGCATGCTGTGGTCCATGGGAAAAGATTCCACCGTCTTACTCTGGCTCGCACGAAAAGCATTTTTTGGCCAGGTGCCCTTTCCGCTCCTCCATGTCGATACGAGCTACAAAATTCCAGCCATGATTGAATACCGTGATCGCATCGCCAGGGAATGGCGACTTGATCTGGTCGTGGGACAAAATAAGCAAGCCTTGGCCGATGGCATGAATTTTGAGCGTGGTCGTGTGGAATGTTGCACCGCCCTGAAAACTAACGGGCTCAAAATGTTACTCGATGAGAAGGGCTATACCGGCATCATTCTTGGAGTCCGCGCGGATGAGGAAGGGACCCGTGCAAAAGAACGCTATTTCTCTCCCCGCGACAAAAACAACGATTGGGACTTTCGCGATCAACCCCCAGAATTGTGGGACCAATTCAAAACGTCGTTTCCCCCTGGGACTCACATTCGCATCCACCCGCTATTAGATTGGACAGAAATCAATATTTGGGAATATATCAAACTCGAAAACATCCCGTTCATGGATCTCTACTTAGATAAAGGCGACGGCAAGCGGTATCGCAGCTTAGGCTGTGCCCCGTGCACGCTGCCGATTGAATCAACCGCCACGACAGTTGACGAGATCATTAAGGAATTACGCGCCACAACAGTGGCGGAACGAGCCGGTCGCGCACAAGACGAAGGCCGAGGAATGGAGTTACTGCGAAAAGATGGCTACATGTAATATTGAGTCACAAGAGAATGTCGATATCCGGGACCGCATGAATATTGTGATTGTGGGTCACGTCGATCATGGAAAATCCACATTACTCGGTCGATTGTATGCGGATACCGGCACCTTACCAGAAGGTAAGATTGAAAAAATTCAAGCCATTTGCAAACAGCAGGGCAAAGAATTTGAATACGCGTTTTTGTTCGATGCGTTTATAGAAGAACAAGAACAAGGTATTACGATCGATACCGCACGAACCTTTTTCCAATGGGCAGGACGTCAATATATTATTATTGATGCGCCGGGCCATAAAGAATTTCTCAAAAATATGGTGTCCGGGGCCGCGCGGGCCGAAGCGGCGCTGTTACTGATTGATGCACTCGAAGGGGTGAGAGAACAATCCAAGCGACATGGCTTGCTCTTGTCCATGTTGGGTGTCAAGCAAGTCACGGTAGTCGTGAACAAAATGGATCTGGTCGGATATCGGCAGGATACGTTCGATGCCATTGAAAAAGAATATCGAGAATTTCTGTCGCAGCTAAACGTCACTCCTCAGTTTGTCATTCCCGCGAGTGCCAAGCTCGGCGATAACATCGCGAAGCTTAGTCCCCAGATGTCCTGGTTTACAGGTCCAACAGTGCTAGACTCTCTGGCCGAGTTTTCCTCCGAATCTGAAGAGGCAGAACAGGCGCTGCGATTTCCCCTTCAAGACGTCTACAAATTCGATGCTCGCCGGATCTTAGCAGGACGTATTACCTCTGGAAGTCTCAAAGTCGGAGATCGATTGATCTGTTCTCCATCAAACAAGACGGCCATCGTGCAATCCATAGAAGCATTCAACATTGAACCGCCGCCGACACAAGCCAACGCAGGACAATCTGTGGGCATCACCTTGGATGAACAGATTTTTGTCGAACGCGGTGAAGTCCTCAGCCACGAGGCCTCAATTCCCTTTGTCTCAACGTCTTTTCGGGCGAATCTCTTTTGGCTTGGACAGCGCCCCTTAGAAATGAAAAAGACCTACCTCATTCGTTTAGGCACCCGCGAAGTCGAATGCCAGGTGGCCAACGTTCATCGAATCGTGGATGCAGAAAATCTCTCTCTAGACAATCAGGACAGCAAAATATCCGTCCAACGAAACGAAGTGGCCGATATTACCATTCGTGCAAAATCGCCCTTAGCCTTTGATCTCTATAACAAATTTGAAACGACGGGGCGTTTCGTCCTTGTGGACAATTACGACGTCGCCGGTGGCGGCATCATTACAGAGATGGTCCAAGATCGCGAAGAGAATCTTCGAGTGGAGGCACGACAGCGCGATTTTGCCTGGGTTCAGGGTGATGTCAGCTTGGCCGATCGAGCCCTACATTATGGTCACCGTGCAGCACTCGTGCTATTGGTTGGGCCAGACACCACAGCCAAAACCTTTTTGGCCAAAAAATTGGAATCTGTCTTAGTAGCCGAAGGACGACATGCCTACATGCTAGATCCCGAAAACCTGCGCCGAGGGCTGGACGCTGATCTCCCCAAAGAAGAAGCATTGGAATTTGTTCGCCGATATGGCGAAGTTGCGAGGTTGCTGGTGGATACAGGGCTATTGGTGATTTCGACGACTAACCCGTTTAATCTTCCGGCGGACCAAGTCATTGAAGGCATTCGCACATTGGTCCATCCTGCCTCAGTCCTGACCGTGTATATGAATAAATGTGACCAAGCCCCATCAATTGAGGCCGACTTATCTTTTGTCGGGCCAGAGGATTTTACGGCCACGGCTCATGATATACTTGAGGCCCTCAAACAGAAGGGCATTCTTGCCGAAGCCATTGGCAATCAACCCGCCTTTCAATTTTCGATTTAGTGACAACTTCTTAACTCGGCGAAGACAATTTCAGCCCCGCAATCCCTCCAATAATCACAAAAATAAAAAATATACGAGCAAAGTCTCGTGGCTCATTAAAGAGAATAATGCCCATGATGACTGTGCCCACCGCACCAATACCTGTCCAAATCGCATACGCCGTTCCAATAGGAATGGTACGTAATGCCAAGGCCAGACACACCATACTCACACTCATCGCCGCGACAGTTCCCACACTCGGCCACAGCCGCGTAAACCCATCTGAATATTTCAGCCCAGTGGCCCAGACAATCTCAAAACCTCCAGCCACCATTAAATACACCCATGCCATATCGGCCTCCTTAATTTTTTTACTCGTCACAAAAACCATGCTTGTAGCACGGCCTGGAAATTTTAGAAATGCGGCGTTTAAAAGGTCAGCCACTTTTGGCCCTTCCCACTCTGGCATGCCGCCGGGAGTTACGTTATAGTCTTGATGATAGAGGTAAATCTTGTGCCGTGACTGGTAGCCTTACTTACCTCCCGTCCCCCCGAAGTAACCAGATACCTGAAAACCCCCGATACAGGTGACTCTCGATGAAACTGCCAGAAGACTCGATCATTGCCAGAGACAAACTCACACGCTACCTTTGAGTACCTCAAGCGCGTGGAGATAAATCAGTCTATCTCGCGCAAGCTGGATATTCACTAGAAAACGCAGACCTCCTGCTGCGGGACTTACGCCTTCAGATTCTCCCACTAGAAGCACAATCGTTAGAATCCAATCAGTTTGGGCAATATTATATGATATGCGGGACGCTCAATGGCCCAAACGGCTCTGCCTTACCCATTCGCACGATTTGGATGACTGAACACTTGTCGGGTATCACCAAGTTGGTTACACTTATTCCAGATAAGGGATAGGATATGAGAAATATTGAGCCTTTTAGTGATGCGGTCTTAAAGTGTGACCTACCAGAGTACAGACTTTGTCGTGGCGACATTGTCAAACTCGTGGACCACCATATTGCCCCTGATGGCACAGAAGGTTACTCCATCGAGGTGTTCAATGCCGTCGGCGATACAATTGCGGTGACCACCGTCCCAGTCTCGTCTCTCGAAGCACTACGCAAAGACGAAGTGCTCTGTGCTCGGCCACTGGCTCGCTAGAGAGGCGCTTAACGCCTTTGGTGGATATGTTGAAGAATTCAAAAAGCCTGAATGACAAATTGTCCCAGAAGTAATGCCCAAGAAATAGAAGAAATAAGGATGAAACAATCAACGAAATACCATGGACAAGTGTTACAATGAATAGACCAATCACACAAAGGGGGTGATCTGGCTTCGACGGGGAACAAGAGGTCAACGGTGCGTGTCGAGCTCTCGGAGTCTCGTTAAACCTTCGGGAAAACAATAATTGCCAACGAACCATTGGCTCTCGCAGCTTAATTGACTGCGACGTCTCTCCATTCTTTGTCTGTGGGCATGGAAGAGGCGACACCTTAGCAGGCTGGTCCAATGCTGGTGCTCCAGCGGCTGCGGATGAGAAAACTCTGGGCTAGCGAACGTTCTAAGCCGGTCGATGGGCGTGGACGGTCGCGAAA
This sequence comes from Nitrospirota bacterium, assembly GCA_027623995.1. Taxonomy (GTDB): domain Bacteria; phylum Nitrospirota; class Nitrospiria; order Nitrospirales; family UBA8639; genus Nitronereus. The sequence goes on from JAQBUF010000054.1 coordinate 14,274, forward strand.
TTTAAATCATCGGCTACACACGTAGGACCATTGTGCTGAATGTCTTCGGACGCGGGTTCAAATCCCGCCACCTCCACCAACGAAAACGGCCTTGGATCTGAATAGATCCAAGGCCGTTTGTTATTGAAGACTACCCGTCTTCACAAACATGCAAAAATCTTGATGATCAAAACACAATCTTCATCCGCTCCTCTGAAAAAGCACTTTCATTGCCTGCCGTATCGATGGCGGTGACCGCAAAATAGTAGGTCCCGGAAGGCAACCCCGAAATCATAAAGTAAGGCGTGGCAGGGGTAATCGTGAGCCCAACGTTAAGTGTCGTCGTGTACATTCCTGATTCTCTCCCGAAATACACCTTATAAAAATTCAAGTCGGCTTCAGCATTTTGATTCCAAATCATCCGAACAGATCCCGGAGACAACTCAGCAGAGAACGAAGCCCCACTCGTTATGAGCAATACGGTATCAGGCATACTGGACAATGTGCTATCCGTCACCACCAACTGCACAAGGTACAACCCTTCCACATCAGGAACAAGTTCTGGGGTGGGGGCCGTGCTATCCTCAAGGAATGCCTGGCTGCCAGAAGGCAGTGCCGTAAGTCCCCAGCGATAAGTCAGCGAATCAGCATCGACATCACTCGAAAAATTCCCATTTAATATCACAGGGTTTCCAACGATCACCTCTTGAGCACTCCAAGCCTTGGCCACAGGACGTGACTGATCAGTCCGAACCACCACTGCATCACGATCTTGAGCGCCGACAAAGTCCGTCACCGTCACCGAAACCACATACTGACCTTCTTGATCAATATCGAGACTAGGTAGGGGAGTTGAAGCGTCTTGAAGGGATGTCGTGCTGGTTGAGGGCTTGGCCACAATATGCCAATTCTGGGATATCACCCCATCACCTTCCTCGTCAGAATCGGTGCTGTCGAAAAATGCCGTTTGCCCTTGATGAACGATTTGATCCAATCCAGCCCAGGCCTTCTGGGCAGCATTGCCAGTGGAAAGAAGAACCGTATCCACATCATACCCACCAAACCCATCATGAACCATGACCTGGACAAAGTAGGTGCCGGGCAGATCAATATCCAAAAACGCCCGAACCGAATTAGTATGGGTGAGAATAGCCGCACTACCCTCGGGAGCCGACAGCAACGACCACGAAAAGGTCAGGGGCTGACCATTCAGGTCCGTGGATCCATCCGTCAAAAGAACTGCCGGAGTGGCCGATTCATCAACCACCCGATCATTCCCCGCCCGGGCAATAGGCGAAACATTGTCAGTCGTCATCACCATAGTATCGATCGAATACTCTCCCTCATCATCTTCAACGAGTAATTGCGCCACATAGATGCCAGGTAGATCCATGAGCAAAGAAGGACTGACGAGTAAATCATCGGAAAGGGTCGCGGCACTTCCTTCGGGAACCAACAACAGGCTCCAATGAAACGTCAGGAGATCACCATCTGAATCATAGGATCGATGTCCATCAAGATGAACCGTCTCGCCAAGAATCCCAAATTGATCAGAACCAGCGTCTGCCAAAGGACTCGTATTTTGAGTCGTCAAAGTTAGATCTCGGGAAAGGCTGCTATGAACGCCATCACTCACCTGTAACAGTAAGTGATACGTCCCGGCGACATCTAAAGACAAGGTGGGAGTAATCGCATTGGCATCAGACAGAAACACTTGGCTACCGGCAGGCTGTTCAGTCATAACCCACTCAAAGGTCAGCATATCGCCATCAACATCATGCGATCGGCTGCCATTCAATTGAACGGTCTCACCGACCTGTACATGACGATCCTCACCAGGGTCAGCCACAGGTGCCGAATTCGTTGTGCTAATCGTGACCACAGAAGGAGGACTATCCGCTAAGCCATCGTTGACCAGTAACTGAATACGATATTCCCCCGCCACATCCACCAAAAATGAAGGCCTAATGAAAGTAGGATCGACGAGAATCGCTTCGCTGTTAGAAGGAACGCTCTCGAAGGACCATGAATAAGTCAGGGGATCACCGTTTTTATCGACAGACCGATGACCATCGAGTCGTACCGTGGTCCCGATTGGGACGGTTTCAGCATTCCCTGCCATTGCCTCGGGAGGAGCATTACCCCCAGGAACATACGCGGTAAGAAATGTCGCAATATCGTCACCGGTAGTTCGACATCCAGAAGGATCAACGACTCCAGAAATGAGAGAAGTACCCGTGAATCCCATCAAAAATCTGGCAATCAGCATACCATCAGTAAAAGCATCGGCCCTGCCATTACAGTCTACATCCAACATCGTGGAACGAAGGGGTGTTAAATAGTCAACAATAAGGAGAGGATCAATACGGGATGCATCAGGAGCGAGCGCACCTTGGGTCAGGGATGATCCCGACATGCCAAACAAATACCGAAGAATGAGCATCCCATCGGTCAACGCATCGGCTTGGCCATTGTCGTCAACATCAAGAGAGGAAGAATTACCTGCTGAAACTGGTAGGCCTCCTATCCCGAACACCAGAACGATAAGAAGCGCACCAGTCAATACATGAATGAAGAATTTTGAAAATTTATCCAGAATCATTGTTTCGAAATACCATATTGTCGCCCTCCTTGGCAGTAAATGAATAATACTTCGAGTTCCCTCGAATAAGCCGTCTACCCTCACCCATGGATCCCACCGATCCAAAAGGTGTGCGGAACAAAATGTCCCAGAGCCAAAAATAGTTTGCAAGTATTAACAAAATTTAAATCAGGATGTCTGTGATATTCCTCACATAACATTAGCATTCTCCTGCAAGGAGTCGTCTTACCAAGGATTTACTGATGGGCACCTCTAAAAACCAAGAATTTTTCGTGAGGGCAAGGAAGCCGCGCGCGGAACCCCAGAGTGTATGGACGAATACATGAGGGCGCACGGCGCGAAGAGCGCCAAGTTTGTGCGCGCCGAAGGCTGTGAGCACGCGGCTGACGCCGCCATCACGGAAAAGGACGGTTTTTAGAGGTGCCCGTTAGTAAGTTGATTGAAACCCATTCCGAATTTTTATAGCGATGAACCTTGTTAAGTCTTTGGGCACAATGGATTAATTTGGCGTGAGGGAAGAAACCAGCTGGCAGGACAAATAATTCGAGTATTAAAAAATCAATTTCCACAAATGGTTTAGTGTTGATCTCAATGTAAGGTATTTGAATATTTTTTCATTTCCATTCCCTTCCTGGGGTTAATGGCTATTAAGTAATTCCTTTACTTAATGTTCCTGACAAGTTCTAATAGAATTTATCTTCCATTCATTGGCTGTTATGGTTCCCTCAAACACCTGCATGAATTTCTTGAAATCGAATTGGCTTTTTGTTGTTGCGATCGTTCTGCTTGGATTTCTGATCGCTCTTACGCTGAATACCCAGCCCTTATTTTTTTCCCTTCCACCGTCACCGGAACCCAACCCTCGACGATTTGATCGTCTGCACATCACCGACTTGCAATACACGGCAATGGTCAATGGCCACGAGTTTATCTTGACGGTTCAGGAAGTGACTCATGCGAAACGAACCCTTGGCCCGCTGACCGTGAACCCCCTGAAGGAACTCCAGCTTATTGGAGTGGCTCTTCGCCTTGGCTCCACCTCGGGTGACATCGACGGCAGCACAACAGTCGCCCCCTCTTCGTCTCCATCCAGTACAGAGGACACCCCAAGTTCCCCCGCTCAACCCCGCATCAGAATGGGTTCTTTCATGAATAGCCTTCCTGAAATTTTCAAAGACATGTTTCGAGCGAAGGACCTCGGCTTTATTTCTCGCGTCCAGATTCATACCTTCACCATTCACGCATCCATGCCTCACAACACCAGCTTTTCCTTAATCGCCAACAAGGTTGAACTCGGGACTTCTCAAGGCGCCATCCTCTTTTCCAAAGGGGTTTCACTTGAAACACCGAGCCGTCAAAAACTCGTAGCCAACGAAGCCGAGTGGCAGCCCAAGGCTAAAACGCTTTTGATTCCTGGCACCTTTGTGTTGCAAACCCAGAGCAAAGAATCCGCTGGCCGCAATGGAGCATTTTCGTTTACGTCCTCCGGCACTTTACAAGGACCATTGCCACCCTCTTCCTAGTTTGTCCCACGCTAGACTTCGACATACCTATTCTCAGGGGGCCACACTTATCGCAGTTACGGAGTCACATCCAGTAATTGTTCCAATCGATCCAATGTCATATTGGGTAACATTCCATTAAACGTAGGATCTGGGGATGTGCCGGATTCAATAAAGTTCGTGGGCGATCGATTGCTATCAAATCCAATCGTGGGGAGCAGCCCTCGCAGGTCGAACGGTGTATCAAAGAACAAACTCAGATCGACTAATTCCTGATCAATGAATCCTTGCCCACTCAACGTGGCTTTGGCCTCAGTCAGTCGAGTTCGTAACGTCTCCTCCCTCGTCTGGTCTTCGGCCGCGATCATGAAGAGATCATTATTTTGGTCATCGACTTCGGCTCGAATAAAGGCCGATGCGTCTAAGTAACATTGAATGCTCGCATCCAACTCGCCCTTGCCCTCAGCCAACTTCGTTGAGGCATCTGTTTTTTTGGTCAAGAGCGTTAAATCCGCATCAATGACCTCGTTTTGAATCTGCAAATTGTCATTCGCGTTATTGATCTGATCAAGATCCAGATTCAACTCATAGGCTCGGCCAATGAGCGAGGCTGCCCGAATGGTACGTAACGCAGCCTCGAGTAATTTGACCTCGCCAAAATCGATTTCCACTGGGTCTTCGTTGGTAATGTCTAGAGCAGTGAGTTCTGCCGACGAAATGGTCAACCCAAATGTTGAATCAAGCATCGGAATATTTTCCGTCATAGCAGCCACAAGTTCAGGGGTCACGACGGTTTCCCAAAATTCCTGCACGTCTGCGCCCGAAGGTGAATCATTCGGCAAAATATAGTTGCCTTCCGCATCTTCCGGCGGCATTGAGGTAAAGTTTTTCAAGCTCCGCCCGAGAGGATCAAACCCAAACCGATCCAACATTTCTTTCAGGCTGTCGGTAAAGGTTACGCCATTCGGTCCGTCTTGGTTCTCTTCAACGATACGAAGTAACCTGGTTATTGCACGAAAGAAATGGGCTTCCGCATTGTTTGGCTCACTCGCCAGAATCGCCTGGAATCCCTCATCCGCTGGAACAATGTTTCCGGCGAAGAACTCACCCCTAGGCGAATTTTCTAAAACCGCAAAGGTTAGATTCACGGCCACAATGCTTGGCGGGAAGGTCACACCTGGAGCATTGACCGTAATGGTTGCATGATGAAGCCCTGGTGCCAGTCCTGAGGGGTCCACAGTAAAGTGCAAATCAAATAATGAACTCCCTGGAACTTCGCCTGCTGGAGTATCAAGAACGACCCATGGCATATCTGCGGAAGCCGTCCAATCCAATCCGACATTCCCAAAATTCGAAATGCCCACGGAATCATTCTGAATCACGCTATTTGCCAGAGCGGTGAAGGCAAAATCCGTTTTTTCCAAAAAGAATCCAAGAAAATTAAATTCTCTAGGATTTGTCCCACGCTGAAATTCTTCAAGGTTCGTGATGCCATCAAAATCATCATCCAACCCGGCATCTGAGGGATCATTGGGATTAAACCCATGCAAATTCTCAAAACTATCCGGCATGCCATCAAGATCAGAATCCAATTCCTTCCTCGTGATGTGAACCATGCTGGTTCCCACATTGCCATCTGAATCCACCGCTGCGACTTGAATCACATTGAGTCCCAACGTGAGCGGGACACCGAATGCCTCAAAAGACAACCCTGTCACGGTAGCTGGCACACCATTTACCGTCACGGTCGTCATTGTTTCATTCACGTTCCCTGACACCGTGATCATCTCACTCATGGTTTCACTTCCATCGAGAGGATCAGTGATCGTCACCGTGGGTGGAAGAGTATCGGGGAAGAATCCAGACAAAAATGCCACAACCGCAGGTGCGGTATTTCTAATGCCAGCAGGATCGATCACGCCGTTGATTAACGCATCGCCCGTAAAATTCATGAGGAATCTGGCAATCAACATGCCGTCAGTGAAGGCATCCACCTTGCCATTACCATCCACATCCAACATGACGTCTCGCACCGAATCGAGATACGCCAAAATCTCTTCTGGAGTTGTACGAACGGCATCAACCGCCAACACCCCATTCACCAAGGCCTCATTCTTGAACCCAAACATATACCGAAGAATGAGCATGCCATCGGTCAGGGCATCCGCCACACCGTTGCCGTCCACGTCCAAGGTCGCAGAATTCGTAGGGACCAGGTCAAAGATGGAGATACAAGTCTTATTGGTATTCATAGTCACGAGGCTGTCGACGCAATCTGGATCGCCATTGAAGCCAGTGAAGATGGACCCAGCGTCAGGTGTCGTCAGGAGTGCCACGACTTGGTTCTCTGGGAAATCCGCCACGCATTGGGTGCCGCAATTAATCAACACCCCATCCCCACTAGTGACATTGCCGCTCCCCGTTCCCGCCTTTGTGATGGTCAGGGTATGAAGAGTAGGCAAAAGAGCAAACTCTGCTGTGACGGTTTCATCCTGGTTAACCGTCAATGAGCATTCCAACGGGTTTCCAGGATTAGGGAGGCAGCCGGTCCACCCAACCAAGAATGAGCCTGCATCGATATTGGCCAATAAAGTGACAAGCGTTCCAAATATTAAGGGCTCTGAACAATCCGAAGGGCAACTAATTCCAGGATCAAGACTCATGACCGAGCCACTTCCAAGCCCAGTCAAAGCAACCGTCAACACGGGCATTTGATCAAAAGTCGCAGTACACGTTTTATCCCCATCCAAGGTGACCATGCCATCGACACAATCAGGGTCACCGGTAAATCCAACAAACGTTGAGCCAAGATCTGTGGCGGCCATCAAACTGACAACTTGTCCATTAGGATAGGATTCATTGCAATCCACTAAGGTGCCGGTCGCACAATCAATGCCAGGAGGAGTACTCGTGACCGTCCCACTCCCAGTCCCCGCTACAGCAATGGTGAGGATTGCTGCTGGAAGCAAATCGAAGGTAGCGGTACAGGTAATATCCCCATTCATGGTGACAGTACCGTCTATACAATCTGGATCACCGGTGTACCCAACAAACGTGAACCCGAGATCCGCCACGGCCATCATCTCCACAACTTGCCCAGTGGAGTAGGATTCGTTGCAGTCAACCAGAGTGCCTGTCGCACAATCGATACCAACTGGAGTACTGGTAACGATCCCACTTCCTGATCCAGCCAGCTCAACCGACAACACGGGATTGGGAATCACTTCAAAGGTAGCAATACAGGTTTTACTGACATCCATGGTGACATTGCCATCGGTGCAATCCGGATCGCCAGTGAAGCCTGCGAAAAGGGACCCCAGGTCTACCGTGGGAATCAGAGTCACGATTTGATGTTCAGGAAAGTCCCCCATGCATACTAAGCCACAATCAATCAGCCCATCATCACTGATTACAGTTCCGCTGCCTGCACCAGCTTTCGTAATTGTCAGAGTCTGTAAAAGGGCACCGAACTTGGCAATAAAGAAATCCGATTCTCCAGCCGAGTCCAATGTGGTCTCATTGGCTTCTCCTAGTCCAAAAGCAGGCGACCCAGCAAAGAAACCATTCACATAACTATTCCCCAGCGTATCCAGAGAAACATTCGCGCTTTCTTCGTTCCCGCTTCCTCCCTCTCGTCTCGCCCACTCGAAATCGCCATTCGAATTAAACTTGGCCAGAAAAATATCACGTTGACCGACTGAGGTCAGGATGGTCTGATTCGGTTCGCCTACACCAAAGGTGATGGTGCTGCCTAGTCGCACACCGAAATCGCCAAACTCATCTCCGAAATCACCGAAGACATACGAATTGCCTAATCCATCGATCGCAAGGGACTCCAAATCCACAAACCCAGGGCTCCCGACTTGTTTGGCCCAGAGGACATTTCCGTTGAGATCATATTTCGCAACAAAGCCATCTCCAGCTCCTTGGGAGGTCAAGGCTATGGGATTGGGCTCGCCCAATCCAATAGTAATCACTTCCCCTGCACCCGCCTCTAACCCAAACCCGCCGATTACATAAATGTTTCCGGAGCTATCTAGCTTTATCCCATCAACCCCCTCATCTCCCTGTCCACCCGCATGTTTAGCCCAAATGAGATTTCCATTTGAATCAAACTTTGCGAGAAAAAGATCCTTTTGACCTTGTGAATTCAGCGTAGTCTCATTGGCCTCCCCGATACCCAGGGTTATAGAGCCCACGAAGAGCCTAAACACATACAGATTTCCCGACGCGTCAAAAACCATCCGACTATTTTCCTGCCCCACGCCACTAACTCGTTTCGCATCAAGGACATCACCGTTGAGGTTTATCGTGACAACAAAAATATCTCCAGTTCCTGTTGAATTTAATGTGACATCATTTCCCCCGATTTCGAATGTCACCGAGCCTTCAAAATTTCCAGCAACAAGCAGATTTCCCGTTGCATCAAATCCAACCCCCTCGAGCGAAGTAGACGGACTAAATTGTTTGACCCAAAGTAGATCTCCTGTCGCTGGGTCAAACTGTCCCAACCAGGGTTCGGATTCTGTACCAGAAGCGATCAGCATGGTTTGGTTGGTTTCCCCAAGCCCAAACGTGGCAGTTCCTTTGAATTCTCCCCCAGCAAACAAGTTGCCAGCGCTATCCACAATAGTCCCGAATGCGCGATCATCCTCTACACCACCAGCACGTGTAGCCCAAACCAAATTCCCAGCCATGTCATATTTCGCTAAAAAGACGTCGGCCGCGCCATCAGAGTTGAGTGTGGTTTCATTACCCTCCCCAGGACCAAAAACCGACGAGCCAACAAACCCACCGCCAACGTAAAAATTTCCTACGCTATCGACTTGCCCCGAGAAATCGCCACCCTCATTCGTAATCCCGCCTGCCTGCTTTGCCCAAAACAACTCCTGAGGCATGGGCAAATTACCACCCGCAAGAAGTGTGAATGTGGCGATACAACTCCGGTTATTATTCATCGTCACCGTACCATCGAGACAATCCAGATCGCCCGTAAAGCCCTCGAACGCAAATCCTGAATTTGCCACTGGAGTGAGCACGACTTGTTGTGTCGATTGATACCCAAAGGTGCAATCCTGACCACACTGAATTCCAATGGGTGTACTCGTGACCATCCCTCCTCCCACTTTCGTCACAGAAAGGGTAAAGGCAGAGGAACTGAATGGACCCGCTAAGCTCCCATTCACCACACAGGTATCACCCACGATATCTTGTCCTGAAAAATTCACGGTGAGGTCATTATTGATTAACGAACCCGTAAAGGTCCCTTGGGTCGTACTGTCGAATATGCCATTAATAAAAAAGTTCGTGTCAAAATTTCCGACTAACGTTCCATCCACCAGGACCGTTCCAGTCACAGGGCCACGTTGCTTGGCATTGAGAGTAGGATTTTCTAATTGCAACGTGCCGCTAAATTTGTCCCGAACTTGGTCGGAAATAATCACGGTCCCTTGAATCAAATACGTATCGTCATCATTGGGATTCACACACCCGGTCCAGGTTGTCGTACCAGTGACTGAAAATGAACCGAGCACGGACGGAAAGACCAAGGAAGGATCCAAATCTTTCGAGAATTCTAAAATGTAGATTCCAGTTTGGCCTTGGCCTGAACTGGCATCAGTAACCACCACTGTATAAATGCCAGTTTCTGTGAGTAGTTTATTCACCTCTGCTTCAACACTGCCAGAATCTTGGGTCACAAACGCTCCCGTCGGGCCAAATACCCTGACATTAGTATTTTCTAATTCATAAATGATACTGAAAGCCGGGAGTCGAGACGTGCCACGAGCCTACTCCATCAGGCCGTCCTGTGTTTCTGTTCAAAGATGTGTTGATAGAGTGTGAGTTTGGCCGCGTTCAGGTGTTTGGCGGCCTCATGATCGCTGATGACAGTGGCGATGTCATCGAGTTGTTGCAGCGTCCTTCCTGGTTT
>JAQBUF010000055.1 GCA_027623995.1 Nitrospirota bacterium
CATGTTCGCAGGATATATCTCCATACCGCCAAACACTACATTTAGTAGTTTGGGCAATCAACTGCATAGCCACGTAAAATTATCCTTTCGGAACAGTCTCTGCCAAACGACCTACAGTCTAAGTCCAAGTTTCATAAAGGATTTTCCATACCTGGCCCAAAGTCTCTACGTAGTAGGACAATACCTACCATATACAGTGTAGGGTTTTACCTGACCACCATGCACAAAAATTGTGCAATCCGCTCATTCCATTACCTGGAAACACGAAATCTTACGAGGGGAAATTTTTTTCACCAGTTTATCCACAGATTTTGTGGATAAAATTTGCTCCACTTGGCGCAGATTTTTCTGGACTTGCTACGACAAACCTGCATGCACCTCACAGGCTCTCAGATTCTCGAATCATTGGTTGGCGAAATGTTTCAGACTGGGTAAGCTGGATAGGAATGAAAAGGACGTGAACAGTTCATACTTGCCATCCCTCACAAGGTGATCCTTGGAAACAAATCTTGAGCAGTCCCAAACCTTGATCCAAGCGCTTACGGAGCCTTCGGTCTACCCACATCCGGTCACTCAGATCCTCATCCAAGAAACGCATATCTCATGGGTTCTACTTACTGGCCCGTTTGCCTACAAAATTAAAAAACCGGTCAATCTCGGCTTTGTGGATTTTTCTACTCTCGCCTTACGACACCAGGCCTGCCTTGAGGAATTACGTCTCAACGGTCGGTTAGCGCCTGATCTTTATCTCGAGGTCGTACCGATTACCGGAACGCCGGAAGTGCCAAAGCTTGGCGGCGAGGCCGAGCCTTTCGAATTTGCCGTCAAAATGCAGCAATTCCCCCTTGATGCCACGCTTGACCACGCCATGCCCCAGGGGAAGGTACAGAATTGGCACATTGATCAACTGGCCAAAGACCTTGCCAGGTTTCACAGCAACCTTCCCAGCATCGAGAAAACTGCGGCTTTGGGAAGTGCTGAAGTCATCGGAGATGTGGTTACAGATGTCGTCAATCAGTTTTCCCCAGAGACTCAATCCTTAGAGGAGGGGAAACAGCTTCAAGGGCTCCAGCAATGGATGCAGCAGGAACATATCAAACAGAACCAAACCTTTGCTGATCGGAAGCATCAGGGGTTCGTTCGCGAATGCCATGGAGATCTTCATCTCGCGAACATCGTGCTCATCAATGATATCGCGACTCCATTTGACGGCATAGAATTCAGCGAACGCCTGCGATGGATTGATGTCATGAGCGATGCCGCATTTTGTATTATGGATCTTAGTGCACGAGGGCGGTCGGATTTTGCTTGGAGGTTTCTTAACGCCTACCTCGAACACACGGGCGATTACGATGGGATGGCTGTCCTTCGATACTATGAAGTCTATCGCGCCTTAGTTCGCACCAAAGTCGCTCGGATTCGTCTGAATCAAGGCCATCAACCTGATGACACATCGGCCTCTCTTCAAGAAGAGTATCATCGATATCTTTCCGTCGCTCAGACTTTAGCTCACCCCGACTCTCCAAGCCTCATCATCATGCATGGACTCTCTGGCTCAGGAAAATCGACGATATCCCAAACTCTGCTGGATTCAATGGGAGCCATTCGCCTACGATCCGATATCGAACGCAAGCGCTTGTTTGGAATCTCTCCAAATGAACGCAGTTCAGAGAAGGTCAAAACCGAACTCTATGGATCGGACACGACCGAAACTTTGCACAACCATTTACGTGATACTGCCCAACGCCTTCTTTCATCTAGCTATAACGTCATCGTGGACGCGACGTTTTTACAACGCCGCTATCGAGACCTCTTTCGCAGCCTAGCGGAGGAAAGACGAATTCCCTTCCTCATCCTCAATGTTCAATCGCCAATCGCCACATTGAAAGAGCGGATTGCCACTCGTGCCGAACAACGGTCCGATGCCTCAGAAGCCGACCTCGCCGTCCTCCAGCAACAACAACTCCAACAAGAACCATTAGCAGAGGATGAGCAGACTGTGACATACAGGGTCAATTCCGAAGAACCCTTTGACCCTCAAAAGGTGGTTCAAGCTCTTAAGAATAAATTAGTGCAACCAGAAAGAAACAGGGAATTGGAATAGTCTTCCAGTCGTGGGTACCTTCAAAAATGTAACAGAAGCGCTATTCTGTAAAAAGAAATCAGCTCAACTCTTTATCAAACTCTTAACGACTTTGGCTTCAAAGATTGGATATACTGTCCAAAACATTCCATAGCTATTCAGGCAACTAATAATAATTGGCCGCAAATGACATTCCACGAACGTTCCCAGACATTGCCAAATGGTTTTCATGATGCCGAGTTGTCTCATTTCGAAAAGGACTATTTGAGCCGCAGACTAACGTTTGACTTGATGGTGTGGACCGGTGATATGGAAAACAAAGGCATACGAGAATTGTCCCGTCCCGCCCGCGTACCCCTTGAACGAGTTGCCTTCCTGTCTATAGAACCTCTCGACACAAAGTATGATTGGCTAACGTCGGGGGCTGTTATAGTCGATACTGGTGAAGGGCACCTACAACAGGAAACCTATTCCCTTCCTAAGCCGCCACCCAACACATCAGAAACCTGGTTTTATATTAAGACGACTAACTCATTTCTACACATGGCGGCTGGCGACGCATTGCTCGAGTGGACTGGCCCCGAAGAGAATCGGGGATAGATAAATGGAACAATTGAACAGATAACGCCATTGTGCACCTAGCCCCCCATCTTGGCACAACTCGTAAACGACGCACATTATTTCCCGAAACCACCCTTGTCATGCTTTTGACTTTTGGGGTTCGGAAACCAGTTCTAATTTCTCTTTCCTCCTCAAAGATTTGATTTCACATTCCCGTTTGAGAGCCGCCCCTTTGGTCTCTTTTTGTTCGGTATATACAAGGGTGAAAGGACCTCGCCCTTTGGTATATCGTGCTCCCTTTCCTTTTTCATGATTGGCAATCCGCTGTTCCACATTTTGAGAGATGCCCGTATACAAAGTGTGATCAGCACATTCCAAAATGTAGACAGTCCAGGGCATGGTTTTCATTCCTCGTTTCTAACGGACCAAAACTTGTGCGTGTAGGCAGGAATAATAGTTTTATCAGGATTTTCCCATGATTTGAAAACCATCTGTGTTGTTTGAGTGTCTCCCCGCGTTGGGCGTGGCGGAGCCGCAGCCCCGAATCGACTTCTTTGGCGAAGGCTGTTTGAGCAGAGCGAGTTCCTTGTATGACTCAAACCAAGGTTGTGGCCCCAACTCCAGGGAGCGTCTTCTCTCTGAAGAATGTGTCGCAAAGGCTAGCCACAAGGCTGTACTCTTACGGGATAATAATCCCGGCTTGATAGACCGTTGTTCCTGTGGGACTCAGCCCGTGGCTCAGCGCAGGTCGTCATGCCTGTTCTCTGCTGAACCCGAACGGTTGCCTGGGACACCCAAGCCCGCATCAACAAGGTTGGGAGACAGAGCCATGACAGTCAAACCCGTAGCTCTTTATTGGCATCGACATTTGCAAAGCTCGCGTGGACATCGCTGACGATGCCGAGGCCCTGGCCTGGTCAGTCGCTCACGATGACGCAGGCATCACCTCGCTGGTGGCGCAGCTCCAACCGCTTCATCCCACGCTCATCGTGATGGAAGCCACGGGGGGCCTCGAAACATTCTTGTATGCGGCCTTAACCGCTGCGGGGTTGCCCCCGTGGTCATCAATCCTCGACAGGTACGTGACTTTGCCAAAGCCCTAGGGACCCTGGCGAAAACTGATGCGCTGGACGCCCGCATCTTGGCTCGTTTCGGGGCGGCGATCCAGCCACCCGTCCGCCCCATGAAAGACGCCACCACCCAGGAATTAACGGCCTTGGTGACCCGGCGACGACAGTTGCTCTCCATGCTGACAGCGGAAAAACCCCGTCTTCAGCAAGCGGCCAAATGGATTCGTCCAGATATCACGGCCCATATCACCTCTCTGGAAAAACGTCTCCAAAAACTTGAAGGCCACATCGCCAAACTGATTCACACCACGCCCGGCTGGAAAGAAACAGATTCGCTCCTGCGCGGGGTCCCTGGGGTCGGCACCGTCTTATCCATTAATCTCCTGAGTGGCCTGACGGAATTGGGCAGGCTGAATCGCCGGGAAATCGCCACACTGGTGGGGGTGGCTCCCTTAAATTGGGATAGCGGCACGTGGCGTGGGCGACGAAGAATCTGGGGAGGCCGCGCACAAATCCGAGCGGCGCTTTACATGGCGGCTCTTTCCGCGTCCCGGCATAATCCCGTTATTAAACCATTTTATCAACGCCTCATTGCTAAAGGAAAAAAACCCAAGGTGGCCCTCACGGCCTGTATGCGAAAACTGTTGGTCATTCTCAACACCATGGTCAAAACCCAAACGGCATGGAATCCCGGCCACTTCGCACCGCTTGATTTTCATCACGGTGGCTGAGCCATCTTATTCGGGGCGGAGGCGGAGGCGGAGGCGGAGGCGGAGGCGGAGGGACCCCAGAGGGGCCGCGCACGGGCGGACATGGTTTTGGGCCCTTTTGCCGAAACAAAAGGACCTCGCCGTGCTGGGGCGAAACCCGGCATAAATAAAAACCTAAACCATTTATTTTTCGAAGATGAAATTGAAAAAGATTGAGAAGGGGGAGACTCTACCTCCCCTCGCCCCTCCTGACAAAGGAGAGGGAGAAGAGAGAGTATTTTTCTGAATGGAAAAGAAATTACGAGAGTAAATTCTTTTCCAAGAACTATTTAATCGTCATCATCATCGTCGTCATCGTCTTCAGCATCTAATACGGCTTGGCGCATTTGTTCTTCCTGTGCATTGTGAATCAACATGCGAAGGAACATGGAGATGACCGATCCCTTTTCCAAAGTCCCTCCAGGTGGAATGGCAATAAACCCTTCGTTCACCATTTTATCCAACCACTTTTTCTGATCCGGTGTCACATGAACCGGTATTTCTATAAGGGGAATCTTCCCAAACATATCCATGACAGAAACCTCCTAAACCATTCTGAAAAAATGAAATGAAACCTTATAATCCTAGAACGTCAGCCATCCCATATAACCCAGGCGGCTGATTGACCACCCATTCTGCGGCACGCAAGGCTCCGCGTGCAAATGGGTCTCGATTATGAGCGCGATGGATGATTTCAATGCGTTCCCCAGGGCCGCCGTACAACACGGTATGGTCGCCCACGATATCCCCGGCCCTTACCGTTTGAATTCCAATTTCCTTCTTGGGGCGCTCTCCAAGAATGCCATGTCGCCCATAGACTCCAGTTTCCTGTAAATCCCAATTCTTCGCTTTGGCCAATGCCTCAGCAAGTATGAGAGCTGTTCCACTGGGGGCGTCTTTTTTCTTGTTGTGATGCGCATCGATGATTTCCAAATCATAATCATCGCCCAAGGCTTGCGCGACTTTTCCAATGATCTGAAGTAACACGTTAATCCCCACACTCATGTTCGGTGCTTGAACACATGGGATGGATTCAGCATGTGTCCGAAGCTGATTCATTTCATCGGGAGAAAATCCTGTGGTGCCGATAATCATTGCGCGTTGATGTTGAACGGCTTGAGCCAGATGGTTCAACGTGGCAGTTGGTGAGGTAAAGTCGACCACGACATCAGCTAGAGGCAACACTTTGGAGAGATCATCGGATAAAGGCACATCAAGGTGCCCGCACCCTGCTAATTCGCCGGCATCTTTCCCAATGTCCGGATAGCCTTTGGCTTCAGTGGCTCCGGCAAGTTGCAGGCTTGGTGATTCGTGGACGAGGGCAACCAATCGTTTTCCCATGCGACCCCCGGCGCCAGTGATAATGACTTTCGTTGGCGTAGCCATGGCCGTCTTAGATCAACCCCGAATCTTTCATCACCTGACGGAGTCGTTCGCGGTTTTCTGATGACAGTGGTGTGAGTGGGAGACGAAGTTCTGGATCAATTTTGTTCATCATGGCCACGGCTTCTTTGACCGGGATCGGGTTGGTCTCATAGAACAGGGCCTTGAACAAGGGCGCGAGTTTAAAATGATAGGTTCGAGCTTTAGCAAAATCTCCAGCGAGAGCAGCGTTCACCATATTCGCCATATCAGCAGGGGCTACATTGGCGGTGACGGTAATCACGCCTTTGGCCCCTAGCGCCATCATTGGCAGCGTGAGCGGATCATCGCCAGCGAGAATCGTAAAGTCTGGCCCGCATAAATGAATGATCTCGGAAACCTGCCCTAGTGAGCCACTCCCCTCTTTGATGCCTACCACATTGGAAAGTTTGGCCGTGCGCGCAATCGTGTCCGGTTTCATATTCACGCTGGTGCGACCTTCAATGTTGTAGAGAATCAGTGGAAGGTCGACGGCTTCAGCCACAGCTTTGTAATGTTGATAGAGACCTTCCTGTGTCGGCTTATTGTAATAGGGCGTGATCAGGAGGGCGCCATCGGCTCCAGCCTGCTTGGCATGCTTGGTACGTGTAATGGCCTCGGCTGTGGCATTGGACCCGGTCCCGGCGATGACCGAAACTCGCCGATTCACAACTTCTACAGTAAATGCCACCACGCGATCGTGTTCAGTATGCGTGAGAGTGGCTGATTCGCCTGTTGTTCCGCATGGGACAATGCCATGCGTACCGTTGGCAATTTGCCATTCGATAAGATTGGCATAGGATTGTTCATCGAATTTCCCGTTTTTAAACGGTGTGATGATGGCAATATGTGAACCCGAAAACATAGTGTTGACCTTTGTTAGTTCGTAACCCGTGATGCGTAACGCGTGATGCGTAAGAGGGAGGAACGTCTAATTTCCCAATCATGTCTTCTACCTAACCGACTTTTCTTGTACTTTCTCAATCTTACACTTCACGCATCACAGATAACGCTTCACGTTCTTAGAAATTCCGGGATGTGCTCCCCGCGAATGAGATCATCATAACTTTCTCGCCTACGAATCACAAAACTTTCTCCGCCCTTGACTAAGATTTCAGGAACTTTGGGTCTGGAGTTATAGTTCGAGGCCATGGTAAAGGCATAGGCCCCGGCACTCATCACAGCTAACAGATCGCCTTCTTTGACCACGGGCATGGTTCGGTTTTGAGCGAGAAAATCCCCGGATTCGCAAATAGGCCCGACGACATCGAAGACATCTTCTGGTGCATTGGGAACCTGGTTCACCGGCAAAATGTCATGATGGGCTTGGTACAAACTTGGGCGAATCAGATCATTCATCGCGGCATCGACAATGGCAAACTTTTTCGTACCGTTATCTTTGATGTAGATTACTCGCGTGAGAAGAATGCCGGCGTTCCCAGCAATCACCCGACCGGGCTCCATGACGATTTCACATTCAGTTTCTTTCAGAATGGGCGTGATGGCGTCCGCAAGTTCTTGAGGCTGAGGCGGCGTCTCGTCTGAATAGGTAATCCCCAATCCTCCACCGATGTTCAGATATTGAATCGGAATGCCTTTGCTCTTCAGCGTTTGAATAAGTCCCAAGACCTTGGTGAGTGAATCGACAAACGGGCTCACCTTAGTGAGCTGCGACCCTATGTGTGCATGCACACCGACGACTTGGATATTGGGCAGTGCGGCGGCTTGATCGAATTCTCCTAAGACTTGATCTGCGCCAATCCCAAATTTACTTTTTTTCATGCCCGTGGAAATGTAGGGATGGGTTTGAGGATCTATATTCGGGTTGACCCGAAGGGCCACTCGCGCCTGTGTTCCCAGTTCCCCGGCCACGTGGTTGATGGCTTGTAACTCTGCGCCGGATTCCACATTGAAGAATAGTATGCCAGACTCGATGGCATATTTAATTTCGTTATGGTCTTTCCCGACACCAGCAAACACGATTTTGTTTGGTGGAATACCAGCTTTTAAGGCACGAAAGAGTTCTCCGCCCGAGACAATATCGGCTCCACTTCCGAGTGAAGCCATGAGCCGCAAAATTGCAATATTCGAATTCGCCTTCATCGCGAAGGCGATGATATGCGGCACCGAGGCAAACGCTTGGTCCACGGCTTGGAAGTGTCGGGTGAAGGTGGCATGACTGTAGATATAGCTAGGGGTGCCCTGCTCCTTAGCGATTTGTTCGAGTGGAATGTCTTCGCAGAAAAGGGAATCGTTTCGGTAGTGAAAATGATGCATGGTCGGGTTACTCTTCTAATGGTTTGAGATCAAGATATATGGTGAATAGTCTTTTCGTGTCTGGCCATCAATAGCTTTGGGCTATTGAGCCCCCAAGGGTTGAAGAGGTGGTAAGGTCACATCCTCTTCGCCCAAGGGAACAATTGAGGATTCATTATTCTCTGCTTGATTTTCGGCGGCCTGTTTTTGCGATTGGATTTTGGCCTCGATGCCAATATCCTCTGGCGGAAGAGGCGGCCCCACCACGCCACAACCCTGCACTGTACAAATCATCACGAGAAGAACAAGTGAGAGTAGTAAGTGTCTGGTTGATCGTGGTGATGTGCTAGTCATGCCAATGGTTGATCGGAGAAATGGTTAGGCTGATGTTTTTTTCTTGAGACGTTGCTCCCAAGATCTTACCTGGCGGGCCACTTGCTTCCGAGCCGTTCCGCCAATTTGGGCTTTTCGATCAATGGCTCCTTCAACGGTCAAAAAGGTCAACGCTTTTTTTGTAAATCGTGGAGAAATGGCTTGGAGATTAACCAGAGAAAGATCCCGGAGTTCTTGTTTGTTTTTTATACAGGTCTGCACTAATCGTCCGACAATGCTGTGCGCCTCTCGAAACGGGACGCCCTCTTGGACCAGATAGTCGGCCAACTCGGTGGCCAGCAAGAACCCAGATCCGACTGCCTTTTCTAAAACCTCATGGTGAACAGTCAGTCGCTGAATCAGCTCTGCGTAAATGGTCAGAGAATCTAACACAGTTTGCATGGCATCAAAAAGAGGTTCTTTGTCTTCCTGGAGATCGCGGTTATAACTCAGGGGTAGTCCCTTGAGGGTCGTCAGGAGCGTGACGAGTTGCCCGTACACTCTTCCCGTTTTGCCTCGAATGAGTTCCGGGACATCAGGGTTTTTCTTTTGCGGCATCATGCTGCTTCCGGTGCAAAACCCGTCGGGCAATTCGACAAAGGCAAATTCTTGTGATGACCACAAGATGAGTTCTTCACTGAGTCGGGAAAGGTGCATCATGATTAAAGAGAGGATGCTCAGCACTTCCACGACATAATCACGATCTGAAACCGCATCGAGACTATTTTGGCTTAACGCCGGAAAGTTCAACAGTTTGGCCGTGAAGGTTCGATCAGTCGGATAGTTCGATCCGGCTAAAGCCCCGGACCCTAATGGCATGACGTTCACCCGACGCAAGGCATCATTGACTCGACCTTTATCGCGTTCAAGCATTTCCACATAGGCTAAAAAATGATGGGCCAAGGATACGGGCTGTGCTCGCTGTAAATGAGTATAGCCAGGGAGAAAGGTGTTGATATGCTGATTGGCCTGTTGCACAAAGGCGGATTGTACCGCCTGTATTTGGCCATTGAGCACTTGAAGCTGATCGCGAAGATACAGACGTAAATCCAGGGTGACCTGGTCGTTTCGACTCCGTCCTGTGTGAAGCTTTCCGCCTAATGGCCCAATCAGTTCTGTGAGCCGTCGTTCGACGGCCATGTGGATGTCTTCATCGCTGTCGGCAAAAGGAAGTTGGCTTTCTCGTAATTCAGAACGGACGCGGGTTAATCCTCGAATCAGTTTTTGACATTCAGTCTTAGACAGGACCTTGGCCTTCTCAAGAGTCTGACAATGGGCCATGCTTCCCTGAATGTCATATTCAAAGAGTCGCTGATCAATAGGGAGAGAGGTCGTAAACCGTTCGACCAACGCATGAGTGGCTTCGGTGAATCTTCCTTCCCAGGCCTTTGCGGATTTCGTTGGAGACTTTTTTTGTGAAGTCTGTTTGACCTGAGAAGAGGAAGACGCTTTTTTCTGTCGCGTCGGTTGGAAGGCTTTCATTGTGACCGGGAGCCCTTCTTCTTGGCCGAAGTTGTGGGACGGGTTTTTCGATGAGTTTTGCCAATGGCTAACCGAAGGGCATTAAGGCGAATAAAGCCGTTGGCATCGCGTTGATCAAATCCCGCATCTTCTTCAAACGTCGCGAGGTCTTCTCGATACAGGGACAATGGAGATTGTCGACCGGTGAGTATGCAATTGCCTTTGTAGAGTTTCAAGCGGACCGTGCCACTCACTCGTCGTTGGGCATCATCAATAGCCTTTTGTAACATCAGGCGTTCTGGGGCAAACCAATATCCATTGTAAATCAGTTCCGCATATTTGGGGATGAAGCTGTCACGCAAGTGCAGCACTTCTCGATCCATCGTCAACGACTCCACGCCTCGATGGGCGACATGAAGGATCGTGCCGCCTGGTGTTTCATACACTCCGCGAGATTTGATCCCGACATACCGGTTTTCGACTAAGTCGACTCGGCCAATGCCATGTTTGCCCCCGAGTTGATTGAGATGATTCAATAACGTGGCTGGCGACATTGGTTTACCGTTCACAGCGACGGGATTGCCTTGGTCATATGTGATCTCGATCGTTTGTGCTTTGTTTGGTGCTTTCTCTGGCGAGACCGACATTTGAAACATGGATTCAGGTGGTGCCTTCCAGGGATCTTCTAAAATGCCCCCTTCGTAACTGATATGGAACATGTTGAGATCCATGCTATAGGGCTTCGCTTTGGTCGAGGTAATTGGAATATTGTGCTTTTTGGCAAACCGCATCAGATCCGAGCGTGACTTGAAGGACCAGTCCCGCCATGGAGCGATAATTTTTATCGTGGGATCAACCGCCACGTAGCCCAGTTCGAATCGTACCTGATCATTTCCTTTTCCTGTGGCACCATGGCTCACAGCCTGGGCACCTTCCTTTTTGGCAATCTCGACCTGCCGTTTGGCAATGAGCGGGCGGGCAATGGATGTGCCTAACAAATAGCAACCCTCGTACACGGCATTCGCGCGAAGCATGGGGAACACGTAATCTTTAACAAAAGTCTCTTGAAGGTCTTCGACATAAACTTTAGACGCCCCAACGGTGATAGCTTTTTGTTTGATCGCCTTCAGGTCTTCGCCTTGTCCAAGGTCCGCACAAAAAGCAATGACTTCGCATTGATACTCCTCTTGCAGCCACTTCAGAATAATTGAAGTGTCCAAACCTCCAGAGTAGGCGAGCACGACTTTGGTAATGGTCTTGCTGCCAGAGGGAGCCGATGCCGTATTTTTTGATGTCGAATTTTTTCGGGTACTCATGACCAGGGCCTTCCCAACCATTCCGTCAGAATGGCTTTTTGAACGTGAAGCCGGTTTTCGGCTTGATCCAGCACAGCTGATTGCGGGCCGTCGATGACCCCTTCCGTGATTTCTTCTCCACGGTGGGCAGGTAAACAATGCAGGACAATAGCATCTGGCTTAGCCACAGCAAGCAGCGATTCATTGAGTTGATAGGGAGTAAACGCGGTGAGACGTTGAGCCTGCTCGTCTTCCTGACCCATGCTGGTCCACACATCTGTATAGAGCGCGTCTGCATTGCGAGAGGCCTCCACTGGATCCGAGGTAATTTCGATGATGGCCCCAGTCTGCTCGGCTTCTATTCGACTTTTTTCCACAATCGAAGGATCGGGCATATAGTTGGCTGGACAGCCAATGGCAATATGCATCCCGACTTTGGCTCCGGCTTCGATGAGTGAATTGGCAATATTATTTCCGTCCCCAAGATAGGCGAGTTTTTTGCCCTTCAGCGAGCCTTTTCTTTCAAGGACGGTTAGCAGGTCGGCAAGGGCTTGGCAGGGATGGGTGAGATCCGTCAGTCCATTGATCACTGGAATGGTGGCATGCCTCGCCCAATCTTCCAATATCGACTGATCAAAGGTTCGAACCACCAAACCATCTAAGTAGCGAGAAAGGACCAACGCAGTATCTGCAAGGCTTTCCCCCCGGCTCAATTGAATCTTGTCAGATGAAAGAAATAAGGCCTGACCGCCTAATTGGTTCATGCCAGCTTCGAAAGACACTCGAGTCCTGGTGGAAGGCTTTTCAAAAATCAAACCCAGAGTTAACCCTTGCAGCCATTGAGAAGCACGTCCAGGGCGCGGTGCCGCTTTCAGTTCACGGGCAATTTGAAGCAGCCGTAGAACATGGTGCCGTGGCACGGTTTCTAGCGTGAGCAGGTCCTTCCTCAATTCCCCGGGGAATGAATTTGTCCGTGGTGAATGCGCGGTGTCTGGAATCGATTGGCCGAGAATGGTCATGATTTTAAGGGCCCGTTATGCGTAATGGGTGATCCGTGATGCGTTCTAGGAACTTACAATATACTTTCTATCCTTTACGCGTCACGGGTTTTTGAGTCGTTTATTCAGGACGTCAGACAGGACGTTCAAAAGGTGGTCAATGTCTTTTTGCGTGATGATCAGCGGCGGAATAAATCGTAACACTCGCTCCATCGTGCAATTGATCAGCACTCGTCGGGCCAGGCAATCCTTGACCACGGACTTTCCATCAATGGAGAGTTCGACCCCCTGTAACAAGCCCATCCCTCTGATTTCTTTTATGAGCGGGATTCGGCGTTGTAATTCCTGAAGCCCTTTTTTCAGGTAGGCTCCCGTGGCCTGGACCTTTTCTAGTAGCCGACTGTCTTGTATGACTCGAAGCATGGCAAGGCTGGCTGCACAGGCCAGCGGATTCCCTCCAAAGGTTGATCCATGTGAGCCTGGTCCAAAGGCTTGTGCGATCGTATCCGTGGCGATGCACGCACCAATGGGTAGTCCTCCACCCAATCCTTTGGCCAACGTCATAATATCCGGTTCAATTTCATACTGTTCGTAAGCAAACATCGTTCCAGTTCGTCCGATGCCGGTCTGGACTTCATCGAAGATCAAGAGAATTCGGCGTTCTGTGCAAAGGGCTCGCAGCTCTTTCATGAATGATTGGTCTGCCGCAACCACGCCGCCTTCTCCTTGCACAGGCTCGATCATCACTGCTGCTGTGCGGTCGGTGATTTGGCTTTTGACCGATTCGATATCATTCATAGTCGCATAGGAAAAGCCTGTTGGGAGGGGTGCAAAACCTTGCTGGACTTTGGATTGTCCCGTGGCCGTCAGCGTGGCCAAGGTTCGTCCATGAAACGAGTTGTGCATCGTAATGATGTCACATCGTTCAGGGGCAATGTTTTCTGAGGCATATTTGCGTGCCAACTTGATGGCGGCTTCATTGGCCTCGGCTCCGCTGTTGCAGAAAAAGACTTTTTGGCCGAATGACAATTTAACAAGTTGTTGCGCGAGCTGAACTTGGGGTTCGGAATAATACAGATTGGAAGCATGGATGAGATGCCGGGCCTGTTGTTCGATGGCCATGACGAGGTCAGGATGGCCATGACCAAGGGCATTCACTGCGACCCCTGCCACACAATCTAAGTATTCACGTCCCTCGGCATCGTAGACTTTGCATCCCTGTCCCCGGACGATACTTATCGGGACGCGGGCATAGGTCTGCATCAAATATTGTGAGGAATAGCGTTCGAGTTCTTCAGTGAGCATATTGAATAAGTCCGCGTCAGGAGAGGCGAATCTAACATAGGGATTCTTGGGGGCGCAATGTAGACGTGAAGCGTGAAGCGTGATACGTGAAGCGTAAGACGAGGAAGGGTTACGAGAAAAGGGTAAGGGTAAAGCTCGTCAAAAAATAATGCCTTTTCCCCATTTTTTTCACCCCGTATTTCCACGCTTCACGTATTACGCTTCACGCTTTACGATTCCATGGAGCCTTGTTCCTCCCATGGAAGGATGCTATAACCCGGCGGGATGAAACAATGTGGCTCTTGCGAGCAACAGAACCCCGATGATGCGAAGTTTTGCCATAGTTGCGCCCAGGCATTTTCTGAAGAACCTGTAGCACCTCCCCCACCTGATGATGTCCAAAACGACGATCATCTTTGGGAGACCTTCATTGGGCCTAATCCCACCGTCCTGTTTTCTCCCTCACGAGGTTGGGCCTGGCGTCCGGCGGCGCTCTATTACCTGAATAAATTTTCAAATTTTCGATCGGCTCCGGGCCCACGCTTTGAGTTGTCCTGGAATTGGTCGGCCTTTTTATTCGATTTCCTCTGGTTTCTCTATCGAAAGATGTACCTGTTTGCCCTGTTGTATGCTGTGGGGCCGTTTTTAGCGCTGTATCTTACGGGGATCCCTACTGTTGGAGTTGTCTGGAAAATCATGGCCGCGGTCACTGGAAATTATTTGTATTTTTGGCATACCAAAGACCATATAGAAAAACTCAAGGCTCAAGGCCTAGTCGATCAAGCCTCTCAGGAGAAGTTTTTAAGAGAAGAAGGTGGCGTGCAATCTTACGTCATCTGGCTAGCTGCGATATTAATGTTCTTTGGGATGCTGTTTTCGAATCAGATTTTGAACATGGAAGGTGATGGGGTACCACTTGAACAGTCCGCACCTCACCCACGAGTGCAATTGGACGAGTGAGGTCTTTTATCGATTGTCCCGTTTTATCGGGGAGGGGAGTCTGAGAATTCTGATAGGGGCTCGGGGTTAACTTTTCTCCGACATAGAGAGTTGCCAAGTAAACCAAGCCTGAAACCATTGATAATCGTTGCGATAGGCCGTGTGAATGCCTTGGGTGCCTTCGGCTTTTTCATTTAACGTCGTATAGGTTCGAGGCCAGTTTTTGGTCCACCAGGATTTGAGTTCCCCAGCGTTCCAGGGTTGGTCGTTGGGCTGGTTGATTCCGGCTGCGGTGAGGATATCGGTAATAATTTGCCAATAGCGATCTTTCCCCATGCCCAGGGCTCGAAAATGTTCCCGTAACAAAAAGACCATCCAGAGTTCGGCGCTATGTTTTTTGTTGTGCTTAAAGGGTTGTGTTTGTCGTAGGGGAATGGGGTGAAAATTTTTGATGATCGAGGTAAAGTCTGGTCCTCCGTAACTCCCGGTGACTTGGGCAATATCTTCCAACATAGTGGCCAATTCTACCTCGACCACGGGTGACGTCTGGGCGGTTTCTTGTTCAAATGGGTTGGGCGTGGTGAGTAGATCTATTAAAGGCTTAATTTCACGCAATCGGACGACGGCTGCTTGCAAAATATGTGAAGACTCAAGCCAGTAGTCCTGATCACTTTTTGAAAGGCGTTCCTGTCCGGGTGGGGGCAAGACGATGGGCACCCAATGCCGCAACAGGACAAATAAAATATAATGGATATCCCCATTCACCTCGAGAATGTGTTCCAGGACGTTGTTCGCTTGGGCGTTGTGAAAAAATCGCTCGGCCTTGTCTTCGACGCCAAGGTGTTGGGCTAATGCGACCCAAAAATCGGCTTGAGGTTGAGGGGCTTGAGCTTCAGGCATAGAGTCCGCTACGTGGGCTGGCAGAATCGGCTTAAGGTTGGTTCATCACGCTAGGTGTTACGCATGGTACGAGGTGATGATGGGCAACGCAAGTTAATGGTGAAGCCGCGTTTCATTGTCTTGACATCCTTGGAATTGAATACGTAAATCTGACCGGAGGAAGATCACATGAAGCAGTTAGTGTTGATTCGGCATGGCGAGTCTCAGTGGAATCTTGAGAATCGATTTACAGGGTGGGTGGATGTGCCATTGACTCCTCGTGGAGAAGAGGAAGCCAAGGCCGCTGGACAAAAATTGCAGTCCTTTCGGTTTGATCAAGCCTTTACCTCTGTGCTCACTCGCGCCATTAGGACGTTAGAAATCGTGTTGGGCGTGACTGGGCAAACGGATCTCAAGGTTGAAAAAAATCAAGCCCTCAACGAACGGATGTACGGGGATCTCCAAGGGTTAAATAAAGCGGAAACCGTGGAGAAGCATGGCGCTGACCAGGTCAAAATCTGGCGGAGAAGTTTTGATGTTCCGCCTCCTGGCGGAGAAAGTCTGAAGGATACCGCTGAACGGGTGATTCCGTATTATCAGGAGAAGGTGTGGCCAGCTCTTTCGAGCGGCCAATCGATTTTAGTTGTCGCCCATGGAAATAGTTTGCGTGCGTTGGTGATGCATCTGAATCAGCTCAGCCGCGAAGAGGTCTTGGAATTAAATATTCCGACGGGGGCTCCGTGGCTCTTTGAGCTTGATAATGAAGGAAAGGTCTTGAATCATCGCTACTTATGACCTCGGGAAAACGAATTTCTTCAAAAGGGTAGGTTGTCTGAGCTTAACCCTTGTTCGATCTCAGCTGCGATCTGTCCGATTTCTTCAATAGGCACAAGATCTAGTAACACAACCAGGAGTTTTTGCTCCTCTCCTCGTGGGATAGTTCCGCATAGTTCCATGTCAGAGGCGGCTTCTGTGAGAATGGCGATGGGTTCCCCGCCTTGTTTGGCGATGCCGTTCCAGTCTTTACCCTTGGATTCCAATTCTGAGAAGAATTGTTCTATGGGGCGATGAACAAAACCAAATCGGCTTTCCCACCGGTTTCGAATCTGCGCCAGAACTTGTTCCCAGATTTCTTCCCCTTCTTGCTCAGGGATTCCTACTTTTAAGGCACAGTGGATCCAGTAGGTGGAAAGAAGCGTGATCTCCCAAGTGATTGATTGCGCTTGTTCCCGAGATACTGAGAGCCCATAGTCCTCTATGAAATCTGGAGCAAGTGCAGGAGGGATTACATTGAAAAGGGTTTCGGCTTCTTGTTGATGGGGTTCTGTCATAAGATCAACGGTATTGGAGATGTTGAAGTGAGGGTTTTATGGATTGGACTAGGATACGAAGGTGATCTGGTCTTGCGCAAGGCTTCTCCTTGACACTGAAAGTTATCCAATGCCAGGCTTTCTTTGATTGAGAGGGGACGCAGTAAAATTTCGCCTCCCGGTTCCAGGGCTACATTATAGTAGCCCTCGAAATGAGACTTTCCTTTCGTGACCGAGGGCGGCTATGTCGTACCTTCTTATGGCGATTGCGGGCTTGTGGATGGCTGATGGGCTTATCCTGTTGGTTGCGCCCTTGCGTGTGATTGCCCTATTAAAAGAATCCTTGGCCGCATCACCCTCTATAATCAATTGGTCAGCCATCTCAGCGGCCTTAGGGGTCATTCTCCTTTTTCAAATGAGAGAGTTGCCCTATCATCCTCTGTGGCTAGTCATTGGGTTGGTCATGATCGCCAAGGGGCTGTTTTTTTTATTGGCTTCGCTTGAGTATCGTCATCTAGTCGTGAAATGGTGTATGAACCGAGACGCCGTGGACTATCGATTTTGGGGCCTGGCCCTCTGTACGCTTTCCGTACTGTTGCTGGACTCTGTTGGAGCACTGGGAGCGAAATAATGGGACGAGTATATTGATGGGAGCCTTAATTATTTTTGGCGTGATCAGTGTGACCTGGGGGGTGGTGGGACTGATTTTGACGGTGGTGCCTACGGTTTGGGTCGCCTTTGTCCAGAAAACCATGAACAATCCTGGGCAACGATTTTGGCTCACCCAAGGGATGCTCCTGATGGGGTTGGTGCTTATTATTGGCACGGCACCTTTTCAGGGATTTTGGCTGTGGGTTGGCTGTGGAGTCATCATGGTGCTCAAGGCCTGCCTGCTGTTGGGGTCGTCAGTGGCTTTTCGGGATCGATTGACCACCCTGGCTACATCCTGGCCGATGTGGGTGTATCGAGTGAGCGGTATTGTGATCTTAGGGTTAGCGGTTCTTTTAGCGGCGGATATTATTTTGTATGCCTGATCAATCTTCTAAAGTGTCCAGCGAGTATGATGTGCTCTCTACTTTATGGCAGGACCATCAATCCGCTAATTGGCCAGTGGCTGGGGATCCCCATGAAGGTGAATTGATGACCTTGGACACAGTCGTCGCTGGCTGTGTCACATATTATGTTGAGGAGCGAGAGCTTGATATTCAACGAGTGGGGATTCTTGAGGATTGCCTTGGAGATCTTGAGAATCTCATGCCGGATTTGGAGCCCGATGCTCAAGCCTATTTCGAACGACTTCAGCAGTTAGGAACTGTACTCCTCAAGCTGGGACCGAAAATCTAAAGGGCACTTCTAAAAAGATCAGGCCACCATTTCGCTATAAGATCTGTGTTTTCTCTGACTCTTTCCTGCTTATTCCACCATTGCAACGAAACCCATTCTTGTTGCCAGTTCCTGAAAGGTTCCAGGTGGGTGTTTCGAGAGCTCCCTAAGATATCTCGATTTCTTGTCCTTCCAACAAAATGTGAAGGTTGGGAATATTCAATTGCCGCAGTTGAGTCGCGATTCGCTCTCGAAATTGAGGTTTGAGGTGATAGACATAGACAGGGAGTTCGGGCTTTCCAATTTTCTGAAATTCTTTTTTCATGAGACTGGGCGTGAGATGTTTGCTGGCCAAAGCCAAATCGCTCATTTCGTCGGGGAAGGACGCTTCAATAAAGACGGCTTTGAGATTCGGTTCCTTCGCGGCCGCCTGCCAAATGGCCTCGGTTTGATGCGTATCCCCGCTTATGGCCAATGCTCCATGGTGATCACGAAGGATCAATCCCACTGTGGGCACGAGATGATTGACCGGTATTGGAGTTACACGAATATCCCCAAATTGAACCTCTCGTCCCTCCTCAAGAACCTTACTTTGAAATGTGGGGTGATCCATATCAGGCAACCCAAAGAAATCTGGGAAAATCACTTCGTTGAAAATGTGTGCTTTGAGACTCTCCATCACCGGCGGGATCCCGGCAATGGTTACCGGATTGGTTGCGCAACTCACGAGATTGTCAGCTAAGGATGGTAATTCTTTCAGATGATCAAAGTGCGCATGGGTGAGGATGACCTGGCGAATCCGTTGTTGGGATTCCAATGTGAGAACGGAGGATACCGTGCCTGCATCAATCATCAGGGAATCATTGATGAGAAAGCCGATGCTTCGGCAGCAATGTTCCGTGCCGCCCTCGCGAGTAAGGGAGTCTGATCCGTGGCATCCGAGAATTTTAATCTTCATGAATTTTCCATTCCATATGAGTCATGGTGTTGTAAATGGTATCATCTCACGAAACGAGGGTGCCCGTCACTCATGATTGGTGATTTTTGTCACTGCAAAGTGAGACTTCGTTCTAGTGATGAGCAAAATTTGGCTGTGGGTTTCAGGAAGAAGTGTTTCGTCCTTAGTGATAAAAAGTTGGTTTGATCCCTCTGTATATGCTAGGAAGACAAGCGTTGCTATGAGTATGCAGTCGAAGCCTATGAATTCGAGATTCGTGCGATAGGTGGCTGGAAGCCAAGTGCCTGTGGTGTAACGATAGCCAGACATTCAATATGTTGGTAAGAATTCCTTCTCAAAAATCTCTATTTTCTTTCCCCCTTATTATATTGGCAATACTTGTTGCCCTGACCGGATTCCTTCGGCCGACCTTGTCTTTAGCGCAAGAATCCGCTGCGGATGTCGTCACGGCTGAGGCGTCGCTTGCCTATGATGATGGAAATCTGGAAGAGGCCTTGGTCTTACTCAATCAGGCCTTGGAGCTCTATCCAGATCACACAGAGGCGCTGTACTACCTAGGGCTCATTTACCTCAAGCAAGACAAGTTAGATGAAAGCCTTTCGGCTCTTCAGAAAGCCTATGAACTCGAACCGAAAAGTCCATCCGTAGCGTTTCAGCTGGGTGTGGTTCACTTTTCTCGAGAATAGTATGGGGAAGCGGAACCGTTATTTACCAAAGCTTTTGAAGCCGAACCCACGACCAACAATGCGGGCTATTATGTCGGGTTTTTGCGATACCGCAAAGAGGACTATCAGGGGGCGATCGATGCGTTTAAAGTTGGGGCATCCGATGATTCACGAATTCTCCAACTCACGCGATTTTATTCGGGCTTAGCGCTTGTCCAGTTAGGGCTTCCACAACAAGCGGCGGAAGAATTGGAAGAGGCTATGCGCCTTCGTACGGTGTCACCGCTAATTGGGCCAGCCGATCGTTTGCGGGATACGCTGGTGGCGGCTCAACATAACGACCATCGGTTGCAGGGCCAAGTCAGAGTCGGCGGATTCTTCGACTCCAATGCAGCAGTTGTTCCCCTTGAAACCAATGATCCGACTATTCGGACACTCCGTAATCTGGATACCAATTCCGCAGGGATTTTAACCTCTCTTCGACTGGATTATTCGTTATTGCGCCTGGGCCCGGTTGAAACCACGATGGGCTATTCCTTCTTCCACACCGCCAACAAAGATTTCTCAGATTTAAATGTCATGAATCACCTGGGTTCGTTGGGGACTTTTTATCGCACCTCTGTGGCCACGATGCCGTTCCAGGCAGGCATCCAGCTATCGGCGGATAACACGGAGCTGGGCGATGACCAATTTCTCAGAAGGTACTCTGTGGTCTTGTTTGCGACGTTGGTGGAGAA
Organism: Nitrospirota bacterium; assembly: GCA_027623995.1. Lineage (GTDB taxonomy): Bacteria > Nitrospirota > Nitrospiria > Nitrospirales > UBA8639 > Nitronereus. The sequence continues at coordinate 20,342 of JAQBUF010000055.1, forward strand.
CGCTAGGCATGTGACGACGGTCCAGGGTGGTGCACAAATAAAAGAATTTAAAGAAACGAATGTGTCGCAAATCGCCGATCCTGCGGTTAGAGCCGTGTTGGCTGCGGATACGAGATCGGGGACTAACTGGATGGCCGGGGTCACGCACATCCTTCGGTTTGATAGTGGGCGACATCTACTCAGGGGTGGAGTGCAGTTCGATACTGATGCGGCCCTGGGAAGTAATTTCGATTACAAAGGATATCGATTGCAAGCGGGTGCAATGTATTCGTTGCCCTGGTGGGGCATTCGGATTCGTTATGATTACGATTTGTATTTTCGGGTGTACGAAAATCTCAATACTCGTTTTTCTGCCACAAGTCTTCTCCCCGTTGGGGCCACACCTTCGATCCGACAGAGAGTCACGGAACAGAATCATGTGGTGCGGTTTGAAAAGCCACTTCCCTATGACATGACCGTGGCAGTGGAATGGCAAGGTACATTCAGTCGGTCGAATACTGACGTGTTATATGACTTCAATAGGCAGCTTGTAACTGGAAGTGTGGCGTGGGCGTTTTCGCTGTTCTAGGATTCCAAGAAATATTGGGTATTTAAGAATTCGTGGATTTTCGTTGTTTCGATAACGAAGTGCAAAGGCTAGTCATGCTGAAAGAGCTAGGATTAATCTAACAGGGGTTTAACTGCTACCCACAATTTATCGCCTCCTAGCGTTGATTTGATCTATGCGTGGAAGAGATGGTCCTATTATGGGCCCTGAGCCTCCGCCTATGGTAGGTCCTCCAGGATTTCCGCCAGATGTCCCTCCACCACTCGATGGGGTTCCCGACATGCCTGAATTGAGTGAACCGGAAAAAATTCTCTTATTAGTCTGTGCGCCGGTTTGTTGTTTTGAATTCGTCTCCTGGGTGAGGTCCTCAGCTATTTTGGTCGCATTTCCTAATTGAATGTTCACGACCGTGTCCGATGGAGTCGAATCGGAGTTTCGTCCTTGAGGTGGGTTGAGTCTCTGCTGTTTTTCTTTCAGCGCCTGCGGAGTCAATGTTTTTAACTGGCTTGGTGCGGTAAGTGTGGTTTGGACTGACTGTAGAGTACTCACGCTAATGACTTGAGTCGGGGCTGAAAGAGCATACACATCCACATGACCTTCAATGACCGTCAACCGTGTGATATCCGGTGTCGGGACTTCAGCTATAACTTTTGTGCCTCGTACGGCTGCGACCGCATGTGGGGTACGGATCTCAATGTATTCCCCATCGTCCATTCGTTTTCTCGCCACTGACAGGCCAATAAACCCGGAGTCCAAATTAATCGTGGCTTGATGCAGGTCCTCTGTAATGGTGAGGACTGACATCTCGCTGACAGTCACTAACGCTTTGCGTCCCATGAGGACGCGGACAAAGGATTCTTTCTCCGTTGTAATACTATCTTTCAAATATACGGGATCTCGAAAGTGAACGGGTTGAACTTCTGCTGGGGTCCCGCGTTCGACTGAGGCCTTTCCAATAACGAGAGTAATGGTCCCGGCTTTGGTAGTGACTTCAGCCCAGCTCAACGAAACGTTGAGTAGAAGTACTGCGGCGCTAATAACGAATGGAAGAGTTTTTTTCAATGAGTGATTCCTATGCACCATTTAAGGGTTAGTTCATACTTAACTATAGGCTTTTCATTTAAAGGCGATCAAGCCATAAATTCATCGCTAATGGCTTCAAATATTCTAAACAAAATGGTGGCGCACTTGCCAACTTTTTAAGCCTGAAGAGCAAAGAAAAGTAATATGAACGTTATTCACCCCTCGAAAGAGGGGGCGACCTTGGATGGGTGGCTCACCGTATAAATATCGATCGGGACCTCTTTGCCTTTAATGGATGCCTGCCCAAGATGCTGCGTCGGGAAATGGTCTTTGATGAGGTGATATGTCGTCTCGCTGACAATGATTTGTGAGGGAAACTCCTTGGTCAAACTTTCGAGTCGGGCTCCGAGATTGATGGTTTCTCCGATAGCCGTGTATTCGAACCGTTGTTTTGAACCCATGGTTCCGACAATGGCTTCTCCGGTATGAATGCCGATTCCACAAGTCAGTGTTCCCCCATGGCGAACATGAAATTGTTGGTTGAGTGTGGCCACCCGTGCTTGAATATCCAAGGCCGCTTCCACCGCTTGTCTGGCATGATTCGGTTGATCCAAAGGAGCATTAAATAAGGCCATGGTGGCGTCACCCATGTATTTGTCCACCATTCCTCCATGTTGAAACACAGCCTCGGTGACTTCGGTAAAATAATCTTGGAGAAAGGTGGCCGTTTCTTCTGGAGTGAGTTGTTCGGAAATGGCGGAAAAGTTACGGATATCTGAGAATAGTACCGACACGATCCGGCGCTGACTGTGGAGACGTTGATCCGTGGGACGCCGAAGAATTTCCGTGAGCACCGATGGTGAAAAATAAGGAGAAAGTCGTAGTCTCTCTTGGCGTTCTTTCATGAAGCTTTCCACGGTGGATGTGGCGTACGTTAGCGCTAGGGTTACTTGAAAGGGGACGAGGTCGATCCATAGTTGACCGTAGGTCAAGCCCATATAACAGGCCCACAACGTGGCACCCATGAGAAACCCTATGGCGATTCCCCCAGTAGTTGGTGGAAAACGATAGGCAAGCCACATCCCGGCGACCCCAAGGCCGAGAATGAGAAAAATCAGTCCGAGTCTGCTTATTCTGTGAATAGGTATTCCTTGCAAGAGGGTCTCAAGGACATTGGCATGTAGCTCGACCCCAGCCATGTTGCCGCTGGTCGCAAAGGGCGTGGCGTAGACATCATGGAGTAGTGGGCTGGTTGCGCCGATGAGTACGATTTTTTCGCGAAAATACTCGGCAGGGATTTCTCCATTAGCCACTCGATAGAATGGCACGGTTTCAAATGTCTGTGGGCCTCCACGAAAATTGATGGAAAAAGGCACATTGGGGAGAGTGGCTGTGGTGAGGCCCGCTTCCAGGGCTTTCTCGAATAAGAGAGAGTCAAAGCTCGGAGTCGGCGTTTTTTGATAGGTGAACCTTGGTTGAGCCGTGCGAACAAACGCGTCTGCATCGAGGGGAAGATTGACGGGGCCAAAACCTGCTGCCCGTTTTCGAATGAAAGGAATGGGTGGATTGAGGTTCTCTTTGACGTAAAAACTTCGATCGACCCGACTCAGTGCCGCTGCCAAGATCACGTTCCCAGCTTGGCCGATCGCCTGGCCCAAGGCTTCGTCATCTTCAGTTCCAAGTTGTGAGGGCTCGGTAAACAGTACATCAAATCCAATGACCGCCGGTTGTCCTTGGTGAAGGGTGTGCAGGAGCTGGGCGTGAATTGATCTAGGCCAGGGCCATTGAAATTCGAGTTCATCAAACGAGTCTTCATCAATCGAGATGATGACAATGGGTGATTTCGGTTGAATGGTTCCCCGAAATGCCAATTGGGCATTGAATCCCCACAACTCAAACTTTTCAAATAGTCCGCTTGCCATCAGCAGGAGAACAATTCCAGTGACGATGATTCCTCTGATGAGGACTCCAATCATTTTGGATGGTATGTTCATACGCCGAATGTCATCGCCAAGTGAGTTAAAGGGTGCTTCTTTATAATTGGCTCATGAAGAAGGGAATGGATGGCCAGTGGCGCCCCTTTCTTGGAAAACTTGTCACGCGCTATGTGGGGTTTGCAAGAGTCCAAGACTCATCCACGGTGAAATTTTTCATCGGGATAATGGCCGATCGGTAAGGGGTGCTTTGGTAGTATTTTCTAATTCATAAATGATACTGAAAACCGTGAGTTGAGACGTGCCACGAGCCTGCTCCATCAGGCCGTCCGATGTTTCTGTTCAAAGATGT
>JAQBUF010000056.1 GCA_027623995.1 Nitrospirota bacterium
CGGCCCGGCAGCCGAGATCCTTTTGTTTCGGCAAAAGGACCCAAAACCATGTTTGCCCGTGCGCGGCCCTCCAGAGAATGGCAAAAAAACATGCCATTCTCTTCCGGGTGCCTCCGCCTCCGCACCGAATAAGATGGCTCAGAAACTCGCTACGCTCAAACAGTCTTCGCCAAGAAGCCGATTCGGTGCTGCGGCTCCGCCGCGCCCAAGGCGGGAGACATTCAAGAAACACATCAACAATTTAAACTGGAAGGTGGGGAAGCCAAACGCTATTAAAACTCGAAACTCACGCCTGACTCTAATTCCTTAATAACGTGAGCAGCGAGGCCATCTTTGCAGGCACCTCAACTTCTCTTGTCTCTACGGTCAAAGGGAGTCTTTGTTCTGCTCGAACTTCAAGGCAAAGTTGGATAGCTTCTTTGATATTACCCAAGGCCTCTTCTTCGTTTTTACCCTGGCTCACGCAACCAGGGATTGTCGGACACTCTACCACCCACATTCCATCTTCATCGAGATCAAGAGTAACGATAAACTTCATACTGATCCCTCCTCACAAAACCTTTATTCCGCAACTGGGTGACTACGCACCACTTTTCGCTCATACCATGCTCACCGAACAATCAAATTCGAAACTGTGTCTCTCCCGCGTCAAAGGTGAAATAAAATAAAAAAACTGGTTAAGCGACATGCTGCATTTTATTCGCAAGGTCCCGACCACATGTCGAGGGAGGAAGGGGCTTATCATCTTTTCGGTAAAGCTCGATCGTTTCCTCAACGATTTGGCACAATTCATCAAAAACCGACTTCTCATCTTTCCCGTGGCATCCACCATAGATCAAACCTGGAGCGCTTCCGACATAACATTGATCGCCCTCTGACCACTCCACAATTTTGACGTATCTGGCGCTATCTTTCATTTTCTTACCTCCTCAATTGCCATCCGAACCGCACGGACTTGATAATGCTTGGCATCATCTCCTGGCTTACCAGAAATGGTGATAGGTTTCGTAACATTAGGATGAACGAAATTCCTATGACTACCTTTCCCACCGCGGTTAACGAAATCCACATGCTCAAGTTCAGCGATAAGCTCTTTAACCTTGGGGGGCACGCATTGATCCTCTGATTCGTATTTTCATATTGACTGCACTTATTCGATTACCTGGTCAGGGTATCACGTTGTTTTTTTGAATCCAAGAAGGAGCTCGTCTACGAATCAATCTCTGGCGAGATCAAGAGGCACAGCCAAAACCATCCGAACCGAAAGACTTCTTAACCTTAGTGCCGTTTATGAATCATAATTCCATTGCCATCTGGGTCTTCTATTACGCCAATTCGGCAAACTGAAGTGTCAATGCAGTCAGCCACAATTTTTACGCCTTCTTTTTTCAGATCGTCCATGGCACTCTTAAAGTCTTCGACTTCAAACGCGACCGAAGGCCCTGCTTGCTTGGCAGGTTCCCATGTGTTGGAAATGGCAAACGTTTGTGACCCAATTTCGTATTCCACCCAAAACTTTCCTGGCATTCCGGGAACCTCGTGATCTATTTCTCCCACCGTAAGTCCTAAAATGCGTTCATAGAAATCTCTGGACCGGGTTATATCCGTTACGGGATATCCAATAAATGCGACTTCAGAAATTTTTATACTCATGGGGTGAAGCTCCTTTTATATTCTAATGAATGAAACCATTACCATGCGGGGGTTTGCCCCCGCCGACGAGGTCCTTTTGTTTCGGCAAAAGGACCCAAAACCATTTTCGCCCGGGCGCGGCCCTCCAGAGAAGGGCGGAAATACATGCCCTTCTCTTCCGGGTGCCTCCGCCTCCGCACCGAATAAAATGGCTCAGAAACTCGCTGTGCTCAAACAGTCTTCGCCAAAAAAGTCAATTCGGTGCTGCGGCTCCGCCGCGCCCAACGCTTTGAGATCTTGAAAATACTACTTCTAATAGACGCAACTCTAAAAAAAAATGGACAAATATAATTACTTTGTTCCCTAATTAGATCACCGAATAGGGTTGGCCCAGGAAATCTATTACCGCATCACCAATCTTTATGACGTTTGCATAGTCCTCGGTCACTTGTGGATAAATCGGACGAGGCGAAGTGGTTGACGCAAAGGAACCAGAAAAGGAAGGAACATAACTACCGAGAGCTTCTGCATTATTCAGGAGCACTTCGACTTCCTCTAGCTTACCTTCTGCCAAAACGCGCATCGCTCGATTAAATGTCTCTTGGTATTGCGTCGCTTCTTCTTGTGAAAGAACACTTGGTATCGCGTAGAGAGGAATCCGATGAGCTATAGGATCCCTGAAAGTCTTCATGTCTATCGACCAAGCGGACAGTTCTTTCAATAGTCCTAAGAATGGCACTTTTCCTTCCTCCAATCGCCTTTGAAATGCTGTCCCAAAGAGCGAAACCTTTGCTTGAAAAGCGCGTGCTTCTTCCTCTACGTCTCCCAAGATCTTGAATTCATAGGCAAGGCACCAGGCAAGATTGTCGAGGGCTCCTCGGATGTGAAAGTAAAAAGAATTCAGGTGAAGTGTAAGTTCATTCCTCTCATCATCGTTAAGCGGTTTCTTCCTTTCAGGATTAGCGATACCTATGATTCCCACAAAATTGCTATTTAGAATTCCCATTCGTCGCGAAAACCCATGAGCAAGATGTTCCTTTGCCCCATCGATCTGCAGGGTTTGACTGACCTGAGCTGCCTTCGTAAAACAGTCATGTCCGAGACATTTGGTTACGATCGATTGTAGGTTGTGATCCTGATCTTCCTGTCCATTGGACATAAAAAAATTGCTCCAGCGATCTATTTATTTTTCAATTTCTGGTAATGATTTCCAATTTTCTTATTTGTTAGTATCGCATCGAATAAGTATTGAAACCAAGACCACTATATGTCCACTGTGCATTTGGCGTGGACAAAGGGCTGTTCAAAAAGTTCGTCCAGCAAGGCCGCAGGGTTTTTGGGGCAGGCCCTCTATTGGATTAGCATGGCGTCGCCATAGCTATAGAAACGGTATCGTTCTTTGACGGCTTCTTGGTAGGCGGCGCGGATTTTTTCTTGGCCGGCTAGGGCTGAGACTAGCATGATGAGGGTGGTTCGGGGAAAATGGAAGTTGGTGAGCATGGCATCGACAACCTTAAACTCAAAGCCGGGGGTGATGAATAGGCGAGTTTCTTCGCGTCCTGCTCGAACGCTTCCTTCTTTTGTCGCCGATGCTTCTACGGTTCTGACGGCGGTAGTTCCAACGGCGACTATACGTCGACCTTCGGCTTTTGCGGTATTGATTTGTTCCGCGGCTTGGTCGGAGATTTCGAACCACTCGGCATCCATGCGATGATCTTCGATCTTTTCGACGGTCACTGGCTTGAATGTGCCTGGTCCGACATGAAGGGTGACGCTTACTGTCTGGATGTTTTGAGTCTTCAAATTTTCTAGAAGGTCTTCTGTGAAATGTAGCCCGGCAGTGGGCGCGGCCACGGCTCCTTCTGTCTTGGCATAGACGGTTTGATAGGTTTGAGCATCGGTCTCGTTGACTTGGCGTTTGATATACGGGGGCAGGGGGATTTCTCCATAGCGCTGAAGCAAATCTTGCACGGTTCCTTGCATGGTGAATTGTACGACAGTCCGTTCCCCGCGCTCCTTCACCATGGCAGTCGCGTCTTGGGACCATTGTATGATTTGTCCTTCTTTTACATGACCTTTGAGCAACACTTCCCACACGGTACCTTCGATTGGTCTGACCAGCAGTAATTCCACTTTGCCTCCACTAGGCAACTTGATGCCGCGCAGGCGAGCTGGAATGACTTTGGTATCGTTCAGGACTAGGACATCACCCGGCTTGAGTAAGGACGGAAGATCTCGAACTTGATGATGCTGAAATGGACCATCGTTTTTCGGCACGACTAGCAGCCGAGCATGATCTCTTGGCGAGACAGGGTATTCTGCGATGAGCGTTTCATCAAACGGGACATCGAAATCAGAGAGGAGCATGGTTTTTAACTGCGTGAGATAAACTGAGTATTTACGAGGCAGGCAATGGTCTCATCACCACACGGTTGTATGGTAACAGGTCGGTACCTGGATAGTAGTATTGGAGGATAGATTCATATCGATATCCCAACTCTGCCATTTCTTTGGCTCCCCACTGACAGAGGCCCACAGCATGGCCGGCCCCCTTGCCAGTGAACACGACTTCTTGCCCAATGCTTTCAATATGAAATTGTGTGCTGCGAATTTTTGAATATCCAAGAATCCGACGCAGGTCTTGTCCACGGACAATTAACTCTCCCTTGGAATGAAGAATCCGAATCTCATTGACACGCCCGGCACGCGTAAACGTATACGGAGTCAATGTCGCCATGGCTCCCACAACCAGACCTTCATCACGAAGGCTTTGCTCAAATGACCCAAAGGGAATAGCGGTTTCCCATTCATATCGTGGCGAGCCTTCGTCAAATGGGCAGTCTACCCCTTTCAAATACGGAAGATCTTTTGACCAGACGTTGAACGCATCTTCTGTCGGACCAGCGGCTGTTGACGAATAGGCAGCAAATATTGGACGGCGTTCATAGGTAATCACTTGCCCACGAGTGGCATCCACGGCTTCCTGCACCGACCCATTGACCTGTTTCGACCCGGTATAGACTTGGTCCTGCACACTGGCCACCACATCATACAATGATTGTTCACTCAGAAGTTGTTTGTGCAGCACATAGGTTCGCGCGGCCACGGCCTGTGTCTTGAGAACTTCTTCATGCCATTCCGGACTAATTTCCGAACTCACCACGCCTGCGACATAGTTTTCCAAATTCACGGCATTGACAACCAGCATACTCGAACCTTGGAGCGTCAAGACCATAGCACCCTTCACCGCCCATTGAGGACTCTGAGGCCCCGTCTGACTTTGGATCGAAAGCTTGAGAATATTGCCACGATCTTCAATGGTGATCCTGAAATCCGCTACCCGCTTCCCATTCACGAGGAAACCGTTCCTTGTGGGGCGAATAGAGGCGGTGGTGGGTAACTGTAATTGCTTTCCGTCAGATAGGGTGAGGTGCAAACGCTTAGGAGAGGAAAGCTTGATCTGACTGGCTCCAAGCGACAACGCGACTTTTACTGTAGGGATATTCCCAGCCTGACTTTCTGCCGGAAACAGGAGAAAGCCGAGACTCAGGATAAAGATACTCGTTCCAAGAAAAATTCTCATCATGACTCATCGTCTCATGAAAAGGTACATGAGTAAACTCCCGACGATGCTAATGATGATGCTGGTACTCAGGGGAAAGTACAACGTGAAATTATCGCGTTTGATGAAGAAATCGCCTGGCAGTTTTCCTAACCATCCAAGCCCATTGCCTTCACTCGGCAATTTACCAATCAGCGAGATCGCTAGGCCAATGGCCACGATTCCGAGGCCCATGAAGATAATCATTTTCCCCAAGCCACTGAAATCGGGCATGGCTCACTTCACCAGTTCCTCGGCAATTTGCACGGCATTCAGGGCGGCACCTTTGCGCAAATTATCTGCCACAACCCAAAGGTTCAACCCATTGGGGATGGATTCATCCTCACGAATTCGTCCGACAAACACCGAGTCCGTGCCGACCGAATCGATCTGCAGTGGATATAGGTTTCGTGATGGATCATCAAACAGTTGCACGCCTGGAGCCATTGAGAGAATCGCACGAGCTTCCGCGACCGATAACTTTTTCTCGGTTTCGATATTGATGGATTCCGCATGGCCCACGAACACGGGCACTCGCACCGTAGTTGCAGAAATGCCAATCGACTGATCGCCCATGATCTTTCGCGTTTCGTCGACCATCTTCATTTCTTCTTTGGTATAGCCAGTTGGTAGAAAATCATCGATATGCGGCAAGCAGTTGAACGCGATTTGATGCGGATACACATTCGATTGAATGTCTTCAAAATTCAACATCTGCCGACATTGCTCCGCGAGTTCATCCATCGCCTCTTTTCCCGTTCCTGAAACCGACTGATAGGTGGAGACAATGATGCGAATAATTTTGGCTTGATCATGCAATGGCTTGAGCGCCACCACCATCTGAATGGTGGAACAGTTTGGATTCGCGATAATGCCTTGGTGCTTGGCAATATCGTGAGGATTCACTTCCGGCACGACCAACGGCACCTGCGGGTCCATGCGCCAGGCGGAACTATTGTCAATGACCACGGCCCCAGCTTTGACGGCAACTGGTGCATACTCCTTACTCACATTGGCACCAGCGGAAAACAACGCGATATCGACACCTTGAAACGAATCTTTGGTGAGCAGTTTGATTTTGATATCATCGTCACCAAAGGGAACTTCCCCTCCAGCAGATTTTGACGAGGCTAGGGGAATCACTTGATCGACTGGAAACTTTCGCTCTTTCAAGACCGCAAGCATTTCTGTGCCCACGGCCCCTGTGGCACCAACGACGGCAACCGTATATGCAGACTTTTTATCCATGGTACTGGCTTTGCCCTTCCATACAAATTTTCATTTCATGCTATCCATTCACAATGACTCGAATGCGATGGCTGAAGGTATCGGCGATATACACATGCCCTTTTGAGTCAATGGCCACACCGAACGGATAATTCAAACTACTTTGCCCGGGATGTCCCCCATCACCGGAAAACGCTGCTGTCCCATTCCCTGCCAACAAGGACATCTCTTTTTTCTCGAAATCATACATTCGAATCAAATGGTTATCGCTATCAGTGATGAACAAACGCCCTTTAGAATCTAGGGCAATCGCGTAGGGGCGAGATAGACTGAGGGACGATTCATTCTCACCTGGCACATATTGAAACGCCCCGATGCCACCGAGAACCGGCTCGACTATCCCTGTCTGTTGATCCAATTTCCGAATGCGACTACTAAAGGTATCGGCAATGTAGAGGGTTCCATCCGGATCCACCACCAGCCCACTGGGCCCAGCAAAGGCCGTTTCTAGACCTGAAGATCCGTCACCGTTATATCCAGACTCTCCAGTTCCAGCGATTGTTGAAATGATTCCAGATGAGAGGTCAAGCTTTCGAATTCGATTATTGCTTTGATCGGCAATATAGAGGGAACCTTTTCCATCGAGTGCTAAGGCCACGGGTTCATTCAGAGCTGCCTTTTCCGCTGGACCATTATCACCAAAAAATTTTGCCTGTCCTGTTCCGGCTATCGTCGAAATGATTCCGGTTTGGCTATCCACTCGCCGAACGCGATGATTCCACGTATCGGCTATATACAGAGTGCCATCATCAGCGACGACGACTGCAGAGGGAAAATTGAGGGCCGCTTTTGTTGCCAAGCCACCATCGCCGGAAAACCGCTCGTCATTCTCCTTCGTTCCGCCAATATAACGAACCATGCCACTCTGGTCTGATTTTTGAACATACGCATCACCAGGACCAGACACCGGATCTGCCAACAAATCTTCCTCTTCCTCAAGAGCCTCTGGTGGAGGCACGGCGGGATCAGAAGCGGGCCCACTGGCTATGCAGATTCCTGCAACCGTCGAAATAATTCCACTCTGCGCATCCACTCTTCGCACCAAATGATTTTCGGAATCTGCAATATACAGATTCCCCACAGCATCGAGGGCAATATTCTTGGGCTCATATAACAAGGCTTCGGTGGCTGGGCCAGCATCTCCCGTACATCCAGGCTCCCCCGCACCAGCTATCGTACCAATGGTTCCAGCTTGAATGGATTGTAACATCATCACTCTTGCCCCAAATTTTTTAGAATCAACTCGCCCATTTCTTTGGTGCCAACAAGCTTGGTGCCGGGGGCTTCAATATCTTTGGTTCGATACCCTTGGGCCAACACCTTTTGAATGGACTCTTCTATCAAATCCGCTTCTTTGACTAAATCAAACGAATACCGAAGCATCATCGCGCCCGAGGCAATCATGCCAATGGGGTTGGCCATATCTTTCCCCGCGATATCTGGCGCACTGCCATGGATGGGTTCGTACATTCCAACTTCTGACCCAACACTCGCCGACGGAAGCATGCCGATGGACCCAGTGAGCATGGCCGCTTCATCACTTAAAATATCGCCGAACAAATTGGTCGTGACAATCACGTCAAACTGCTTAGGATTTCGAATAAGTTGCATGGCACAGTTATCAACATACATGTGCTTAAGTTCGACATCTTGATAATCTTTATGGACTTCAATAACGACCTTCCTCCACAACTCTGACGACTCCAACACATTGGCTTTATCAATTGAGTGGACAAGTTTTCGTCTCTTGCGAGCTGTTTCAAATGCGACTTTGGCAATTCGGGTAATTTCTTCCGTGGTATAGACTTCGGTGTTGAATCCTCTATGGCCTGTGGCCGTGGCTTCAATGCCCTTGGGCTTCCCAAAATAGATTCCCCCGGTCAACTCGCGCACTACGAGCACATCGATCCCATCGATGACTTCACGTTTGAGGGTCGAAGCATCGGCAAGTTCGGAATACAGTTTGGCCGGACGTAGATTTGCAAACAACCCGAGTTTTTCACGCAAGCCTAACAACGCTCGTTCAGGTCGTCGCTCATAGTCTAAGCCTTCCCATTTGGGTCCGCCCACGGCTCCCAATAGGACAGCATCGCTCGTCTTCGCTAGGTTCAAGGTCTCATCTGGCAATGGCCAACCGGTGGCATCAATTGCCTGCCCACCAACAAGTGCTGACGTAAACTCAAACGAATGGCCGCATTGCGCTCCAATGGCTTCCAAGACATTGATTGCTGCTGGCACAATTTCCGGGCCAATACCATCACCTGCTAACACTGCGATCTTTTTCTTCATAACGATCTACTAACCTTCCCTTCAGTGGAGTTGAAAAATGGCGTCAGCGGCGTTCTCGGCCCTTTGTCGTGCTCACGTACTATGAGTACGCTCCGCGCGCCAAAGCGCCTGCGGCCTTGCTGAGCGCACCTTTTTGAACATCCCCTATTGCTTTTGATGGTCCATAATGCAGAGCTACATTTAAACAGCATCTGAAAGTTTTTAATTTTTCAATTGGCTCATTAAAAAAAAATCAGCACAATCCGATTTTATCTCCGGTATTGGCCCGACGTTCTAAGTGTAAGGACAGTTTATTTAAGGCATTGAGGTACGCCTGAGCCGAGGCCACGATGATATCGGTATCCGCCCCATGCCCGGTCACCGTGTCCCCGTCTTGCTCCAAACGAACCGACACCTCTCCTTGTGCATCCGTCCCCCCCGTGATGGCCTTCACAATATAGGCCAGGAGCTTACTTTTGGTTTTGGTGATCTGTGCAATTGTCCGATACACCGCATCGACGGGGCCGTCCCCGGTTCCTGTTTCTTTTAACACTTCGCCATCAATGTCCAGTTCAACTGTGGCCGTTGGGATTTGATTCATGCCGCTTTGGATACTCAATGCTTTCAATGAATATCGTTCAGGAACTTTGGTGGCCGTTTCCGACACAATGGCTTCCAGATCTTCTTCAAATAATTCTTTCTTCTGATCCGCCAAGCGTTTAAATCGATCAAACGCGGCATTCACTTCTTCATCAGTCAAAGAATACCCAAGCTTGTTCAACTCTTCTCGAAAGGCATGGCGACCAGATAACTTTCCCATCACCAGACGACTTTGGGTTAACCCAATGGAATCTGGCTGCATAATTTCATAGGTGCTCTTATCTTTGAGTAGTCCATCCTGATGGATCCCCGAGGTGTGGGCAAACGCATTGGCCCCAACAATGGCTTTATTGGGCTGAACGACCATGCCCGTGATCTTGCTGACCAGGCGACTAGACTTGGATATTTCTTCAGTTCGTATTTGGGTATCGGCGTCATAAAAATCTTTACGCGTCCGCAGTCCCATCACGACTTCTTCCAGTGAGGCATTCCCTGCCCGCTCTCCGATGCCATTGATGGTACATTCCACTTGCCTCGCCCCCGCATGAATCGCCGCCATCGAATTTCCTACGGCTAGTCCCAAGTCATTATGACAATGCACGGAGATATACGCTCGAGCGCAGTCTCGAACACGAGATCGAAGAGTTCGAATGATTTCTCCAAATTCCTGGGGAGTCGTATATCCCACGGTGTCCGGGATATTTACGGTGGTCGCCCCTGCATCAATTACCGCCTCGACCACTTCACACAAATACGACACGTCCGACCTGGTCGCATCCATTGGGGAGAATTCGACATCATCCACATAGGTTCGTGCAAGCTTGACCATTTCCACCGCACGCCGAAGCGCTTCTTCCCTTGTCATACGGAACTGATGTTTCAAGTGAATATCCGATGTGGATAGGAACGTGTGGATACGAGGCTTCGGCGCATCCTTCAACGCCCTCCACGCGGATTCGATATCTTCTGGTTTCGCTCGCGCCAAACTACACACGATTGGCCCTTCCACTTCTTGGCCAATCCGTTGCACCGCTTCAAAATCTCCAGGCGAACTAAAGGCAAACCCGGCTTCGATAATATCCACATTCAACCGAGCCAGCTGCTTTGCGACCAATATTTTCTCTTCCACATTCATGCTCGCCCCAGGAGACTGTTCTCCATCTCGCAGGGTCGTATCAAATATTCTAATGTGCTGTGCCATAGGAAAGTCCTCCAAAATAAAAAAGCCTTCACCCCGATGAGGTGAAGGCTACCCACCCGTCCCAGAGTTTTTAGATTAATGCTGATGTTTCAAGCAAACCTAGCAATGTGAGATGGTTCTTACATAGGAGGAGGGTGGCCCTGCCTTTTCCTTGCAATTTGCGCATAAGATTATTCCTTTGAATCCGAAAGAGGACGGGACGACCCAGCCACATTTTCCCGCTTAGCTGGATCGAGAACTAATCCCCAGGCCTTTTCCACCAATCCCGACGCGGTATATCCCAAACAAATCATAAACAACATCAACTGAGGATAGGCAAGGACGGAGACGAGGATCAACACGGCCCAGACTAAATACATGAAATGATGGTGTCCTTGAAACGTAAGCTGCTTGGCACTGCGGTACTTCACGGTACTCACCATGAGGAACGACATTAACAAACTCATGGCAATCACCACATAGGGCAATACCACATCAGACAGGTGTCCAATATGGTTATCAAAGATATAGAAAGTCGCAATAAACCCAGCTGCCGCAGGAATGGGCAACCCTGTAAAGAAACGACTATCCCCGGCACTCCCCATCACATTGAATCGAGCCAATCGCAAGGCTCCACACGCCACATAGGCGAACATCACGGCGGCTCCTAACATGCCTGGAGATTTTAACGCCCAGACATAAATCAAGAATCCAGGGGCCACCCCAAATGAAATGAGATCCGACAAGGAATCATATTCTACGCCGAATTCACTGGTGCTATCGGTCAGTCGTGCGGAGGTTCCATCCAAGACATCAAAAATCATCGCGATTAAAATCGCAATCGCAGCAGCTTCGAATTTGCCGTGAAACACCAAAACCACCGAAGCTAAACCACTAAAGAGATTTCCGGTGGTCAGAATATTGGGGATCAGGTGCACCCCTCGACGGCGTTTACCTTCTTTATTTTTGAAAATGCGACCCTTCATACCATCTCCGCCAATATGGATTCTCCACCTTTGACACGATCCCCCATCTTCACCCTTACTCGGCTATCCATGGGGAAAAATGTATCCATGCGAGAGCCAAAACGGATCAGCCCAAAGCGTTCACCAGGGACCGCGATTTCGCCTGGCTCCACCCAGCACACAATTCGCCGAGCGATGAGCCCAGCGACCTGCACGCAGAGAACCTTTTTCTTCGACACGGTTTCGATCATCAGCGCATTTTGTTCATTGTGGACCGTGGCATCAGGATCACTCGCGATTATAAATTGGCCCGGTTGATAGGCCAGGTCCACCACAGTTCCGGCACATGGCATACGATTAATATGCACATCAAAAATATTTAAGAAAATGCTAATTCGAATACATTGATCTTTAATATACCTCGGTTCGAATTCTTCTTGAATGGCAATCACCTGCCCATCGCCTGAAGCCAAAATCAGATCATCACCTAAAGGGATGCTCCGAGGAGGATTTCTAAAAAACCACCCAGTAAAACAGGCCAGAGCACCCAAGGCCATCGAGGTTTTTTTCCAACCTAACAACCCCGCAAGCACAGCCGGAGCTGCTGATCCCATAACAAAAGGCACACCTTCCTTCGCAATGGGAATACCTTTTGCCCGGTCAGCCATTCTGCCTCATTTCCATATTCAGCATTCGCTTAATTTTTGTCTTGGTCAACAAGTTTATCTTTTTGTAACCACGGCATCATCCCGCGTAGTTTTTTCCCAACTTCTTCGATGGGATGCTCTTCGCCACGCTTAAGCAAGGCATTATACACTGGACGATTGGCTTGATTTTCCAACACCCATTCCCGAGCAAACCGACCACTTTGGATTTCTTCAAGAATTTTCTTCATGGTGCGTTTGGTCTCGGCGGTCACCACTCGTGGTCCACGAGTAATATCTCCATATTTGGCAGTGGTACTAATAGAGTAGCGCATATTGGCGATACCACCTTGATAGATTAAGTCTACGATAAGTTTGACCTCGTGCAAGCATTCGAAATAGGCCATTTCTGGCGAATAACCTGCTTCAACGAGGGTTTCATACCCTGCTTGAATTAATGAAGTCAGTCCACCACATAACACAGCTTGCTCGCCAAAGAGATCGGTTTCCGTTTCTTCACGAAAATTTGTTTCAATGACTCCTGCACGTCCGCCACCAATACCTGAGGCATACGCCATCCCAACTTGAGTGGTATCACCACTGGGATCTTGATGCACGGCCAACAAACACGGCACACCACTTCCCTTAGTGTATTCCGATCGCACCAAGTGACCAGGACCTTTCGGTGCCACCATAAATACATTGATTCCGGCAGGAGGCAGGATCTGGCCAAAATGGATATTAAATCCATGCCCAAACGCCATGTATTTTCCATCTTTTAAATTCGGTGCTATATCTTTGTTATAGATAGCGGCCTGGGCTTCATCTGGGGCTAAAATCATAATCACATCAGATTGTTTCACGGCATCCGCTACGGGCATCACTTTGAGCCCAGTCGCTTCGGCCTTATTCCAAGAAGCCCCCTCGCGAAGACCAACCACCACATTGCCCCCGCTATCCCGCAAATTGAGCGCATGCGCGTGGCCTTGGCTACCAAAACCAATGATCGCCACTTGTTTTTTTAAGATTTTTGGTAAATTTGCATCTTTGTCATAAGAAATTTTCATAACCGACTCCTTAGGGAATTAAGACAGCCACCACCTACAGAGATGCTAGCAACGTATGAGTTCTCAGCAGAATATTCACAACCTGTCCTGAGTCTCCAGAATTTCGTACGGCGTATCCGTGAAGCGTAAGGGGAAAATTACCAGAAACAATGGCTCTGTACGTTTCACTCATGACGCTTCACGCATCACGTATTTAATTGGCTTTGGCAAGTGGACGTGGCTGACTCGCTACTGCACGTAAGGGTTCGCGTGCAATGGCAATCCGTCCCGTCCGTACGATGTCTTTGATGCCAAGAGGTTGGAGTAATTGGATGATCGCCTGAATTTTTTGCACATCACCCGTCACTTCAATCGTATAGGACGTTGGGGATGAATCAATCACATTCGCCCGAAAGATATCGGAGATCCGAAGAGCCTCGGCCCGATCTTCTGGTCGTGTATGCACTTTAATGATCGCCGTTTCCCGAGTGACCGCATCACTTTCGTTTAGATCTACGACCTTGATCACATCGATGATTTTATTCAGCTGTTTGAGAATCTGCTCAATGATCCGCTCATCGCCATTGGTCACGATAGTCATCATGGACACGGTGGGGTCCAAGGTCGGAGCCACTGACAAACTTTCGATATTGAACCCTCTTCCACTGAATAATCCTGCCACGCGTGACAGGGACCCAGATTTATTTTCTAATGTCACTGAAATGATGTGTTCCACAACTATATCTTCCTATGCAGTTAAAATAGTGTCGATACTTTCTTGTTTGCTTTTGGCTCCGGTCTTCATTCGATTTTTCAATTCCGGGGGATCTTCCAGAATCATTTCATGGTTACATCCGCCAGCAGGAATCATAGGATAGCAATTTTCAAATTGATACGTGGGCACATCAACAAAGACCGGCTTATCGATGGCCAGCGCTTCTCGGATCCCGTCATCCACTTCGCCTGGAGTCGAAATCCGAAGCCCTGCAGCACCATAGGCTTCAGCCAGTTTCACAAAATCAGGAGTATCGGCCAAATAGCTAGACGCATAGCGCCCGTCATAGAACAAGTCTTGCCACTGCCGAACCATTCCATGGAACCGGTTATTAATGACAAACACCTTGACCGGTAATTTTGACACCACGGCCGTCGCGAGTTCCTGTGTATTCATTTGAATGCTGCCATCACCAGCAATACAGAGGACCAATCGATCACGATACGCCGCCTGTGCCCCAAGTGCCGCAGGAAAACCAAAACCCATCGTTCCCAAACCACCCGACGTCAGCCAGGTATTTGGGTTGGCGAGTTGGTAGTATTGCGCTGCCCACATTTGATGCTGCCCAACGTCAGTCGATACCACCGGGTCACGATCCTTCGTGAGGTGATACAAACGATCAATTAAATACTGTGGCTTGATCAATTGACCTGGATCCTGTTCATAGGCCAATGGATGCGCGGTCTTCCACTCATTCAATTGACCCCACCACGGCTTGCGTAGTTCTTTTTGATCCCCATTTACCGTGGCCCGCAACATGTTATTCAATTCTTGAAGCACACATTTGCAATCGCCGACGATGGGAATATCCACCTGAATGTTTTTCCGAATCGACGTCGGGTCAATATCAATATGAATGATCTTGGCAGTGGGGCAGAATTCAGAAACCTTGCCAGTGACACGATCATCAAATCGAGCACCCACGGCAATGACAAGATCCGAATAATGCATGGCCATATTGGCGACATAGGTCCCATGCATCCCAAGCATACCCAAAGACAGCGGATGATTGCCAGGGAAGGCGCCTAACGCCATCAAGGTCGAATCCACGGGAATCTGCGTCATCTCAGCTAATTCTCGTACTTCTTTCGATGCACCAGACAACTGCACCCCGCCACCGATATATAAGACAGGTCGACGCGATTTCATAATGGCATCAGCCGCCTGTTTAATTTTCCACTTACTGCCCTCATAGGTGGGGCTATATCCGCGAATCGAAACCGAATCCGGATATTTGAATTCTGCTTTGTCCATGGAAACGTCTTTGGGGATATCGACTAACACCGGCCCTGGTCTTCCCGTTGACGCGATATAAAACGCTTCTTTAATGGTCTGCGCTAAATCATTCACATCCTTGACGAGAAAGTTGTATTTCGTGCAGGGACGACTCAACCCGATATTATCCGCTTCTTGAAAAGCGTCATTGCCAATCATCGCGGTCGGCACCTGACCGGAAAAACACACCATCGGAACGGAATCCATATAGGCATCCGCAAGGGCGGTGATCACATTCGTCATGCCAGGGCCTGAGGTAATCAAACAGACACCAGGCTTACCTGTCGCCTTGGCGTATCCTTCAGCCATATGTCCTGCAGCTTGTTCATGCCGCGTCAAAATGACTTCAATATCATTTTGTTGATGCAGGACATCAAAAATTTTGAGGACGACCCCGCCGGGAAGAGCAAAAATGGTTTTCACTCCTTCGCGCTTTAAGGCTTCCAGAAAAATTTCGGCTCCTGTAATCTGTGCCATATGATGTCCCTCACCCGTTTGAACCACTTATGGTTCGGTTAAAAAAAACTACCTACGGTCTACGTAGATTGATGGTCAAGAAATCCAATTGTTTCCAGGGGTTGCACCCTGAAACAAACAATGATAAACCTGCGTTATCCCCAAGTCAACTTAGACCATAGGACTAACACCCAGGTCATATCCTCAACTTCGGATTAGTATTTTTCGTTTTGTAGCAAGCCCAACGAACCACGAACGGGAAGAGTCTTACCACTCTTACACTTCAACAAACTCTGCGGGAATGGTACATGAAACAAAAATTATTGAGACCCAGGACTGAGACCTTCCCCTCCATGCACAACTCATCAGCCACTCTGACTCTTCATGTTACGCGACTTTGAACAGGAGTTACACAACTTAGAGGCTCAACACCTCCTCCGGCAACTGCGTATTGTGGAGTCGCCCGCAGATACCACCATCACCATTGAGGGCCGGACCCTCATTTCCATGGCATCCAATAACTACCTCGGGTTGGCCAATCATCCTGCGGTGAAGCAAGCCGCCATTCAGGCAATTGAACAATGGGGCGTCGGAGCTGGGGCCGCGCGACTGATTTCCGGCACCATGGTGCCCCACCAACAACTCGAAGAAGACCTTGCCCAATTCAAACAAGTCGAGGCCGCCCTGACCTTTGGAACCGGATACACCGCGAACCTCGGACTCATCCCAGCTCTCATCGACCAAAACGGGCTCATTCTTACAGATCGCTACTGCCATGCCAGCCTCATCGAGGCATGCCGACTGGCCAAAGCCAAACTCCGAGTGTTTCATCATAATGATGCCGAGCATCTAGAAAAACTCCTTAAAAAACGAGAAAAGGTGTGCCCTACCCTGGTGGTCACGGAAGGGGTCTTTAGTATGGATGGCGATCTTGCCCCGCTTCCAGATTTACTGAACCTCTGCAAAAGTCATGATGCCACGCTTCTAGTTGATGATGCCCACGGGACTGGAGTAATGGGGCCGAATGGAAGGGGAACTATCGAACACTTTGGATTAAATCCAGCAGACGTTATTCAATTGGGAACATTGAGCAAAGCAATTGGAGCAAGCGGAGGGTACATCGCGGGAACAGGTTCCCTAAAAGAATATCTCATCAATACTTCCAAGGCATTTATCTACACAACGGCCCAACCACCAGCCATTGCAGCAGCGACGACGACGGCCCTTCAGATTATTCAAAAAGAACCGGAACGCCGAGAACGCTTGTGGGAAAATCGAAATTATCTCTATTCAGAATTGAAAAACATGGGCTTTCAATTCACCGACACCCAAAGCCCAATCCTACCGATAATCGTGAAGTCGCCTGAGACCGCATTGCAAATGTCACAGGCCCTATACAAAACCGGCATTTACGTCCCCGCCATTCGCCCACCAACTGTCCCAAAAGACAGTAGCAGGCTTCGGATAACCGTGAGTTCAAACCATAGAAAGGAACAATTACTAGAGGTAGTGGAGACAATTCGGAAAATCGAAAAAGAAATGCGGTTGGTTTAGTGATCAGGGGAATGGATTCAACTCCTGTAAAGGTAAGGCGAGATCATTGTCAAATTCGAAGCGTTCACCTACTTTGGACTTTCCCTCCTTCTGGTTTATTGTTTAATCAACAAACAGAGCGAAGACCCCTAAAACACACCCCGAGATAAAACATCCAAAAGAAGTGTAAGGGATAGCATAGTCCCAAAAACTCTCAACTGCCCTTTTGTTATCTTCCTCAATCAAATGATCCCAGGAAACTCTTCCTGCATTATAATGATTTTCAGCTAATTTCCATTCTTTAAAAAGCCAAGACATCCGATGGAGCGTCTTGGCGGTGGAAACTCCAACGAGGAACAGCCCTAAGGAGACCTTGACACCCAGTAAGCCTCGTGCGTGCTCTGAGGCACCGAGAAAACTAATGGTAGTTACGGCTCCACCAGAATTTGTAATTAATAAAAACCGCAATGCCCGTTCCCCCCAATCCTTTTCCAAAGCATAAAGTTGTCCCCACCGTACATTTACAAACGCATCTTGTCGCTGATTTAAATCTGACGGTCATGATTTTTGATTAGGTCACATTTGAGGGGAATAGAGTCGGGAGTAAGGCCTTTAATTTTTCACGGCTCTTTTATTCTGGAGTTTGAATCGCCTTGGATTTCAGTGGAAACTTTTCCGGATGTTCAATGGTTTCAAGGCCCAAATCCACATCTAAATCAGGCCAGTAGAAATGGTCAGGAGAGGGCTGCTCAACATTGAGGACCTTACCGATAGCCGCTTCCTTGAACCACGGAAAATCTACATAGGGTAAAAACAGTTCTCGATCCTCAACAAGGAGCCAAATGCCGTGGCCTGATACGTGAGTAACTTCAACTGGAGAAATGTGAGTCCCAGGCTGTTTTGAGTTCATCTAAATGCTCCTCAATAATGAGTTCAATTTTTTTGAGTTGAGCGGGAGACAATCCGTGGTTTCGTGACATTTCAACCTGAGGCTCTAACCAAAACTTGACCTCTCCCTCTCCAGAGTAGATATGCACGTGCTTTTGGGCTTCCTCCCGTGAAAAGAAAAAGAACCGATAGCCATCTTTTCGAAATACAGTAGGACTCATTACAGGTGAATCTTTATATAAAGTTGCCTGATCAATGCGGCTTAAGTACCCTTTTGTTCAAGAGGATAGTTTTACCATAATTTGGACTTTTATTGCTCAATTTCACTATTGACCGTCACCAAATATCCCAGATTAAGGAATTTAAATTTAGGAAGATCTTACCTGCGAATCAAACCTCCCCATCCATTTTCACAAGAAACCACCTCTATTCCATAGAGTTTCCCACCCTTTTGAATTTCCCTGGAATTGCCGATAGTACAGAACAGGAGAGAAAATTTTCCAATTTTGAGTTTCATGAACCATGTCTGAGCGACGAAACACACCACGATTTCAGGATGCCAAAATGTTTCCTCTTGTGGAGGGGAGGCTGGAGTTGAAGGAAGGGACCCATTGGTCGGTCACCTTCGATAATTTGAGCTTAGAGGGTGCCCTCATAGAAATGCCGGAATGGAGAGCTCTCCAATTGGCTCATGGCATGGAAATTCATGTCAAGCTTATGCTGGAAGAAAAAATCATTTGGGGAAGGGGAACGATTCAACACATTCAAGCGGGATCGATCGTCACGCCCAAAACGAGCAAGGTCGGGGTGCTCTTTGAGGAGCTTACAACCAAAGATGGCAAAAGTTCGGCCCATATCCTGGGAGAGATGGTTCGCGCATTAGATCGCTATCACCTTCGGCAACGTGCAGCCGTTCCTATTTCTGAGTAGCTCGAAATCCAGGTTCTCGACTGGAAGGGCCCTCCTCTACGTCACCTCTTCAATCTTCAACAAATATTTAATTATTTTATCTAAGGCTCCAGCACTAAGTTTTTGGCCATACCAGCGGGGCATCACCCGATCGCGATAGCCTTCCACGATAAAGGCTCCTGGATTCAAAATAGATTCCTGCACATACTCCCATTCGGTTTCAGCACTTCCATGGTAGTTTGGGTCGGCTAACCGCTTGCGGGCATTGGTCCCTAATTCCAATTTCGGACCTTCGCGTCCCCTGGCAACTTCAATGCCGGGAATAGTGTGGCAGGCCGCACACCCGGATTGAATAAATATTTTATCGATGGGCTCGGCACCCGTGGCCAAGGGAACGTTCGCCTTGTTCACTTCTTTCTTCGTTTCAACCTGCTCCGCCTGTTTAGCCTTGGGCGCTTCAAGGACAATTTCTACCGGATCTTTTGATGACACAATGCGGTCAACGGTCCAAAGAAAAACCAGACACACCGCTCCGATGATCACCAAGGTCTCTTTATCCAACTGAAATGTTTTTTTTTCACCAGCCACGGGCTTCTACCTTAATTTTCCGCATTCAAAAATACGTAATTGAAAGATACCTCTATCACAAACCCGAAGGCCCCACCAACCAGGGAAGCATTTTCTTCTCAATTTTTGATAGGGTGAAGAGTTATCACCAAAAGTTGTGAGTATTCATGAACACAAATCCTGCTTCGATTCCATTTCTCCCAAATCCTTGGCTGGCCAATCCTCATGTGCAAACCCTGATGCCTCGGTATCGTCGCCGCAACCA
Organism: Nitrospirota bacterium; assembly: GCA_027623995.1. Taxonomy (GTDB): domain Bacteria; phylum Nitrospirota; class Nitrospiria; order Nitrospirales; family UBA8639; genus Nitronereus. The sequence goes on from JAQBUF010000056.1 coordinate 19,892, forward strand.
TCTCCTCGTGAAGGTGCCTGTTGAGGAACGCCTCTTCCAAGTCGATTCCCAATCTCAAATCAAAAGTCTGTGCAGTTGGCAAGACAATCGGAACGGAGCCACGGCATTAATTTTAGTTCACGGACTAGAGGGATGTCACGAATCGCACTACATGCGAGGGCTCGCACACAAAGCCTGGCATGCGGGGTTCAATGTTATTCGCTTTAATCAACGAAACTGTGCTGACACCGAACATCTCACGCCGACTCTTTATCACGGAGGACTGAGCCAAGACATTCGATCCGTGGCCGATGAGTTGGTGGGGAATGATGGCATTCGGGCTATTTGGTTGACCGGCTATTCCATGGGGGGCAACCTGGTGTTGAAAATGGCTGGCGAGGCCAGGGATAACTTCCCTGCGCTACAAGGCGTGGCAGCGGTCTGTCCAAACATTCATCCTGCGGGCTGCGTCGCGGCACTCGAACAACGGCGAAACTGGATCTATCACGAACACTTTATGGTGAAGCTCAAAGCCCGGCTACAACGGAAAGCCAAACTATTTCCAGGACGATGGGATCTCTCTTTGTATAAACAGATTCGCACCATGTCCCAATTCGACGATGCCTATACTGCCCCAGATGGCGGCTACCGCGACGCCGCAGACTACTATGAACAGACCGGGTCCCGTCATGTCTTGGAGCACATACAAGTCCCGACGTTGATCATTACCTCACAAGACGATCCTTTTATTCCGATTGACTCATTTAACATTCCGGCGATTCACGCTAGCCCACACATTCGTATGCTGGCCCCAACTCATGGCGGCCATTGTGGGTTTATTCAAAAATCAGGCAACCATGAAGACGGCCATTGGGCGGAAAATCGTATTGTGGAGTTTATTCGAAGAACGTAAGGCGTGATGCGTGACCCGTAAAGCCTCAGGGGTTCGGTTTTTTCTAATTCTTCCCGCATAACGCTTTACGCCTTACGCTTTACGATAATTCAACGCTACACAAACCGTTCCAGCGCTTCGCGATATTTCGCACTCGTTTGCTGGACAACATCCTCAGGCAAGTGAGGTGGTGGTGGGTTATGATCCCAGCCCACTGAGTCTAGATAATCCCGAACGAATTGTTTATCAAAACTCGGTTGGGACTTACCAGCTTCATATAAATCTTTTGGCCAAAATCGCGATGAGTCCGGGGTGAGCAACTCGTCAATGACCAAGAGCTGTTTCGTCTCCCGATGCAGGCCGAATTCGAATTTCGTGTCCGCGATAATGATGCCCCGCTCCTCAGCCAAACTTGCAGCCCGTTGATAAATCGTAAGACTCGCCTGCTTCACGTGTTCTGCTAACTCGCCACCAATCATCGCTTTCATTTTTTCAAACGAAATATTTTCATCATGCCCTTTTGTGGCTTTGGTTGAAGGCGTAAACAAAGGCTCAGGAAATTTATCGGATTCCCGCAATCCTACGGGCAATAGTTGTTCACACACCGTCCCTTGTTTTTTATATTCTTTCCACGCTGACCCAGAGAGATAGCCGCGCACAATACATTCCACGGGCAATGGGTCGGCCTTTTCCACAATCATGCTCCGACCTGCCAACAGCTCCACATGCGGTTTGCATGCATCAGGAAATTCCTCAGGATTCATCGTGATCAAATGATGTGGCACCAAACCACTTTCTTGCCAGAGACGATCAAACCAGAACTTAGACAGTTGATTCAGGACATAGCCCTTCCCAGGAATACCTTCGGGCAACACCACATCAAAAGCCGAGATACGATCACTGGCAATTAACAGTAAACAATCGCCCAGGTCATACATATCCCGCACCTTGCCTTGGCGCTTGGTCCCAAGGTCAGGGAAGTTGGTTTCAAACACCGCTGAAGATTTCCATGGATCGCTCATGATAGGGGCACCTTTGTTAAATGATACGGAATGAAAAAGAAATTGTTCGAGACGGAAAAAACGAGACTGTAGTCAGGCCAGGTTCATGAGTCAAGGGTCATAGAGTATCTGCTCATCCTATGACCAGCCAAGGCTTTCTTCTACCAGTTTTTGGTTTTCTCCTTGATCCCTGGCCAGGGATTGGGTAGAACGTTCATTAGGATAGTCATTTGAGCGAAAGACCATGAGTAAAAAACAATTAGCCTCCACCCACGGGTTCTTGCGACACCTCCACGAACCTACCAAAAAATATGTGGAGGAATGGTTTGATGTCCCAGCGCATATTCATCATGTGGCTCATCGCATGGCGAACCCGCCCTTGGATCGGCCCCAAAGCCGGCTTGAATTTCAGCAACTGCTGCAATGCTTGGATATCCCCGAAGAACACACCGTCATTCATGAAAAATTTGGACATGGTGCCAAAGTCGCTCCCAACGGTGATCGCCTGTTAGTGACCTGGGAGGCTCACACAGAGTACTATAGCTATCAAATCTGGCACATGCCTGACGACAAATTAAAGCCGCTCGAATTCGGGCCACTCACCTATCCTGGGTATGCCATGCCCTTGTCGCCCCTAGGCATTCAAGTCAATGCCTTGGACATCTTGGTCTTGCCGCACATGAGTCTTTCAGTTGAGGAGGTGAAAAATTCTATGCCGGGGGCACAGCTTTACGGCAGCCGGATCTTTGGACATGACATTTCCGTGATGACGACCTATACCCAAGATGACTATCAACGGGAACGGTATATCGTCATGTCCCCCTCGTTGGATGTGCTACTCAATCAATTGGCTCGGACCGTCGATACCCTCGTCGCCATTGAAAACTATACCCACTTGATTTTGCTTCCGCTTCAAGTCTTTGCCCAATCGGTGGACCAAGTGCACCAGTTTGAACAACGGCACCTGTATCAACGCGGGCTCATCACTTTGGAAATTGAGGGATCAACCCCAAAGAAGCTTCAGCATTGGCTCACCGTCTTAACGCAAGACTTCATGAAAGTCAGCCGACTTGCCGAATCCATGCGCTTTAAGCTTTCGGCCTCCGTGCCTTATGATCGCATCATTCGATCAAACCTGGCCCTGCTTCAAGAACAAGGCATCGATGGCTGCCGCCAAATCTCCGAATACGTCGATGGGAAAACGATTGGTGTGGCCGATGGCTACCAGCAGCTCATCAAACGGATCAATGCGCTCGTACATGATTTTCAAGGATCAATCGCCGTCATCCGCACAAAGGTTGAGCTGCAACTGCAAGACCAAAACCTGGCCCTTCAAGATCAAAACTTAAAACTGCTGCAAAGTGTCGATAAGACCACACGCAGTCAGGCCATCCTCCAGCATACTGTCGAAGGGTTATCCGTCATCGTCCTGTCGTATTACTTGAGCGGACTTGGTAGTTATGTGTTCAAGGCCATGGAAACACTTGGCTGGATTTCGAGTGCATCACTCGCTTCAGGAATATTCGTCCCTATTACATTGGGGCTATCTTTCCTCCTTATTTTTATTGGTCGAAAAATAATTTATAAGCGGTTTTTTCAAGAGTCTGAGAATTAGCCTGTTCTTACCTGATAAGACTCCTTGACCCCTTCCATGCTTTGCGGCCCCGCATGGTTTTTTCCTTAACCAGCCCTCCCTCCAACTAAAAATATCT
>JAQBUF010000002.1 GCA_027623995.1 Nitrospirota bacterium
GGATTCGCCATCAGAAAGGACGAGAAAACCCACGGCTCCCTTAGGCGATCGAGTTTTCTCTCAGACACTAATTACGTTCGATCCATAAAATTTTTCAAAAAAAAGCCCATGAGAGGAATTCTCATGGGCTTTTTTAAAATTGGCTCCTCGGGCAAGACTCGAACTTGCGACCAATCGGTTAACAGCCGACCGCTCTACCAACTGAGCTACCGAGGAACACGATTATTGGAATTGGTTATTATGTGTTATCACAGGCAAAGAAACTACATCATATACTGAGCTTATTTTTGGATCAATAGGAAGAGGTCCGGAGAAGATTATTTTTTAAGCATAACCTTGCTTGTAAATTAAAATTGGAAATCGTCGGAGTCTTCCTCACCCTCTTCTGCCTCGGCAGCCCCTCCCTCAGAAAGCGCGACATAATGACGTGCCCAAGATAAATAGATATTGCCGCTGTCTTTCATCGCGTCGGCGCCCATCGTCAATTTTTTGGCCACATCAGGGTCACCACCAGTTATCTGTATTTCTTGAGCTCGACTCTCTAACATTTGATGAAATTGACTCATGTGCTCACTAATCCCATTCATGAGTTGTCTCAGGTCTTGACCCATTTCGTGTTATCCCTGCCTTTCTCGCTACAAACAAATTTTGGCACTCTGCCAATATAACAAAGCCCTGCGACACATAAAAATCAATGCCGCAGGGCTTTAAAGCCTTATCTTCGTATCAGCTACTACCCTTGATAAGCCTGCCCTAACTCGGCAGATTCACCAGCTTTAGTCATGAGAATACCATCGGCACCAACAGCCACCATTTCGATCGCCTCGTGCTTGGCTGCGTCACAAACCACCTTACACAATTCACACCCCTTACATCGATTGATAACAACCTCAGCGACCATCTTTTCAATATTGAGATCTAAAGTATTCGCCTCAGGGCAATACATAATACACAATCGGCACCCTTTTTTGGCGACACATTTTTCATCAGTTACGAGCGCTACGTTATACATTGATGACTACCTTTTTTATGCCGCCGCAACGGCCAGTTCGATATTATTCTTTGCTGCCCATTCACCCGCCATCTCGTAGGCACGAATAACGGTGTCTAAATTCTTCTTTAACAACATTTCTTTCTTGGCAAATTTCTTTCTAATGGCTTCATCTAAGGTTGCGGTTCCACCCGACGCCACAAACTTTTTCCCAAATCGTTCTTGAAGTGCTCCGTCGAGCCCTTCTAAAGACACACATTTGGTAATCCCAGCAACCGACCCAATCATAGTCATATTCGTTGAAAGTTCAGTCCCTGCAACTTCTAGGGCTACCTGGGTCCCCGCGATATAGAATACGGCCACGTTCAAATCGTTCAATATCTTTTGGTCTTCCTTAGTCAATAGCGGCATGTCTGAATTAATAACGACGACTCCGCCCTCTTTAATCCCCGAATAAAATGGCATGGTGTAGCTTTTCCCTAACGTAATCACCTGAGGGTGAAACACCTCAATCACATCAGGGTACACAAGTTCTCCTCGATCCCAAATTCGCTTCACACCAATTCGGCAGTAACTTTCAGCTGGTGCCATCCGTTTTTCAGCACCGAAAAATGGATTAGAGATCGCAAACTTCCCATCGCGTGAAGCCGCCATCGCCATCACATGGGCTGCGGTGACTGCACCTTGACCTCCAAGACCTGACATCCGAATATTGAGTCTACTCTTGATCATACTATTCCTCCTGAACCAAACTTGAGGCTGATTAAGCTTTTACTGATGCCAGTTGTCTTTTGGCCTCGGCTTTTCGCTCTTTTTCTTTCGCCGCCATTTCGGTCAATAGCTCTTTGGCTTGATCACTAATATATTCTCTGTACGCAAACCGCTCAGTGGGTTTTTCAGAATCCCGCATTTCTTGCAGACCTTCCATGCTGTTCTTTCCAATTTCTAAAATGCATGGAGTATACAGCTGCAGATAAGTCGGTCCAATTTCGCGAGCGATATGAATCGCGTTTTTAATGACTTTCTCAATAAGATTGGGTTTACTCACGGTACAATTCACCACGTAGTGGCATCCAGACTCACGCGCAATTTCGGGTAATCGGACCTTTTCAAAAGTCTTTCCAACCGGAGCCATTTTGGCCACAAACCCTTTTTGCATCAAACCGCTTTCTTGACCACCGGTATTGGCATACAATTCATTATCAAAACAAATGGTGGTGAATTTTTCCTGACGGAACCAGGCTTGCAACGTCATATCAAGCCCAATATCCACGGTTGCACCGTCACCAGCTAACACCACAACGTCTTTGATTCTCCCAGGAAACCGTACAGTAAGAGCCCGTTTGAGTCCAGTCGCAATAGCGTTTTGATTTCCAAACAATGAGTGAATATTATGAATACCCACATGTGGGAACACCAAACTCGTGCATCCGGTTGATCCCACCATGACAGTATCTTCAGGGGCAGGAAGGGAGGCGAGTATATATCGAAATGCCATAGATTCTGGACATCCGGCGCACAACGAATGCTCCTCAATCAGTTCTTTGGACGTTCCAATATCTTTCCATCCACGATTCTCGTTACCATACGTCGCATTTTTCACTAAATCTTGATATTCCGGTGGCATGATCTCATACATTTCCGGAGCAATTTTGATTCTCTCTAAACTCATATCGGCCTCCTCTATTTTTTCGGCAATTTACCTAAATTTTCACTAGTATTGGGAATATTAGTTTTCAGCTTCCCCGGCCAGCCAATGCCTTATTCTTAATCCCGAGAAGGGTTTTAATGTCAGCTGCAATAATCTCTGGTGGCAGAGTCATTCCACCGCAAACACGAGGTCCGGCATACACTCTTTCGCTATTGGGAATAGTCGCTTTAATTTCTCTCGCCATCCAACCAGTGACGTTAAACTCCGGCACAATAATATGCTTCGCATTCTTGGTGGCCTCACGAATCTCTTCTCCTGGCCAAGGGCGCAGTGATTTAATTTTCACGATCCCAACATCAATGCCCTCCTCCTCCAAAAGCACCTTCGCTTCACGCCCTTGGGAAACTGCAGTACCGGAAGAGACAAGGAGAATCTCCGCACCAGGGTTTTCGACTTCAATTAAACCATCAAGCCACCGAACGGTATGTTTACGAGAACGTTCAACTGCCGCCCATACTTCCTGTTGCCAACTCGCATGGGTAGCGTAGCTGATATAATTGCTCTTCATGATAAAGGGATCACGCATCATTCGAACAGGTGGACATTCCATATCCATACATGGAACGGGAGACCGATACGGATCATAGGGTGGCAGGCACATATCGGCGGGAGTCAGGCTCACCATATCTTTGGTATGAGTCACAAAGAAGCCATCACAACACAGAGCAAGGGGCAAATGAACATCTGGCTCCTCGGAGACCATGTATCCTTTGAGAATCCAATCATAAAAATCTTGGGCCGTTTCCGCATGCCAAACCAACATGCCGGTATTCAAGAGGTAGGAAATCTCTAATGTATCTGGTTGGATAGAAAGTGGAGAATTAATGCCACGGCAAGTGACAATCATTTGAATGGGAAGGCGTGCTCCTGCCCACATGGGAAAGTTTTCCATGGCCCGCATGGTTCCAGGACCAGCAGTGGTTGTAAATACCCTGGCACCACCAAAGGCGGCTCCGGCACATTGTGACATTACCGCGAATTCACTTTCTCCTCGGAAATAATCGCCGATGAAGCCTTCCGCAAATAATTCTCCAGCCAGCGCGGCGGCCTCACTTTGAGGCGTGATGGGATAGGCAATCATTATGTCACAGTTGGCTCGACGAAGAGCTTCCTTAATGACTTCACTGCCAGTAAAGAAACATGGGGTTCGCTCCGCATCATGCATCATCTGCCATGGATCGGTAATTGTCTGCCCTGCTTTATTTTTTTCACCAACTGACGATTGAGTTGCCATGGTTACGCCTCCTTCAATTTTAGGGCCAAATGGCTATCGGATATTGTGCAAAGCATATATTACACTCTTTGCATTTTGGACAATTTTCTCACCACACAAGTTCATTCTTATTCTCTACTTTGGTGGTTCTACTGAACCTTTCAATTTCTTTACCCAATCAGCAAGTCTCATGATCTTTTCGGCCGTTGCATCACGGAAAGAAAGCATTGCATCCTCATGGCCAGCCTGGGCACACATGGCAATGGTATAACAATCCGTCCCACCTCTGATGATTTTGAGGGACAGATTGGCCTGGTGGCAATGCACCCCGACAAACATACAGGCGTCAATCTTGTTATGCCAGATGGTTAGATTGGGATGATTTGGATTGATTTCGACTTCAGGGTTAATTTTCGGATATTTTGGACGATAATCAGGCATTGGGATAAGCATGGCCTGCTGAGTCGAAGTGACCGAGGCTTTAAGTGTTTCGTATAGATGCCTAACAGCCGTGGCTTTATGCGCTGCTTTTTCGTTCCAGGCCCATAGGACAAGGGGACCGGGGAAGATTGTCGGAACTTTTGCCGAGAGAAATTGTCTGGCAGCAGCTTCCATGGCCTCTTCTTCGCTCACTATCTTTCCATGAATGTGACCTTGCCCTGGATCAGGTAGCCGAATGCCCATACTGGCTGCAGCTGGTGGTAGAAAATGTTCTGGACCCCGTAAAACCTGATATGATGTCGACATTAGCAACTCTCCACAATCCGTTTAGATAATTATCCTAGTTTTCTGTGTTAGCACCCCGTTCAGCTACTTTATGCTGGTCCATGACTTTTCGCAACCTAAAATAAGCCCCAACAAGGCAAGTATTTAGGCTAAGGTTGCACTCTCAGCGTGGGTCTTTTGCCCCAGAATGCCTCAAAAGTGGCACGCTCAATAACTATAGGAATTCCTCTAATCACTGTCAATTATCAAAAGTTTGACGGTTTGATACTACCCATATCCAAACCATTTTATTCCACTTCGATTTTGAAAATTTTCAAAAGCCCTTTCCCCAATATAAGTGCCTAAAAGGTCATTGCTCAAATGGACTATTTCTTTAACTCTATTGAAGGCAAGGCCGAAACTAGAAAAATGGGGCTGAATAATATGCTCAAACTACCTCACACTTTGCTTGCTAATCTTCCAAGGATTCAACTCATCAAGTGACCATTACGTCCAACTCACTGATTTCCCTACTTTTCTTCTGCCGGCATAGAAAGATTGGATCTTGGAAGGCCCGAGCTTTCTCATTTTTTTGTTGGGCCATTCTTTGGTTGATTTCTTTCAGCCCAACCCTGTCCCCGCCTGCCGCCTTGGCCACGCTTCACCCTGATCACCTTGTTATTCTTGTGAACGAAAACGACCCTGAAAGTTTGGATGTCGCCAAGCATTATGCCAGGCAAAGAGGGATTCAACTCTCGCATATCGTAAGACTAGATTTAACTTTTCACGAAACCATTAGCCGGGCCGACTATGAAGAACGCTTGGCGAGGCCACTCAAAGCCAAGTTAATTGCCAGGGGCCTCGCCCCGACCACGAGAGTCGTGGTCACCACCTTTTGGGTTCCGCTTCGGGTCAATGCCCTTCCACAAAGTGACCAAGAAAAAGATTGGGAAACGGATGCCGCCACATGGCGAACCGCGAGCATCGAAATGATCAATACCATCCATATCGAACTCAAGCAGATCCTCAATTCCTTAAAAAATGAATCAGGATTGCCCGCACCAGATGCCCTGAAATCTTCGGGACCAACACTTTCTCACGCTGAGGAAATCCTCGGGCTCATCGAGACCACAGTGAAAAGCATTAAATTCGAGATTCAAAAGCCTACTTCCCAGAATATTCCAATGGAGCAGGCAACCGCCCTTTTTAAACAATTACTCCAGTTGGATGGATTATCTGCCTATACCAAACACCAATCCATAAGTATGCAGCTACAAGCGAACGGTAAGCTTTCTCCCAAACAGCAACGATCCCAATCGCAACTTGCGGGACAGATACTTCCCCTGCTACTCCAAACCCCATCGACACAGAACCGGGATTTGGCTTACCAGATTGCCCAACGGTTCTTTGGAATTCGTGGAGTATTCCATTTGGCGGCTTCTGAAGGAGAACAATATTCTCATAAAGATTCAGAAGCTAGCGTAGACAGTGAACTCAGCTTGCTGTGGCTCGATCGCCACGAATATGCCCTGAAGGGAAAAACGCCCAATCCATTATATGCTTGGGACCAAAGAAGAGCCGGCAGTGCAAGCGACACCCGCAGCATGTCGATTCCAACATTGATGGTCAGTCGGATTGATGCCCCGACATCGGCCTTAGCCAAACAGATGATCGATAAAGCCATCATGGCCGAGCAGCTGGGCTTGACAGGAAAGGTCTATTTAGATGCCAGGGGACTTACAGACAAGGAGCCTCTTGGATACGGCGATTATGATCAAAGCCTTCGAAATATGGCTGACTTCATCAAGACAAACACCTCTTACCCTGTAATTTTGGAAAATACTGAAAAACGCTTTGATCAATTTGGTGAAGCGTCCCAGGTAGCCTTGTATGCGGGATGGTATCGTCTTCGACATTATGAAGATGCATTTTCCTTTAACCCTGGAGCCATTGGGTATCACATTGCTTCTGGGGAGGCGATCAGCATTCACAATCCCAAAGAAAAAGGGTGGTGTAAAAATGCACTTGAACGTGGGATTACCGTCACCATTGGCCCTACAGGCGAACCATACTTAGACGCATTCCCCAAACCAACAGAATTTTTCGGGTTAATGCTCAGTGGCCGCTACGCCTTAGTCGAAGCTTATTACCTCTCAACACGGCATATCAGTTGGCGCATGGTGTTGTTTGGTGACCCTCTCTATAATCCGTGGAAGGGAATGGCTCTTGCCAAGCTTAGGGGACTCCAACACTCAATCCCAAGATTTCAAAAACTCAAGACATTTCCCATTGCCCCTTCGGAGCAATTCTTTCCCGACCCAGCTAAATCGGCTCAAGCACGAAAACTCAAAAGAGAGAGGCTGTTGCGCCAAATCTCCACTTTACTACCCTCACCCTAACCTCTCGAAACGAGTTTCGTGGCAAGGTCAGAGAAACAGAAATGCACACGCTAATTTTGGAGCCAAGCAGAAATGAGGTAATTCCCAAGAATTTTAGAAAGAGGCTTTTTGAAGGGATTGCTGGGCAGGACCCTCTTTAATTAGGAGAAGATCCTGCTCAAAAGTGAGGAGACTTAATATTTATAGCTATCGACTTTAAAAGGACCTTCCACTGGTACATTGATATACTCAGCTTGAGTTTTAGTGAGTTTTGTAATCACCCCACCAAAACCACGCACCATATGAGCGGCCACTTCCTCGTCAAGCTTCTTCGGCAACACCTCAAGGGTCACCTTCGCCCCAGGCGTATCAGCAAATTTTTGTCCATAGAGATGGATCTGGGCAAGCACTTGATTGGAAAAAGATCCATCCATAATCCGGGAAGGATGGCCTGTCGCATTTCCGAGATTCACCAACCGACCTTCTGACAATAAAATCAAATGATCATTTTTCCCACGATTGCGATAGATCTTATGGACCTGAGGCTTGATTTCTTCCCATTCCCAATGTTCACGGGTATAGGCCGTATCGATTTCATTGTCGAAATGCCCGATATTGCACACCACTGCTCCGCATTTCAGGGATTGCAACATGGCGGAATCACAGACATTAAAGTTACCAGTCGTCGTGACCACTAAATCCGTGTTACTCAGCAATACCACATTAATATTTTCAACTCGACCTGTATTGACACCATCGTTGTATGGCGACACGACTTCATACCCATCCATGCAAGCCTGCATGGCACAGATCGGATCAATCTCTGAGACCTTCACAATCATGCCCTCTTGACGAAGAGATTGTGCCGATCCTTTTCCAACATCTCCATACCCAATCACAAGGGCTTTTTTGCCAGCCAATAAGTGATCGGTTCCTCGCTTGATGGCATCGCTTAAACTGTGCCGACACCCATACTTGTTATCATTTTTTGACTTTGTCACAGAATCGTTCACATTGACGGCGGGCACTCGCAAGGTTCCCTTTTCCAGCATCTCTTGCAGTCGATGAACACCGGTCGTCGTTTCTTCAGTGATGCCGTGAATCTTGTCCAGCATGTTTGGATACTTTTCGTGGAGCATCAAGGTCAGATCACCACCGTCGTCCAACACCATGTTGGCATCCCAGGGTTGGCCATCCTTTAATATGGTTTGCTCAATGCACCAATCATATTCTTCAAGCGTTTCGCCTTTCCAGGCATACACGGGAATGCCCCGGGCGGCAATCGCAGCGGCAGCATGGTCCTGAGTTGAAAAAATGTTGCAGGAGGACCATCGCACTTCCCCGCCCAATTCAATGAGCGTCTCGATCAACACTGCGGTCTGAATGGTCATGTGAATGCAACCCAGAATTTTGGCCCCCTTCAAGGGCTGGTAATTCCGAAACTTGTCTCGTAAGGCCATCAACGCCGGCATTTCTGTCTCGGCAATTTGCATTTCCTTACGTCCCCAGTCTGCGAGACTGATATCTGCGACCTTACAATCGCTTGCGACAGATTCTGTATTACCGGCAGTACTCATAAATTTTCCCCGTTCTCTAAAAGTCCATAAAATCGTGCGTGAGGCGTACGACTACTTGCCAGATTCTCGTTTCAATATGGCGGCCTTGTCCGTTTTTTCCCAGGTAAACCCTGGACCAGTCCGTCCAAAATGGCCATAGGCGGCGGTGTCTCTGTAAATCGGTCTCCGCAGTTTCAAATGATCAATGATTCCACGAGGATTCATCGGGAAATGCTTTCTGACCAACCGATCGAGAATATCAATATCCACCTTTTCGGTTCCTTTGGCATCAACTAAAACGGAAACGGGCTCTGGAACACCAATGGCATAGGCCAATTGGACCTCACATTTATCGGCGAGTTTTGCGGCAATAATATTCTTGGCGATGTATCTGGCCATATAAGAGGCCGACCGATCCACTTTACTTGGATCTTTTCCGGAAAAGGCACCTCCCCCATGACTACCCACTCCGCCATAAGTGTCTACAATAATCTTTCGCCCAGTTAGTCCCGTATCACCCATAGGCCCACCTGTCACAAATCGACCTGTTGGATTAATATGGAATTTCACCTTCCTTGGATCAAAAATAGATTTCGGCATCATCGGTTTAATCACATGCTCTTTGATGTCCTGTTCGATTTTTTTGGAAGTGACCTTCTCGCTATGTTGAGTGGAAACCACAATCGTGTCGATCCTGACGGGTTTGCCATTTTTATACTCAACGGTGACTTGAGATTTCCCATCTGGACGCACCCAGGGCAAAATGCCTTTTTTGCGAACCTCGGCCAACCGTTTTGTCAATCGATGTGCCAACACAATTGGCATAGGCATTAATTCGGCGGTCTCATTCGAGGCATAACCAAACATCAGACCTTGATCACCCGCTCCGCCGGTATCCACACCCATAGCAATATCACCAGATTGGGTATCAATAGAGGTCATCACGGAACAGGTCCGGTAATCAAATCCCCACGTCGCATCGGCATATCCTACATCACGGATAACCTCGCGGACGATTTCAGGGATTTCCACGTAGGCTTTGGTGGAAATTTCTCCCGCGACGAATGCTAGCCCTGTCGTGACAAGGGTCTCGCAGGCCACACGGCAATTTTTATCTTTGGCCATAATGGCATCGAGGATACCATCGGATATTTGATCGGCAATTTTGTCGGGATGTCCTTCTGTCACCGACTCAGACGTAAAAAGAAAGTTCTTTTGGCTCATAGCCTATCCCTTCATACAAGCAAAAAGAGTTCCCCTCCTCTTCGAAAAAGAGAAGAATCCCTAATGCGGTGAAAAAAATGAAAAAAGGTTTTTTGGGAACGCAAAAAGAGGAGGACTCACTCGGCGTTATTAAAAATAAATAGGAACTCAGGGGTATTTGTCAAACAAAAATCCATTATTGGTGGAAATTTAGCAACCTCAACCATCCCTTTTCACAATAAATCCACAAAAGCATACGAAGTGTTTTAGGAAATATTTACACCTTTAAAGTAAAACTTTTCATGGTTACATTTAAGCATTTCATGTTCGCGTTTCACGAGAACCTCAAAATTATTCTTGTGCGGCTTACTCAAAATGGAGATCATCAAAATTATTAATCAGCCAGTTTGTTCCCGCTCACTTCGCCCGGTTTCACAGTGAGATCGCCAGGTTGCATTAAAAGAAGAGCAGGTGCTAATATCCGCCTTTAATTCCTGCCCCTATTGGTGTGACCTTCCGATGTCTCCCTTAGGTAGGAATACGAATAATCCACGAGAAGAGCAAAAAATATGGCTTGTGAACGTCATGTTTCGCAAGGAGGAGTTTGATGTATAAAACCATCTATATTCCAGTCGATAATTCTGACCATTCCAATATGGCCGTCGATCTGGGTGTGAGTCTGGCAAAAGAATTTGGGTCTAAAATAGTCGGCAGTCATGTGTATGCAGCCAAAATGCATGACAAGCGCTTTAAGCAAATGGAGGCCGGTCTTCCAGAAGAATACCACGACGAAAAAGAACTCGATCGACAACGCCAGATTCATGACTCCCTCATCACGAGGGGGCTACAAATCATCACAGACTCCTACCTCGACTATGTTGATAAAAAATGCACAGAAGCGAACCTCCCCTTGGAGCGTCGTTCATTAGAAGGGCGGAACTGGAAAGTCCTTGCTGAAGATATTAATACCAATAATTATGACCTCACGATCATGGGCGGCCTCGGAGTTGGTGCGGTTAAAGACTCCGTGATTGGCAGCAATACGGAACGTGTGCTGAGGCGAGTTCGCAATTCAGACATGTTCATCGTCAAAGACCTCAAGCCCATGAATGGTGGAAAGATCGTGGTGGCGGTTGACGGGAGTCCCTATTCCTTTGGCGGACTCAAAACGGGCTTAGCTCTTGGAAAGGCATTAAACAAACCTGTTGAAGCCATCTCAGCGTTTGACCCCTATTTCCACTATGCCGCATTCCACAGTATTTCCGGCGTCCTGAATGAAGAAGCTGGGAAAGTCTTCCGCTTTAAGGAACAAGAAAAGCTTCACGAGGAAGTGATTGATAGCGGATTGGCCAAAATCTACCAATCCCACTTAGATATTTCTCGGGAAATTGCACAAGAAGAAGGTTCCGACATCAAAACGACATTGCTGGACGGCAAAGCCTTTGAAAAGGTCTTACAATACGTGCGCAAAGAACAGCCCTGGCTTCTCATTGTTGGCCGAATTGGCGTCCATAGCGATGATGATATGGATATTGGGAGCAACACGGAGAATCTCCTGAGAGCTGCGTCCTGTAATGTGCTCATCTCAAACCAAAAATTTGTTCCGCCCATTGACACCCAAGCCGAATACACCATGGCCTGGACGGAAGAAGCGCTGTTCCGCATGGAAAGGATTCCTGTCTTTGCCAGAGGTGTCGCCAAGACCGCCATTCATCGCTATGCCATTGAAAAAGGGCATACCATTATTAGCAATTCCGTTGTCGATGATGCCGTTGGTGATATCCTCCCCAAAGGCGCCATGGATGCCATGAGAACCTTAGGCGGACAATTAGACGAAGCCGGTATTGATCGCAATAAAATGCAAGCTGATGATTCGGTGGCCACTGACATCATGGGCTCGACCTTGAGTGGAATGGTGAACCAAATCGTCGAAGAAAAACCAACAAATATTTCCCCAGCCCTAAGTCCTGGGAACCAGAACTATATTGATCGGATGTCCAGGCAATATTACGTGTGTAATGGATGCGGGTATATTGGGAAGGGTGACCACCCTGTGAAATGTCCAGTGTGCGCTGGAGCCGGAGAAGATTTTCGAGCTGTTGATAAAACCATTTTTGAGGCAGCCGCGAAAGCCGAGGGCGGCCTAGAAACCCAAGTCGCCTATGATGACATCCCCATGCAATGGACCAAAGATGCGAAAGAAGCCATCCGTGCCGTACCTGCAGGATTCCAACGCCGACGAGCCAAAGCCAAAATTGAGAAAACGGCTCGTAAACTTGGAATGACTACCATTACGCTTGAATACTCTAAAGACATAATTCAAGAAGCTGCGGATGAAGACTATACGCCCATCTTTGCAAATAAAGAATCAGAACCTCAGGTGGCGTCCGGTGGAAATGGAGACACAAAACCCATGGAAGAATCTTCACCATATACTTGGGACCCTGAAGCATTAAAGCGCGTGGAACGTGCGCCAGAAGGGTTCATGCGAGATTGCACCAAAGCGCTCATCATCCAGCATGCAGAAAAATTGGGAACCACGATGATTACGCTTGAAGTCGCCAATGAAGGAATCGAACAGGCCAAACATACGATGGAAGAAGCCATGAAAACCGGAAACGTCAAGGATATCATTGCTAAACTCACCGGCGCCGGCGCCCAATAGGGAGCCAGCCACCCATGGGTAAATCACTTCCAATCTTCAACTTCGATCAACTTGGTCAAAAGCTCGAGCTTTTAAAAAGCCAAGTGACCGGCTTTACTTCACCATCTGGACCAGGCGACGGGCGAACTGTCGATGACTTCAAGCCATATCTCGTCGCGTTAAACCTCACCAAGCGCTGCAACCTGAAATGTGAGCATTGCTACCTCGATGCCACCACCAAAGCTGGCGGAGGATCCGATGAACTTTCCACTGAAGAATGCTACCGTTTAATTGATCAAATTGCCGAAGTCAACAAGGGTTGCTTGCTAGTGATCACCGGTGGCGAACCCCTCGTTCGACCGGATATTCTTGATATTGCCCGCCATGCCGTCGGCTTAGGGTTCATGGTCGTGTTTGGGACCAATGGAATGCTGATCAATGATCGCCTAGCCAAAGAACTGGTGGAAATCGGCGTCATGGGAATGGGCATTAGCATTGATTCGCTTGATCCACAAAAACATGATTCCTTCCGTGGTGTTGCCGGGGCATGGGATTCTGCAGTCGCGGGCATTGAAGCCTGTAAGCGCAATGGTCTTCAATTCCAAGTGCATTTCAGCGCACAACCCATGAACTACCAAGAACTACCTGAGGTCATCGATTGGGCACATGAGCTCGGGGCAAAAGTGCTTAATGTCTTTTTCATGGTGTGCACCGGACGCGGGGAAGAACTGACCGACATCACACCAGAACAATACGAAGATGTTCTTGGCTTTTTAATTGACACACAAGATAAATACCAGGACATGCTAGTACGCGCTCGGTGTGCCCCACATTTTAAGCGACTGGCCTATGAAAAAGATCCCAATTCCCCAATCACCAAAGCCCAGGGCTATATGGGTGGCGGTTGTTTGGCAGGAACCAATTATGCGCGGGTGACACCGAATGGTGATCTCACCCCCTGCCCCTACATGCCACTCTCTGCTGGAAATATCCGCGATACCAGCTTTGTGGACTTGTGGGAAAAGTCTGAAGTCTTTAACTCCTTCCGATACCCTCACTTGAAGGGCAAATGTGGAGATTGTGAATATAGTGAAATCTGTGGCGGTTGCCGTGCCCGACCCTATGTCGATCATGGTGACCATATGGACGAAGATGAGTGGTGCCTCTACACCCCCCAAGGCGGAGAAAAAATCCAAGTCGCCTTTAACCTTGACGAAGATTCGTCTGTGGAATGGGACGAAGCCTCAGAAACCAGATTAAATCGGATTCCCTACTTCCTTCGGGCCATGGTTAAAAAAGGCGTGGAACGCCATGCCAAAGAACACGATATCTCGATCGTCACCATTGAACTCATGGAAGAACTTCGCCAAAAACGTTTTGGAAACGAAAAGCCCGTGTTTAAGTTCTAATGAACGTCCTCCAAGAAGTATTCCTCGATCTCAATAAATTACTTCCGATCCTGAATCATTGGCTACATTTGATGTCCGCCATTGTGTGGATTGGGGGATTAGCTTTTCTCGTCATGGCCGTCACACCTGGCCTCAAAGCCTCTGTCCCTCGTGAATACATCAAGCCAATTTGCGATACGTTCTACAAGCAGTATCGCAAGATCGTAGGCATGCTCATGGTCGTCATTCTGTTTACCGGAGGTCTCAACCTACACTACGTGGGCGAACTGATGGAAATGCAGACCGGCGAAGGCATTTCCCATAACGCCAAGTACTTGACCATCTTTTTCATCAAACTGGTGTTAGTGCTTGGGATTTTGACCCTCTATCTCTATACCGTCATTTTTCGAATTGAACCCACAGGGGAAGAGACCGCAGACGAAAAAGAAGAGCAAACCCTGGAGCCCATCCCCTTTCAACGCAGTGCGCTATGGCTGGGGGTTTTTATCATTCTTTGTGCGGCCGCCCTCAAACACCTGCACTATTAGATACCCACGCTCCTCATTCTAATCCTGCTCTGACGACTCTCCCCGTCAAGAGGTCTTCTTCGCAGACGATCACAGTTCACGAACGAAAATGGCATCATGATCTTCTTGTTCTACTTTAAGCCACCATGGTAGTGTCTCGACTACAAATTCATCTGACACACAACGTTCTTTTCATGCTCCTTTTGCCTTATGCCTCAAAAAACACCTAAACTCGTTCGCCAAGCACCCCTTCCAAAAATTTCATTTGGTGACACGCCAATTGTCGCCATTATTGGAAGACCAAATGTGGGAAAATCCACATTCTTCAACCGAGTACTTGGAAGACGAAGTGCGATCGTCGATGACATGCCCGGTGTCACCCGTGACCGAATCATGGCCGAATGCTCATATCAAGGACGGCGCTTCCACCTCGTCGATACCGGGGGATTGGATCTCACCTCTTCCGAAGCCATGGAAAGCCTCATTCGCATTCAATCTCAAGCCGCCATTGCAGAAGCCAATATTCTCGTAGTCATTATGGACGGACGAGCAGGGCTCAACCCACTGGATCAAGAAATTGCTGAGCTCCTCAGAGATGTGAACAAACCAACGTTTTACGCCATCAATAAAATTGACACGCCTAAGGCAGACCCACTCATGGCCGATTTTTATCAATTGGGAAAAGATCAGTTGTTCCCCATGTCGGCTGAACACGGAACAGGTGTCGATGAATTACTTGAAGCGTTTTTACCTCTTCTCCCCCACGAACTCGAAGAGGAAAAGCCTGAATACCCACGAGTCGCCGTCGTAGGCCGACCCAATGTTGGGAAGTCGACCTTAGTCAATTTGGTATTTGGTGAAGAACGTGTCGTCGTCAGCGACGTCCCTGGTACCACCAGAGACCCTGTCGATACCCATATTGAATTTCAGGGCCACCCATTAGTCCTCACCGATACCGCAGGAATTCGTCGGCGTGGACGAATTGATCCAGGGATCGAAGGCTATAGTTTGGGAAGAACCCTCAAAGCCCTTGGACGGTCTGACATTGCCATTCTCATATTAGACGGTGAGGAAGGTGCCACTGAGCAAGACACGAAAATCGCCGGACTGATTCTAAAACAAGGACGAGGCTGCATCCTCCTAGTGAATAAATGGGACCTTCAAAAGCATGATCCAGAGGCTCTCGCCAAGTACTCCAAGGAACTTCATCGACGATTTCCATTTTTCGCCTTTGTGCCAAAAATTTTTGGTTCTGCGCTCAATACATCTGTCCTCGATAAACTCTTTCCCCTGATTGAAAGTGTCATGGAGGCATTTTCATACCGCGTGCCAACAGGAAAGCTCAACCAATTTCTGCAAAAAGCCATCGAAGACAATCCTCTTCCGAGCAAAAGACGAACTCCTCTCAAGTCCGTCTTCATGACACAGGTCGCCATCAAACCTCCCACCTTTGCCTTGTTTGTGGGGAGAGCCGTTGAGGTCCCAACCTTCTATATTCGTTATCTCGAAAACCGCTTACGCGACATGTTTGGATTCGAAGGAACCCCGATTCGAATTTTGGTGAGACAGAAAAAGTAGGTAATCTAGATGCGACAGTTTGCTGTCAAACTTTCGCACTAGATTATTTACAAGAAATATTTAGATGCAGGGTTTCGTCCCCGCGCGACGAGTCACTTTTGTTTCGGCAAAAGTGACCAAAACCATTTCCGCCCGTCTGCGGCCTTCCAGAGAATGGTGGAAAAACTCACCATTCTCTTCCAGGTTCCTCCGCCTACGCCCCGAATCAAGATGGCGAGAGAACTCGCTGCGCTCAAACAGCTCTCGCCGAAAAGTCGATTCGGGGCTTCGTCTCCGCCGCAGCCGAAGGCGGTGATGCCCACCGAATTAAATATCCTCAATTGGCTTGGATCATTCCAAATAAGATTTGTTTCTGTCTCTACTTCTTCTCCTGCCCTGGGCGCGGCTGGGCCGCCGCCCCGAATCCTACCTCTCGCGAGAGCTGTCTGAGCGGAAAGGTGGCCTTGCATCTTGCGGCGAGTTTCCTCGCCATCCTGATTCGGGGCGGTGGACCAGGAACCCCGGAGAGCTTGCTTCCGAGTAAGGTTGGAGGGGCCGCGCACGGGCAGAAATGGTTTTTCCTCCTTTTGCCGAAACAAAAGGAGGTCGTCTGCTGGGACGAAACCCTGCATGAAATTGATAGGCTTGCCCACCTGCCAATCTACCCTGAGTACAGATGAGATTCTCTTGCCTCCCCTCCGGTCCCTTGTTACAGTATCCGATGAGGAGAATCAGTTATGACAAAAGCTATTGAAACAGCGGTGAAGCTTCTCGAGTCTTTACCTGAAACCACCCAGGAAAGTTTGGTTAAAGAATTACGTCGTCTCGCCCTAGAAGCGCAGGATGAAGCCCAATGGGATACCGCTCTCGCTAACCCCAAGGGGCTAGAGGCAGCGGCGAAACAGGCCCATGCGGATATTGCGCAAGGACAGGCCACGGATATGGATTACGAGAAGTTGTGAAGTCCCAGACTCTTCCCAAGTTCTGGGATTCCTACGCCCGGCTACCTGAAGAGGCGAAGCAAGCGGCACGCAAGGCCTTTCACCTTTGGCGAAACACCCCCTTCCACCCCTCCCTACACTTTAAATGCGTCAACCGTAAAGAGGGTATTTGGTCCGCACGCATCACCATAGGATACCGAGCACTTGGCATTCTCGACGGTGACACGATCACATGGTTTTGGATCGGAAACCATCAAGACTACGAACGACGTTTTTGAAATAAGAAACTTCTCCACAGAGAATGTTGGGAAAAGCCGCCAGCGGCGTTCTCTGGCTTTGCCGAAACAAAAGGAAGTCGTCTGCAGGGGTGAAACCCTGCTTAAAAATAAATCTTGTGAAGATTCAAATAGGCAAGACACCAACGTCCTTACCTCATGGATGACACAAGGTCGAGACTTGGGCGTTTGACCAGCGGGCGTTAAAACATGGTCTTGATATCGTGGTCGAGTATGTTTTCCATTTACCCTTTTTCGTATTGTACCCTTCCACTTGAAATTTAAAGACCGTATCCCAATGGACTTCAACTTCAGCCTGAGGGTCATGCACGATGACGGTTTTATAATCGCATGGATTTTTCCCATCACTGGTATTACTTTTCCGTCTCCAGCAAAATTTCCACTTGGAAATCTCATTCATATCATGATGACTCCAAAAAATTGTCACAGTTGACCAAGAGGTATCTTTCCAAGCCGAACTGCCACTCCACCACCAATACCCAGCCAGAGCTGGATTGATGAAGAGAGACAAAATAAATATCGAAGTTGTCACGATCAAAATCTTTTTCTTAGTCATGGTTACTCCCCCTCTTCAATCCCTTGAGATTTTTTTCATCTGCGCCACCTGAGAAAAATATTCCACGAACGCCCGCATGCCACCTGAGACTTGAGGCCAATCAAAGAATTCGTTTGGTGCATGGTAGCCATGTTCTGGGAGGCTGAGGCCCAAAAATAATATAGGCACGTTCCAGGATCGTTGCATAAGTTTGACGGCGCCAATCGATCCACCTTCACGGACAAACGCTGGTGTTTTTCCAAACCCTGTCTTCATCGCTTTTCGCAAAGCGTCGGCATAAGGTCCACCCGTCACGCCTTGAAACGGTTCAAGCTCTCCATCATTTTCTAAGCGAATATCTGGATTATGTTTTTTGAGGAAGGCCTTGAGTAGCGAGAATATTTTTTGGGGGTTTTGATTGGGGACAAGGCGCATGCTGACTTTAAGCTGGCCCGAGGGAGGCACCACGGTTTTGACGCCATGGCCATGATACCCGCCAACCAATCCATGCACTTCAAATGTCGGTGCGGCCCAAATGCGTTTGATGAGTTGCGCTCGATTTTCGGTGCGAATGGCTCGAAACCCATAGGCCTTTTTAAACTTGCCCACCTCAAACCCCGATGACAAAAATTCTTTCATTTCTTTTGACGTAGGCGGCACCACGCGATCATAAAACCCTGGAATTTTCACTCGCCCTGTTCGAGCATCGACACATGCATGGGCAGCTTCACACAGTTCTGCCAAAGGATTACGAGCCCCGCCACCAGTTAACCCTGAATGCACATCTGTCGTTCCTGTACGAAGAGACAATTGGGCTGAGAGTAGTCCCCGAAGCCCAGTGGGAATGGCTGGTTTTTGTCGCGAGACCCAGATCGTATCTGAAACTAATACGGAATCGGGTCGAGGAATAAGTTTTTTCTGATCCAAGGCATCTTGAAAATTCGGGCTGCCTATTTCCTCTTCTAACTCCCATAAAAATCGAATATTTAAGGGCACCCCTTGTTCAATCGCAAAGCGAGCCGCGAAAAGTGCTGTCAATGCCGGGCCTTTGTCATCGGTGGTTCCTCGACCACGATACCGATTGCCTTCTTTTCGAAACGCAAACGGTTCTTGTCGCCATTCTGGCTCTTGGGCTGGCTGAACATCCAGGTGATTATAAATCGTCAACGTCGGATATTGTTTTCCAACCTGCCATCCCCCGGACACCACCGGATACCCGCCCGTGTTGACGAGACGAGCCTGTGCCCCAAAGTGTTTGAGGTATTGCATTCCCAATGTGGCCGTTCGATGAATGTCCTTGACACGATCAGGATCAGAACTAATCGATGGGGTTTCGACCATCTGCGCCAACAGGTCTTCAAATTGCGGTCTGACCGATCGAATATATGATTCCAGTTGAGTGTTTCGTTTGATCATAAATTTTCCTTGGATAACCACGAATGATGGACTAGCCAAAATAGAAGGGAACTGGAGAAAAGCACAGGACAAATATGACAATTGCTAACCATCCAACCCACACTCGCGCTTGCCCTAATTCTGTCGCCGGATCAATGACTGGGGGATGCGCAATCCCCACTAAACCAGTCAACGCTGCCCAAAGAAACCAGCCCGGCCAGCCCCAGATTCCAAGACCCACTAAAATAGGCAGGATGGCAAAGGCTAAGGTCCGTTGACGCTTTCCAAGCAGCGCGAAGGCTACATGTCCACCATCAAGCTGGCCAATAGGAATGAGATTTAAGGCCGTCACAAAGAGCCCAAACCAGGCGGCAAACCCAACGGGGTGCAAGACAATATCGTAGGTATCGGGAATGGGTCCAAAAATGAGCCAGGCGAAAAACTGAAGCAGGAGAGGCTCGCCTAACTGTAGACCATACAGTCCAAGTTTCGGCACCACCGTCGAAAGTGACAATCCAATAATCAGTGCGACGACCGCGACGACAAAACCAGCAATAGGGCCTGCGACACCGATATCAAACAGGGCCCGACGATTCATGATCGGCGACAGCATACGAATGATGGCTCCAAATGTCCCAATAAACTGTGGAGGTCCAGGGATGAACAAAGGAAACGAGGCTGGGACTCTATGAATTCGCGAGAGCCAGAAGTGACCGAATTCATGGGTGACCAAAATGCCCAAAAGCGTGGCAGCAAACGGCCATCCTTGGAAAAGATTTCCAGGATACCGAATCAAAAAATCCCAGGCACCTTTTACGGGTTGTGTATTGAGTTGATAGGCCCCGGCCCACAATGTGGTAAAGACGGTCACGACAAAAAGAATGATGGGCAGATACAACACAGAAAAGAGGCTGGGAGGCGCCTCGGGAGCCTGTAGCTCCCACTCAGGTGACCATTCCTCTTGCCCTGGAGCAGAATCTTCTATGGGATTATCTTCGGGTCGATCACCGATTCGACCAGGTGGGACGTTGTGCTCATCCATGAAAATATGTGTTCTTCTCCGTGCGGGAAATAATCATCCAAACGGATTATACATTTTTTCTTCTTTAACCGTCGTAGCTGGGCCATGCCCAGGCAACAACACCGTATCATCTGAAAGCTGTAACACGCATTCTCGTACCGAGTGCAAATGATCGGGATACAGTGAGAAGGGGTTCGATCGTCCTATCGAACCTGCAAAGAGAGTATCACCAACAAAGCACAGTTCCTCATTGCCCATCTGCACCTGAAAACAGAAACCACCAGGAGTATGCCCTGGAGTGGCGAGGCAATTCACGGTGAGCGCACCCACCGAAATCTTCTGTTGGTCATGAGGCACGACAAGACTCTCCTGCGCTGGTTTCCAGGGCAGGAGCGGAAAATCACCGTTTCCCAGATACACGGGGACTGAGCACTCCTTCAATATTTGGTCTAACCCTCCGGCATGATCAGTATGCCCATGCGTTAAACACATGCCGACAAGCTTGAGCCCTCGACTCTTAAGTTCGACCAACATGGCCTCAGCATTGTAGGCGGTATCGATAAAGACGGCTTCTTTGGTTTTGGAATCAAAGAGGACATAGCCTTTGACTTCATAGCCTCCGATCTCTCCACGAACGGTGACGACCGCCGTCTCGACCCAACCCGACGAGACAACAGGCTCCCACTGTTCTATCGCTACTGCATGTAGGCTCTTGGCTTTCAAAGACAAGGCCTGGGCACAAGATTCCACTTCAATTGCCGTTGGCACACGCGAACCTTTTTCAAGGTTGTCTAAATCTTTGAGAGAGAGGTCAGCTAGTTGAGCCACTTGTTCGACGGTTTGTCCGGTACCCAACCTGGCTTTTTTAACAATGTCACAAAATTCGTCTTCAAGCGGCACGTTCTACTCTTTTCAGAATGTGGAAACCATCAATACTCAACTCTCGCCAGCGGAGGGTGACGAACTCCATCATAAAAATTCCCGCCAGGCCTGCACCATGAGAGAATCAATATCAACCAGAACCACACTCTGCAACATTTCAGGATTGAACCGACGGATTTCTTCAATCATTTCACGCGCGGCGTCCATGTGAGAAACCCTCCCAACCCCAGTCCCTAAACCTGGAAAACCTAAAGACAGAAACCCTTGTTCGTCTGCCAATGCCAGAGCGGCCCGAGTCGCAATCCCGACATTGGAAAGCGGTATTCGCATGGCTGGTTCCGACATTGTGGGAGCATGGATGATCCCTCGAAATTTGGTTCGTCCCCCAGAAGTGAGGACCGCCATGCCTACTGGAATGGGAGCTTGTTTACGTGCTTCTTCTTCAACCTGAAACCCAGCCACCCGGCGGATGACACCAGCAATCCCCCCGCCCATTAATCCATGGCTATTCGCGGCATTCACAATCACCTGGACATCGACGTCAAGGAGACTGCCTTGCACCACCACTATCTCTAATTCTTTGGAAGACTCACTTTCCATCCAAACGAAACCTTTACAGTCTGGGAAAAACACACAAAAAAAGGCTCATGGGTGCAACCTTACCATGAGCCTTCAATTCTCGCTACTTTTCGCAGAGGTTATTCAGGAACGATACCCAACCCTCCCGTGAAATAGAATGGGATTAATTCACGATGCCTTTAGCCCGTCAATCGCTTTGCGAGCGAAGACAAATTCCACGAAAACGAACTCATCCCCGCACCGACGGCCACCGGCTCTAACCAACGATTTTGAAAACACGTCGTCACCTCTTCCGGGGCCACAGCCGGACTCATGAGGAATCCTTGAATCGCATCACATCCACGTTCGCGTAAAAAGTCCCACTGCGCTTGAGTCTCAACCCCTTCGGCCGTGACTTTCATGTGCAGTCCATGCGCTAACGCAATCATGCCGCTCGCAATCGCTGAATCCCCTTCATTGGAAGGGATGTCGCCAACAAATGAACGGTCAATTTTCAAGGTGTCAATCGGGAAGCACTTTAAATAACTGAGCGAGGAATAGCCTGTGCCAAAATCATCAATGGAAATGTTCAGTCCCAAGGCCTTGAGTTCTTTTAAGCGATTCGTGGAAGCGCCATTGCTTTCAAAGAGTAAACTCTCAGTTAACTCAAGCTCTAAGAATTGAGGATCAAGTTTGCTCTGGGCAAGAATACTGGCCACCTTTCCAACGAATGACTTTTGTCGAAATTGTCTGGCGGATAAATTGACACTGACACTGGTCAATGGAAGCCCCGCTTCCTGCCATTCCTTATTCTGCTGGCAGGCCGTCGCCATCACCCATTCCCCGATAGGCACGATCATCCCATTTTCCTCAGCCAAAGGGATAAATTCCTCTGGCAGAATGAGGCCACGTTCGGGATGACACCACCGCAACAAGGCTTCTAACGCAATCACGCGACCACTCTTCATATCGATCAGCGGTTGATAGTGAAGGAGAAATTCTTCTCGGTCTAGGGCATGACGCAAATTGGTTTCCATAGCCAAATGTTGTGAGGCTTTGCCATTGCCTTCCATCGTGGTGGTATAAAACCGATAGGTATTTCGTCCCTGACGTTTCGCTCGATACATGGCCATATCCGCATTTTTAATCAGCGTTTCGGAGTCTTTCCCATATTGAGGATGAATCGCAATTCCGATACTAGGTGTCACAAACAATTCCTGATCCTGCACCATGATTGGTTGCGCCACGATATCCAATAATTCCTGAGCCACATTCGTCGCATCTTGGACCGTCCCAATGCCTTCGAGAATGACCGTAAATTCATCGCCGCCTAATCTCGCCACCGTATCGCTTTTCCGCATGCGAGACCGAAGACGCTCCGCCACGACCTTTAATACCTGGTCGCCACCATCATGTCCCAAGGAATCATTAATAATTTTGAATCGATCGAGGTCCAAAAACATCAACGCCACATGCTTCCCATTTCGTTCAGCACGAGCAAGGGCGAGTCCGAGTAGCTCCTTAAAGAGACTGCGATTGGCCAACCCTGTCAGGGAATCATATTGAGCCAAAAATGCCATTCGCTCATCAGCACGTTTTCGTTCAATCGCATAGCGAATGGACCGCTCTAATAAGATCGCATTGATCTGATCCTTCACGAGGGAATCCGCCGCCCCCGCCTTAATCGCTTCGGTATCCACCCCGTGATTGGCTTGTTCCGTTAGCAGGATCAAGGGAGCCTTGCAGCCGTTGTAGATGGCTTCCCGAATAAGTTCGAGTCCAGAACGTTCACCTAATTCCGAATCTACTAAATAGACATCATGAACATTTCGACGAATGGTCTCTAGAGCACCCTCATAACCCGACTCCCATTCCAGGACAAATTGTTGCTCTGCACTGTCGGTCAAGAGTTTTTTGGTGGAGATGCAATCTTCTTCCCGTGAATTCACAAGAAGTACTCGTACTTGGCTGCTATCCATATCAGCCCCCTTAGAGAATTGGCCCGCGACACCTTCCCAAGAACCATGGAAGTCTTCGGACTTAAATTGTTGGTATCAACTGCCCAGACAACACATAGGCAACGACTTCGTGACAATGTTTATTATTGAGCAATATTGATACCGAAGTGATTTCCCTTCACATGATCCACCGCTCATATTCGTCTAGCCGCATAAGACCATGAAACTTCGGAAGATTTTCATTTGAAGGCTGGAAGGAACATGCGGAAGATTTTTCCCCATTTGATGTCAAAAAACTGACGTGTCGGAAAAATTGACACCATGTGAGGCCAATTCATGGAAGAAAATGGTCATTAAAAACATTCAGCGTAGTGAAGGGGCCGACATGCTCCTATTGAGGGTGCGAAGCTGCACGGGGTGGGGCTCCATCACGCTCGCATGCGAAACGACACAAGGAGCGGAACATGTCGGTTCTCTATATTTGGGTAGGATATCTAGGAAATTCTGTCACTACTTTCGCCAAATTTCTGCATGGCGATAGGCCCCACAAACTTCATATTGGCCTATCATGCCATCATATTTTCAAAGCAGGCCAAACTTCTAACTGGCCCTGTCGAAACTCTTAATAATCGAAAGCCCTTATTTTTCCCGCAAAAAGGGCCCTTAGAACTCCACTGTTTCTGACCAGACACAATTTTTTCCCATAGGGTTTCAGAGTATTGGCTTCGCATCACGCTGATCCTCCATTTTTATCAATGCCGATTGGCTCACGGGGTTTTCCATACATCGTTTATTTCCTCCAAAGACCAGGTCATCACCATGAAGGATGTCTGTCACTCCCAACACTGATTATCGACATCACCCATAAACACTTGCCATATTAGGGTGTTGATGAGGGTTCTTCCAAAAACAACCTTTAATACATTAACTTTCTCTCCGATATAGATGAGATCTGATTTGAAATTTATGTTGAGAAACCCTTATGGTCACCTCACTTTTTTTACATCTCGACGGAAGATTGAATTTTTCCTAGGATTCATGGTTTATTTGGTTCCCTCAATCATGTGATTGCCGTATGATTTGATGAAATGAATAAATCCCCGTATCCAGCACAAACCCCCCATTCACTAAATTGAGGCCCTGAGACATAAGGACACTCATGCATATTGCTCAAGTCTTAAAACAACAGGACCCGGCGATCAGTTTCGAATTTTTCCCTCCAAAAACTGAAGCAGCTTCCCAAGAATTATTTCACACCATTCAACAGCTGGCACCTCTCAAGCCAGCCTATGTCAGTGTCACCTATGGTGCTGGTGGCTCCACCCGGTCATTAACCCACGATTTGGTCGTCAAACTCCAAGCCGAAACGAGTTTAACCATCGTTTCCCATTTAACTTGCGTAGGATCGAGTCAGGATGAGATTCGCCAAATCCTCGAGACCTACAATACACGCGGCATTAAAAATATTATGGCTTTGCGCGGAGATCAGCCCCAAGCCCTTCAAGAAAATATCCCACCGGCCCCTGGGTTCCACTATGCCGCTGAGCTTGTTCGTTTCATCAAACACCATTTCCCTCACATGGGTGTCGGTGTGGCAGGGTTTCCCGAAGGGCATCCCGATACGCCCAATCGCCTCAAGGAAATTGATTTTTTAAAGGAAAAAGTTGATGCAGGAGCCGACTATATTTGCACCCAATTATTTTTTGATAACCGGGACTTTTACGATTTCCGGGATCGATGTGAAATGGCTGGCATTCAGGTCCCGATCATTGCGGGGATTATGCCAATCACATCCAAAAAGGGAATGGCTCGCATGTCGGAGCTGGCCTTGGGAGCGCGGTTCCCTGCAAAACTGCTTCGGGCAATGAGAGATGCGGATAGTCCTGAAAAAGCCGAACGAATTGGTACGACCTGGGCGACAGAACAAGTTCTTGATTTGCTAGACCATCAAGTGCAAGGGATTCATCTGTATACCTTGAACAAATCCAAAGCGTCCCTCCAAATCTATGAGGCCTTGGGCATTCAAAGTTTTGATATGTTGCGCAAGTAACGAAAGATACCAAGACACTTACCTAATTTTTCCCATTTCAGTAAATTGCTACGCATTACCGCCTACTCACGTTGCTACCAACACCCAGAATTTTGAACAATTTTTGAGTGCAGGCTCGGTTAAGTTTATTTGGAATATTCCGAAGAATCAGTATGGTCATTTTCTTCTAAATTCCAAGATCATCGCAAACCAAAAGCAATGAGTTTGGGGCAACATCAACCAGTTTCTGCTTATATTAAGACAACAAAATGGGTGATCCTGTTTTAGGACTTCATCGTTTCACAGTCAATTTCCACGTTTAATATATGGACGTTTAGCTCAACGAAAAAGGGGAAATATTCCCATGGAAGGAAAGCCAATACAATCAATTTTAGTCGTAGACGACGATACCGTTTCCCGCAAAAAACTTTGCCGAATTTTTCAGCGTCTGGGGTTTGATAATATTCAGGAAGCTGCTCAAGGCGATGAGGCGCTTACCCTGCTCAAGGAACACCCTGTAGATTTGGTCATGGCCGATTGGCATATGCCCGAACTCAATGGGCTGGAACTCCTCAAAGCCATTCGTGCCGAAACGACGTTACGCGACACCCATGTGTATCTCGTCACCACCGAAGGACGACAAGCTCAAATTGTCGCAGCCGTTCAGGCTGGAGCGACGGGATATATCATGAAACCATTTTCTCAAGAAAGCATTAAACAAAAATTGGGAAATCGCCTCCCGCCAGACAGGACCCCGATCGAATCAGACGCTCAGAGCCAAGACGGTGAGGGACAGAATCCGAAAAATTCCGACCAGCTTGAACCCCAAACGACACAAGAGCTTCAACCGACAACAGTAGACTGATCGCCACATACCTACGGCTCTGCTCTCATTTTCCCTGGCAATATCTACTCTGGGACCCCAGCGGTACAGGCCAAAGGGAGGTGGAACCTGACCGAACGCCTCTTTTTCCGTCAAGACAGAACTTCTGGACCCAAAACTCCTTCTCTCTCCACCTCTGCCCAAAGTCTTACAAAAGGAAAAATCTTATCAAACCGTTTCAGTATGAAAAAAATTTCATGAAAGAGATGGGGCATCACTTTAAGCCACAAACACGACAAGGAAAGGTATCAAGTGCCCTTCAAAAATTCCCGATGGAATAAGGTAGAGAAGGATATGGAAAGCCTGTCAATTCCGCATTCTGCGAAACACACCAGTATGGAGTTTACCTACGAAATCACTCTTGGGAATGGGGGGAGATGATGGAGCCTTTGAAAAAACCAATCGATCGCCGAGGGTATGAAAAACGAGGGGTCGCGGTTCCAGCAGGGATCCAAGGTCGAGGCCCCAGCGAATCCACTCTATCAACGCTACATACACAATTGGTGAAGCAGTATGGCGAAGGATGGGAGGTAGATACTGTATACCCTGGATCGATTTGCGAGACCCCAAATTCTTCCAAAATGGAAGAAGGACACATGGTCATTTTTAAACGACGCCGACAACTGCGAGACGAGTGAAATCCCAACATCTGAAATATCGACGATTTCAATATCCCTCCGCCCTCTACCCAGATTTTTCTACCTCCCCCAAACCTCAGAAAAACTTCCATTCTCCAGGCAAGAACCCCCGGGAAATTTTCCATTTGAGTTCTTTTCCTAGGCAACCGATAAAACCTTCATGCCTATCCCACTCTTTACGATAAAACTTGATTGCATGCCCTACGACCAGCTGCGCTTATTAGATGCCTGGGAAGCATGGGAAGTTCCATTGGAACAGCAACGAGAATGGGTCATTCAACTATTTGGCAACCAATACGTGCATGACATGGAGGAGTTTCTTTCAAATCAGTCCTTGCCGACACAGAAAGAAAATCACCCTACTACTGCCACCCAAAATCCCGAGACTTCTTCTGGGGACTTCCCCGAAAACACCCAACACGAATCCTAACATTCCCGAACGTCAAGACATGACAAAAGTGTCTTCGCCCGTCATTTCGCCTTCTCAATCTTGCTCCAAGAATCTCGCAACGCCACCGTGCGGTTAAATACCAATTTTTCTTCAGAAGAATCCACACGATCAATACAAAAATATCCCTGTCGTTCAAATTGAAAATGGGTCCCAGCCTTCGCCTGTTGCAAGCTGGGTTCCACGTAGCATTGAGGTAACCGCTCTAACGAACCCGGGTTCAAGCAGTCCCGATAATCTTTCCCTTCTTTATCATTTCCAGGATCCGGAACCTGAAACAGATGATCATAGAGCCTGACCTCTGCTTGAATCGCATGAGCAGCCGACACCCAATGCAACGTCCCTTTTACCTTTCGCGACGCTTGAGGTCCACCGCTTCGTGTTTCTGGATCATACGTACACCGCACCTCTTGAATTTCTCCAGTGGTATCATCCTTGACGACACTCAAGCACTTGATAATATAGGCATAGCGCAAACGAACCTCCTGCCCAGGAGCGAGACGAAAAAACTTTTTTGGCGGGTCTTCACGAAAGTCCTCTTGTTCAATATAGAGGACTCGAGAAAAATGAATGGTCCGGGTTCCCATGGTAGGATCTTCAGGATTATTGACCGCCGAAAGGGCCTCAACCTGCGCCTCAGGGTAATTTTCAATCACTAATCGCAGGGGACGCAATACACCCATCACACGCAACGCACGTGTATTTAAATCCTCTCGAATGAAATGTTCGAGCAATCCGATTTCAACCGTACTGTCCCGCTTGGCCACCCCAATATGTTCACAAAAATTTCTGATCGCTTCGGGAGTATAGCCCCGTCGTCGCAACCCCATCAGGGTCGGCAAACGCGGATCATCCCATCCCGTCACATGACCTTCTTCGACTAATGCTAATAGCTTGCGTTTACTCAAAAGGGTATACGTTAGGTTTAACCGAGCAAACTCAATTTGTTGCGAATGCCGATCCACCTGACAAGCATTCAGCACCCAATCGTATAATGGCCGATGGTCTTCAAACTCCAACGTACATAAGGAATGAGTGATCCCTTCCATCGAATCAGAAAGCGGATGCGCAAAGTCATAGTTAGGATAAATACACCATGATTCTCCCGTGCGATGATGATGAACGCGACGAATACGATACAACACAGGATCACGCAGATTGACATTCGGGGACGCCATATCGATTTTCGCGCGAAGGACATGAGTGCCATCCGAAAACTCACCGGCACGCATACGATGGAACAAATCGACATTCTCTTCAACGGATCGATTTCGATAGGGGCTATTTTTCCCAGGTTCGGTTAACGTTCCACGATGCTCCCGCATTTCGTCTGCGTTCAAACTATCCACGTAAGCCTGACCCTGTTTGATCAAAAATATGGCGTAGTCATACAAGCGCTCAAAATAGTCCGAGGCATAAAAAAGGCGATTGCCCCAATCAAAGCCGAGCCACCGCACATCCTCTTGAATAGACTCGACGTATTCCACGTTCTCCTTCGTGGGATTGGTATCGTCAAACCGTAGGTTACACAGGCCTCCTGAAAACTCTTCGGCCACCCCAAAGTTTAGACACATGGATTTCGCATGCCCGATATGGAGATAGCCATTGGGTTCTGGAGGAAAGCGGGTTCTCACTTCCCCGGCGAACTTCTTAGCTTCGACATCCTGTGCAATGATGGTTCGGATAAAATCCTTTGGCGATTCAGCATTCAATTCTGTCATGAGCATGCAACTTTCAGATAAAGCATGAGACTCTTGGTCTCCTTAATCAATAAACTATTCCACACGTGTTTTCTCTATAAAAAGACGGTCCCCACTGTAATGTAGCACCGGAAATTCGGCAACAGACTCTTTCTGTCAATCCATGATTGCTTATCCACCTAGAGGCCAAAGCCAAGCTGCACCTCTGACTCCACTCGAATCACCAAATCGTGGAGGAAGCAGTCGAGTCTCAACTCGATCAGAAAATACCCAGGACTGCCACAAGGTCGGCACGGTCTGATACAGACGATCGATATTCGACAGGCCTCCACCCAAGACGATCACTTCAGGATCAAAGACATTGATGACGCTGGCTAACCCACGAGCCAACCGATGCTCATATCGCTCCAACGTCTCAAGACATTGCGAATGATGAGCTTGGGCACTTGCATGAATGACTTCTGGTGAACAATCTTCGCCAGTTTTTTTGAAATGATCACGACTCAATCCTGGCCCCGAGAGAAAAGTTTCCAAACACCCACGTAAGCCACAATAACATTCAGGGCCTGGTCGTTCATCGTCTTCAGGCCAAGGCAAGGGATTGTGCCCCCATTCCCCAGCTATGGCATTCGGACCATGGATTGGTCGGCCTTCCCAACATAGCCCACCACCAACCCCCGTTCCGAGGATGACTCCGAATACGGACCGGGCACCCTTTGCCGCGCCATCGGTGGCTTCAGACACCGTAAAGCAATCCGCATCATTGGCCACACGAACGGGTCGATTCAAGCGTCGCTCTAAATCTTGTTGGAAGGGATGGCCAATGAGCCAAGTGGAATTCGCATTTTTGACCAAACCAGTGATAGGCGAAATAGTCCCAGGAATACCGATACCTACGGTCGCGGTAGTCGAAAAATCTCGTTCTAATTCTTCAACGAGAGCTCCAATGGAAAAAAGGGTGGCCGCATAGTCACCTTGCGGCGAATCCATACGACGACGGGCAACTTCCTCGCCCGCTCCATCCAAGAGGATGGCTTCAATTTTTGTTCCTCCGACATCAACTCCAAGACGCATGGGATTATGCAATAGGGTTTATTGAGCGGTGAGAGACAGACGGGTAAGAATGCCATCCCCATCAGATTCAGAAGCAAGATTGGCCTCTACCAAAAAGATTCGTTCTTCCGGAATATTTTCTTGATTCACGAGGTGATCCCGAATACTCCTTGCACGTTCTTGCGCCAACAAACGCAACTCGGCCTCCGTGGTCTCAATCGTTTCAAGCAAGCGTTGTTGCATCTCATCAACAGAAGGAAGCTTGGGCTTTGCCTGTTGGGGACCGCCTGGCTCCGTCCCTACCTGAGAATCTGTGGAACCACTCTCCCCCTCACCAATTGAAGCTCTCCCTTTCGCAAGTGTATTCCCAAACCTCTGGACAAATAACTCCGCAAGTAACCTATCACGATCGTTGGATGAAAGATCCTCTACAACAGACGGCGTGGTTTGTGGTTGGCCAGGAGGAGACAACTCTTGTTGTCGTCGTTCTTTTAGTTGTGCCTCAAGTTTTGTTGTAGCAAGGCTCAACCCATCCTTGGTCGGCTCTGCCCCTCCCGTAATTTCCAATCGTAACCCAGGACGCTGGGCCAGCGCTGAGGCCAACGTCGAAAGTTTGGCAATCTCTGGCTCAGACAAGGCCGATTGCCCCGCAGCATAGTTCACCTTCGCCAAATCATCCCCACGCCCTCCCAGCATTCCACCAATCATGGAAAACGGAGAAGTTGCGGCCTTGGTGATAAGATTCATCAGAGTTTGCAGCACCAATTGCCCATAACTGAACTCTGGATTATTCAAATCACCGCGCACCGGCAAATCAATATCGATTCGGCCGTCACGGTCCTTCAATAAGGCCAATGCCAAAGGAACTGGCAACGAGGGCGCATCGGGACTATCGGTCGCCTCACCCAGCGTTAATTGATCAATCTGAACCTTGTTTTCGCCAATCAATATGTGTTCCGACAAACTATAGTCCAAATCTAGCGACAGCTTGCCCTTAGTAATCGGGTACCCCATAAATTTCCACGCGTACGGAGAGACCGTCGTTAAATCCATATTCTGAAAGGCTAAGGTCAGATCGGTATACACATCCTTTTGCAAGGGATTCACCTGCCCATGAATTTTGAGCGTGGCCACATCATCCACTCGCCCCTCCAAGGACACATCGGCTTTAGATAATTCTTGAGAAGACAATCCTTGAATCGTTCCTGAAAAGTTTTGAAGGCCTGTCACGACGTGAGGATCAATGGCCTGATCCGTAAAGTCGACGGCGGCATTTTGAATCCGTATGGTGCCAATTGTGATAAGGGGCGAAGGAGTCGCATCCTCCGTCGCGTCAGTTGAAGATTTCGCATCCTTTTCCACACCCTCATCTTCCGATGAATTTGACGGAGACCCTGGTGGCGAGAACAATCGCGAGACATTGAGCACACCCTCCGCTCCTTGCACGACTTTGGCATAAGGCAGCGTCACCACAATCTCCCGCAAATCTACCCGTGTGGGTTGAGTTTCCACGGCCAGGCCCTGAAACGCCAATTGCTCCCATTTCAAAAATTCCTCGGAGGCATCGGCCTCAGCCAATGCGAAATCATCAAGGGTCACGTCTCCTGAAAAACGTACCGCTGGGTCTTGCCCAACTTCAGCCTTAAAGGTGGTATGTCCTTGAATGGCAAGAGCCCCACGCTTCAGTTGAAATCGCACCAACGGTTCAAGGTAGGGTTGCAATGCCGTAAAGGTGAACCCTGAAAGATCCAGCTTCAAGTCCCCTGCTGGCGGCTCCAGCGTCACTTGACCACTGATCGCCAACTTGCCTGATTGGTTAAAGGTTAAACCTAATTCCAGAATAATGGGTTGGGTAAGATCAGTGGTCACATTTTGAACCTGCAAACCAAACCCTTCGATATGAAGAGGCACTGGGGTGTGAGGCTGACGATCCTCAAACCGCACGGCATATTCTTCCAAAGAAATTTTCTTAATCGTGGCTGACCACGGCAATTCCTCTGAGTTTGAGGCCGGCGGCACATTGGATTCCACATCGGCAACCTTTGCTTCCGTGCTCGCGAATAAAGCTTGGAAATTCACGGTCCCATCTTGATTGATCCACCCCCTTACTTCGGTACCACGGGATTGAATTGAATCCACTGACACTCGACGAGCACCCACGTCTGCCTCAATTCCTCGGATAGAAAAGGACGGGATCACAATCAACTCTTCAGATTGCCCCTTTTCACGAAGGGCAAAATTTCGCAAGGTAATCGTTCCGTTGTTCAACACCAGGCCCATGGGCTCCGTCGCCATATCCACATCGTAAGACACTTGAAGATCCAGCAACCCTTGGGAAATTTCAAATTTAAACAGATCTTGAACGTACTGCCACAGGGTCTCGGATCGAAGACCAGAGACTTCGATCTGACCTTGCGAACGAAGCGGTTCTAGAGAGACATTACCCTGCCACTGCACACGTTCCCCTTCCCCCAATTCAGCGGCCACAAAGTACGAATTTTGATTCCCTGGCCTTGTACTGAAATTCCTCAAGGTAATCTGAAGTGGCACGATATCCGCGACAAATGTCGTGGATTTCGACTCATCACGAAACTCCACGACACCTTGTTCGATGGACAAAAGTCCGATCTCGACGACCAATGGCTTATCATCAGAAGGATCGTTTTCAGACTCAGCGATCTCAGGAGGGAGAGGATCAGATTCGGTGCGCTGCTTTCCCAGTTCTGCGAGATTGAGACGTCCGTCTTCAAATATTTTCACCAAGCCGTAAGGAAGACTCAGACGAATGATTTCAAACCGATACACTTCTTCGAGTACGGACGTGGCTTCAAAATTCACGAATAGTTGTTCAAAGCCCACCATAGGGGAGCCATCAACCTCCTGAATTTCGAATCCTTCCAGCTTAAGATTAAAGGCAAAGGGATCAAAGGCGATATCCCGTAAAATTACCGGACGGCCAAGGACCTTTGAGACCTCAGGCACCCCATATTTTTTCACGGCCCAGGGAACCCCTAAAAAGCCAATGCCGGCATACAGTGCCACCAAACTCATGGCTATCAAAACCAAGATTCTGAGAATTTTAAAAACTCGCATACTGCACCGTTATAGCAGGTTTAACCTGTCTCTGGGAATCAGGGGCTCGAGGCGGAAAGGGAATGAAGTTTTAGGAGTCTTTAGGAAGAAACATCCGCAGAATCACTCAGAAAATCCTGTCGCCAGGTCTTTAGACGAGGGGGGAAATCCAGATTCAACATCTCAATCAAAAATTACCGTCTTTTTTCCATAGACCAACACTCGATGTTCAACGTGGTTACGCACCGCCCTGGCAAGAACAAAGGTTTCAAGATCTCGCCCTTTACGGACCAAATCTTCAATGGAATCACGGTGGCCAATTCGCATGACATCCTGCTCAATGATGGGACCTTCGTCGAGATCCTGGGTGGCATAATGCGCCGTAGCCCCGATAATTTTCACTCCCCGGTCATAGGCCTGATGATACGGTCGTGCACCAATAAACGCCGGCAAAAAGGAATGATGGATATTGATGACGGGACATCCCACGGTGTCTAAAAAAGTACTGCTCAAAATTTGCATATAGCGAGCCATCACCACGACATCAACCTGAAGGCGATGCAACTCTGCCAATACTTGTTGCTCCTGCTCTGGTTTCTTCCCAGGCAACACAGGAAGATGGCAATAGGGAATCTCAAAGCGATCCGCCCAAAATTGGCAATCAGGATGGTTCGAGATAATGACCGGGATATCAACAGCCAACTCCCCTCGACGTTGCCGTTGCAACAGATCCACCAAGCAATGTTCGTATTTGGATACCAGGAGGCCCACGCGAGGTCGTTTATCGGAAAAATGGAGTTCCGAGGCGATACCAAAGACTTTGGCAATCGGGGCAAACGAGGCGTGAATGGCATCACGGGGAAGCTGAAATTCTGAAAGATCAAACACTGTCCGCATCAAAAAGTCTCCGGTCTGACGATCAGTATGATGGTCCGAATCCAAGATGTTCCCGCCAAAGTCGTGAAGGAAACTCGCAACTCGCGCAACAATCCCCTTTTGATCTTTGCATCGGATTAACAAAATCCCGAACGATGTCGTGCTCACAAATTCCTCCCTGTGATTCTCATCATAGATGTTCCATTGTATTTCACCTTGAAATCACATGTATATCACAGAAAGCCGGATCATACAGAATTTAGGAGTCTGGCAGCACAATACAATCAGGTGAAAATAATTTAGTGGCGTGAGGCTCCCTTCGTTAGATATTCCATATCTCCTTTCGATCGAAGCGCGTCGTCAAGTCTTTTGTGTAGCTGCAGGCATCTCATGCTGCCTATTCCTCGCATCAGGGGCCATTGTTGCGTTGGAAGAGGGCAAAATAAGATCGTGCAGCGACACAAGAAAGAAAGGGGCAAGAAGTTTCATGTATCCAAAATTGGATGGAGATAAAGGCAGACCCCTAAATTCAGTATGATCCAGAAGGCCTTTTGTGCTTGCTTCCAGAGCACGTCAATTGGCTTACCAAACTTGTTAAATTTTTAGAAGCACTAAGGAAGGAAAGAGAGGCAAAAAAGAAAATAGGTCCAACAAAGAAAAGGCCCATTGGGATTTACCCAACAGGCCTTTTCACAGATTCTTATAACCTGAAGCTCAAGTTCACAGGCACCAGCCAAGACGACACGTGACCCGATTACTCGCTAAGTCTTAAACCGAACTGAGTCCGCCATATCACAGACTCTTGGCAACCACTCTAAAAAGCTATGGTAATCAACTAGGTGTCACGTTTTTTGCGCAGGGGCCCTTCTGGCCTTCTCCGACTTCATAGTCAACTTTCTGGCCTTCATCAAGCGAGGCATAGCCAGAGACTTTGACTTCAGAATGGTGTACGAATAGATCCTTGCCTCCATCGTCAGGAGTAATGAACCCGTAACCTTTGTTTGAATTAAACCACTTAACTGTTCCCGTACTCATACCGTACTTCTCCTTATTAAGTTAATAGCACTCATCCCCCAGCCAACTGTCTTTCCCGATATTGTTTCTTTTCCCTTAAACACATATTTTGGGCCTTCACTAACATTTGACTGGGGATGAAGGTGAACCTGACTGGACTTGGCATGTTCCCATTCGTGAAGGAGGTTTGACCAAAATCCATGCTGCAAGTTGCATTTAAGAGAAAGTCGTACACAGTCTTTACCGGTTTTGCAACATTAAAGTAACCGGAACCCGAGAGAAAATCAAAAATTAACCCCAAGAGAGTGGCTGGGGGAGAAGGATTCGAACCCTCACAGCCAGAACCAGAATCTGACGTCCTACCCTTAGACGATCCCCCAACGTCAGAAAATCTTAATGGAGCCATCTGCTAGAGTCAAGAAACTGATGAGAGGACTCCCCTCATTCCCCGGGGTAGGGGCAACGGTCGGCAAACCATCTAAAAACCCATTCGACTGACAGCTTGCGCAATGCGCAGGAGAACGCGCTCTTTTCCCAGCAATTGCATCACTTCATGGATGCCAGGGCTGAAGGTTCGGCCAGTAAGCGCGACCCGAAGAGGTTGTGCGAACTTACCCATTTTCAGCCCGTCTTCTTCGAGCACGGCCTGAATGATAGGATCGACCTCCTCTTTCGAAAGCCCTGCCAGGCCACTCAGACGTTCAGCAAATTTTTTGAGCGTGGGGGCAATCGCTGGTGTCAAAAATTTCATCGCAGCCTCTTCATCCATCGTAACCGGCTCCGAAATGAATGGGAGAACCCAATCTGCCATTTCAAGGAAAGTTGTTGCTCGCTCTCTGACATGTGGAATAACCGCTTCCAGGCCACCTTGAGGTTGCACTGCTCCCTTGGGATCATACCCGTGTTTTTCCAAAAACGGGACCAGCAACTCGGCCATGACTCGAGGATCGCCCTGCTTAAGATATTCGGCATTCAACCATTGGAGTTTTTCTGGATTAAACACCGCGGCCGATGATTGGACATTTTTCAGCGAAAATTTTTCGATCATTTCCTGGATGGTAAAAATTTCCTGATCGCCATGGGACCACCCTAATCGCACGAGATAGTTAACAAGAGCCTCCGGCAAATACCCCATTTCCTGATAGGCCAATACCGACGTCGCACCATGCCGTTTAGAAAGACGCGCTTTATCCGACCCAAGGATCATCGGCAAATGCGCAAAGTGGGGCACCTGATATCCCAGGGCTTCAAACATCGGGACCTGTCGAGGAGTATTATTGACATGATCATCGCCTCGAATCACATGGGTAATCCCCATCAACGCATCGTCAATCACGACTGAGAAATTATAGGTGGGATAATTATTCGAGCGCAGGATGATCAAATCATCGAGCACAGTATTTTCAAAAACAATCTTTCCTTTAATGAGATCATCAACGACCGTTTGCCCCTCTTGAGGAGATTTAAACCGTAAGGCCGCAGGTTGAGCCGGTTTCGTAATACCCAGATCGCGACACCGGCCATCATACTTTATCGATTCCCCCTTAGCCTGAGCTTCTTTACGACGCAGCTCCAACTCTTCGGGGGTGCAGACACACCAATAGGCCTTACCTTGATCAAACAGCTGTTGAGATTTTTCGCGATAGAGATCAAGCCTGTCCGTCTGTCGAAACGGCCCTTCATCCCAATCCAGCCCGGTCCATCGCAGGCCTTCAAGGATCGCGTCGATAGCCTCATCCGTAGACCGATCCCGGTCGGTATCTTCAATCCGTAACACAAACGTCCCCCCATGGTGACGTGCAAACAACCAATTAAATAATGCCGTCCGGACCCCACCAATATGAAGATAGCCGGTAGGACTTGGTGCAAAACGCACACGAACGTCAGTCATAAAATGTTATCCTTTACTTTGAGGCTTTTCCTTGGATCATACGCAATATATGGTTCTACCCCTACCACCACCCAATTCTGAATATATGGACCTTCCTCTCCCTGTCTTTCTTTCTTGTGTAGCTGCACGATCTTATCGTGCCCTCTTCCAACGGAACAATGGCCCCTGATGCGAGGAAGAGGCAGCATGAGATGCTGCAGCTACACAAAAAACTCGACGACGCGCTTCGCCCGAAAGGAGAGGCGAAATAACCAACGAGGGGGAGCCTCACGCCACAAGATTATTTTCACCTGATCGTCTTGTGCGCCCAGACCCCTAAATTCGGTATGATCCGTAAAACCCTATATTGCATATGACCCGTTTTCTTTCCGCCCACTCTCAATATGGCCCGTGTTTTTCTCCCTTCTTCTAGCAGAGATCAACGTTACTGTGCCACTCATTTTCTTGAAAACATCAGTCACGCCTTCTTCTTGACCGAGGTACCCCTACATGATAGATTCCAACACGTTAAGTCTATTTTGCAATCAACCGACAATATGAGTGGCGTGGGGCTGTGGCGCAGTTGGGAGCGCGCGTGAATGGCATTCACGAGGTCGCCGGTTCAATCCCGGCCAGCTCCACCAAATATCCAAGGGTTTAAATCATTCAACGTTAATCCTGCCTTTAATCCGCATTCAGTTTTCACTCCAATTCGTGTTTTGGTCCTGAATGTTGCACAAATCAAGGGCGTATCAACACAGGACAGACCATAAGCGATGATTCATATTGAAGAACTGACAAAAGAATATCCAACCAAAACCTTGTTCCATGAAGCGTCCGCACATTTGCGTCCTGAAACGAGAGTAGGGCTAGTCGGACGAAACGGAACGGGGAAAACCTCTCTGCTCCGAATGATCATCGGCCAAGACACCTCAGACGGTGGTTCCATTCGGCTGCGCCCTTGGCTTCGCATTGGCTATCTTCCTCAGGAACTGGACACCCCAACGAACCTCACGGTTCTCCAAGCCGCCCACAAAGATGAATATCCGGAGTATGAGGCTAAGCGCATTCTCTCCGGATTGGGATTTGGAGAAGGCGACTGGGATCGAACCTTGGAAACCTATTCTGGCGGCTACCGTATGCGCGTGGCCCTCGGACATCTACTCCTTTCTCATCCCGATGTGTTGATGCTCGACGAGCCCACAAACCATTTGGATCAATCCACCCAAACATGGTTTGAGTCATTTTTGAAAAATTCCAACATGACGATGCTCATCATCAGCCATGATACGGCGTTCCTCGATCGAGTGATCACGCATACGTGGGAAATCCGTGACGCACAACTGCAAGAGTATCGAGGCAATTATTCCACATTCCAAAAACTCCGTCTTCAACTTGACCATCAGCAATCAGCCGCCGCAGAGCGCCAGTCCAAAGAAGTCGCTCGTGTTCAAAAATTCGTGGATCGATTCCGGGCCAAAGCCAATAAGGCCAAGCAGGTTCAATCGCGAATCAAACAATTGGAAAAGGTCAAACTGATTGAAGGCAAGCGCGATACCAAACGACTGCGCTTTCGATTCCCTGAGCCAAAGCCCAGTGGCAAAATGGTCCTTGAAATGCAAGGCATTAGAAAACAATACGGGGAAAAAGTCGTCTACAACAATCTTGATTTTGCCGTGGAACGCGGGCAACGCGTGGCCCTGGTTGGGGAAAACGGCGCAGGAAAAACCACCTTATTAAAAATGTTATCTGGGGTATTGAAGTTTGAAGCTGGCAAACGCATCGAAGGTCATGGGGTCTCCATTCATTATTTTGCCCAGCATCAAGCCGAAACCTTGAATCCAGAGCACAGCATTTTGGATTCCTTGGAGGAGGCGGCCCCGCAAGCCGAAAGAAACTATTTACGTGGAATCGCCGGGGTCTTTCTTTTTTCAGGAGATGATCAGAAAAAACCCATTAAGGCGTTGAGCGGCGGTGAACGGAATCGTGTCGCATTAGCTC
Source organism: Nitrospirota bacterium (assembly GCA_027623995.1). GTDB lineage: Bacteria > Nitrospirota > Nitrospiria > Nitrospirales > UBA8639 > Nitronereus. The sequence goes on from JAQBUF010000002.1 coordinate 39,044, forward strand.
GGATGTTAGTCGAACCTGCGAATACGCTACTCCTGGATGAGCCAACCAATCACTTGGATCCTTCCTCTGTCGATATGCTCACGGATGCCATGACCGATTTTCCAGGCACTATCGTGTTTATTTCCCACGACCCAGTATTTTTGAGCAGAGTATCCACCCGCGTAGTGGAAATCGAAGAGGGCGTGCCCACGGATTACATAGGCGATTACGAATATTATCTCTGGAAACAATCCAAAGAACTCGAAGATCTCAAAAAACAAGAAGAAGCCAAAGCTGCCACCCAGCCCAAGGAAAATAAACAAAAACCCCAGACCAACGGAACTCCCCCGGTAGGATCCAAATCAATGGAGAAGGCACCCAATCGACGCGACCTGAGCAAATCCATTACCCGGCTGGAGAAACAAGTGGCACGCGCAGAAGAAGAAATTGCGGAGCTAGAAGGACAGGTGCAATCCAGAGCTGCCGAACTTGCAGCCCCGGAACTGTATAAAGACTTTCCTCGCTGGAACGACCTGCATCAAGAGCACGAACGCTGGAAACACGACCTCGAAGTATTGACGAATAAATGGTCCGACCTTTCCTCCCAACTTGAATCTAAAAAAGGACAGATGGAGCAGGTGGGGTAGGAACGTGATGCGTCATGCGTAAAGCGTGATGGGTAAAAAATAGGAAAAACCCTCTCCACGCATAACGCTTCACGGATCACGCTTCACGTTTGCCCCCCCTCTCACCCTTGTCCCTTGCAGGCCGATAATAGCGTCGCCCTTCTAGAGCAGGCGGAAAATGGCTTTGGCCCCCTTGAGCCTCAGGATCATCGTGAACATACCGGTACCCCTTACCATACCCCACGTCTTTCATGAGCGATGTCACGGCATTGCGAAGGTGTAAGGGCACGGGCAAGTTCCCCAATTGTTTCGCATCAACGAGGGCTTCCTTCAGACCTGCATAGGAGGCATTGCTCTTTGGACAAGACGCCATATAGGTCGTGCCATGGGCTAAATTGATTTGCGCTTCGGGCAAGCCAACCTGCACCACGGCTTGAAAAATTGCTGTGGCCACCATGATTGCCATGGGCTGGGCATTGCCAATATCTTCTGACGCAAAAATGACCATCCGACGTGCAATAAATTTTGGATCTTCGCCGCCTTCGAGCATTCTGGCCAACCAATACAACGCTCCATCTGGATCGTAATCCCGCATGCTCTTGATATAGGCCGAAATGATGTTGTAATGCTCTTCCCCGTCCTTGTCATATCGGATGGACTTCTTTTGTAGAATGTGCTTGAGTTTTTCTTGATCAAGAACTTGCGGAGTGTTGTTCTTGGCCGCTGCCTGTCTCACCGCATATTCCAATGCCGTCAACATCGATCGCGCATCCCCATTTCCATAGTGAATCAACCCGATTCGCGCTTCACTGCTCAACGTGACATTGAACTTTCCTAAGCCTCGCTCATGATCCGTCATCACCCGATCGATGATGGTGCCCATGGCGTGGTCATCCAAGGAATGAAGTTCCACGACTAACGCACGGGACAACAGCGGGGCAATAATTTCAAACGAGGGGTTTTGAGTCGTGGCTCCGATCAGAGTAATATCCCCCCGTTCCACATAGGGGAGAAACGCATCCTGCTGCGCTTTATTGAATCGATGAATTTCATCGACAAATAAAATGGTTCGTTGCCCGGTCATCCGTCGGCGCTGGATCGATTCTTTGATGAGGCTGCGCAGCTCAGGCACGCCACTGGCCACCGCCGAAAACGGAACAAACGCGGCCTCCGAATGTCGAGCAATGAGATGGGCCAAGGTCGTCTTGCCCGATCCCGGTGGCCCCCAAAGAATGAGCGAGGGAACCTGATCAGATTCAATCGCCTGACGTAGCGCTTGATTCTCGGAGAGTAGGTGTTCCTGGCCTAGAAAGGCCGAAAATGTTTGAGGACGAAATCGCTCGGCAAGAGGCCCGACAGAAAACGAAATGGGGTCGTGGGGTTTTGACGGGTCTGTAAAAAGATCAGGTTGCTGACGGTCGTCCCTCGATAACATGAGGCCCCTACAATTTGGCAGAGATGGATGAGAGGAAATATATCCTTATGCTATATCGCCAGGAAGAAGTCCTGCAAACCGAGACAAGAACCTTGCGCCGTTAAAAAGAGAAACCGAAGGAGAAGGCTGTGAAAGTACACGTCAATGGCATTGATCTCGCGTATTCAGATGAGGGACAAGGGCACCCAATTGTTTTCCTTCATGCGTTCCCGCTTGACCGGACCATGTGGGCCCCGCAGGTGGAGGGACTCAAAGATCACTACCGCATCATCACGATCGATCTGCGCGGCCATGGAGAATCGGATGCCCCAATGTGGCGCTACACCTTTGAACAATTCGCTGATGACATTAAGGGCCTACTCGACCACCTGTCTATTTCACATGCAACATGTGTTGGGCTTTCCATGGGCGGCTATATCTTCTTTGCCCTGTACAAAAAATATCCCCACCTCATTCACAGCGCGGTCTTGGCAGACACGCGTGCGGAAGCTGATACGGAAAATGTCAAAGCCGCTCGATACTCGATGGCACAAATCGCCTACACACGAGGGGCCACGGCCATCGCGGACCTCATGCTTCCAAAGCTGCTCGCTCCAGGCTCATTGGAAACACGCAAAGATATCGTTGACCAATTGCGCCAAATGATTTCTGCCAACCAAGTTTCTGGCATTGTGGGGGATTTGATGGCCATGGAGGAACGACCAGACTCCAGCCCGCTGCTGAAGGAGTTCCGTTTCCCCACGTTGATTTTAGTAGGAGAGCACGACTGCGCCTCACCGCCAGAAGAAGTGAAACGGATGGCACAACACATCCCCGGCTCACACGTTGCACTCATCCCGCAGGCTGGGCATCTGTCTAATTTGGAAAACCCAGAGGCCTTTAATCTAGCACTCACACAATTTCTAGAAGATCTACCTGCCGTGGAAGAAGCCATGGAAGCGGAGCAACGCCGAAGTGTCCAAATGAAGGAGGGAATCGATGGTGGAGAATTATTGTTCCTGAAGAACCCCTTGGACGGTATCAAGAAATGTCTGGAGATCAAAGGGTTTGACAATGACATTTCTCGCACCAATTTTTTTTGCAATCCCAAGAACGTCTATATCAGCAAGCCCCCAGACATGGCGACCACTTCAACGAGAAATTTGATGAGAGAAAAAAATGGGAAGGCATCACAACCCAGAGTAACTGAGAAGGAGGAGAGAGGAATAGGAATGTTTCCTTTCATTTCAGGAAATCTCCCTAAAATTGAAGATCTATATCATTCCCCGTTTTGATTTCCTGAGCGAATGAGTTTTAGAAATTCGTCGCGTGTTTGTTGCTGTTTGCGAAACGCTCCAAGCATGTGGCTGGTGACGGCCAGGGTATTTTGCTTTTCGACTCCCCGCATCATCATGCACAAATGACGCGCTTCAATCACGACCCCCACACCAACGGGCTTCAGCTTCGCCTGAAGTGTTTCGGCAATCTGAACGGTCAGTCGCTCTTGGACCTGAAGCCGACGGCTGAAGACATCCACGATCCGAGGAATTTTACTCAAACCCACCACTTGCTTGTCTGGAATGTATCCCACATGACATCTTCCGAAAAAAGGCAGGAGGTGATGTTCGCACAAGCTGAAGAAATCGATATTCCGCACGATGACCATTTCGTCATACTCGATTGGAAACAAGGCCCCATTGACAATGTCGTCGACATTCTCTTGATAGCCTTTCGTAAAGAACGAGAAGGCCTTCGCGACTCGCCTCGGCGTCTCTTCCAATCCACTGCGTTTGGGATCTTCACCAAGGACCGTGAGCAGTTGCGTCACGAGACCTTCGAGGTTGGCCAGTTGTCCGGTTTCGGAAACTCGCGCCACTCGACCGACTTTCCCCTTGACGTGTTTCATTTCTGGGTTTCGAGCAGATGATGATTTCGGACGAGTTTGACGATTCATGAATTAGTCCCTATGGAAAGAGCTGAAAAAGAGAGAAACGGCCTTACCGACATGGCTCACCTTGATATTCAAAATAATTATCACGAGTTTCGATCAATCCAATTTTTTCTAACTGCCCGATCGCGATGCCACCCACAAGCTCATCCCAAATAAACTTGGCAAGATTTTCGCCGGTGGTCACGACATCCTGAAAGGCCGAGTCATGATTGAGATGGCGATGATCAAACCGTTCCACGATTTTGGTGGCCACGAGATGATCCAAACGTTCCCGATCTGTCACATCCCCCGTCTGAGGATTGATCGTACCCCGCACCGTTACCAGAACCGTGTAATTATGTCCATGGCCATTAGGATTATTGCACTTACCAAAGACCTTCCGATTCACGTCATCGGACAACTCCTTGGCATGAAGTCGATGCGCGGCACAAAATCGATATTGTCGGGTCACATAGGCTTGGACGTTCATCATATCACGACTGAGAAGATTCTTTTCCTTCTTCAACAGATTCGGAGGATCCCCATTTTTCTTCAGGCACTTGTACCATGACATCGCCCAAAATTTTGGCCTGGCAACTTAATCGGTGATACGGCTCGGTGAGGGCTTCTCGATCTAATAAGTCTTGTTCTTCGAAGTCGATTTCGGATAAATTTTCGCCCCCCACCATTACTTCTACCCGACATGTGGAACACGACGCATTCCCCCCACAGTCATGCTCCATCGGAAAACCCAACATCTCAGCGGCTTCGAAGACCGTGAGGTTTTCGGGAACCTCTCCGCTTGTTCCTTCTGGATGAATAAATGTAATACGCGGCATAAAAAATTACCTCGTTGCGAAAACCGGCTCGGCAGTTGACGGGTTAAAAGGACATGCGTGGTTCGCCACATGCGCTTCAAACTCTGCACGAAACAGGCGAAGACTGTTCTGCACCAGCACCGATGCCCCCGTGACTAACGTACAAAAACCCGTGCCTTTAATATAGCCACTGATTTGCATGATTCGATCAAGGTCCTGTTGCGTCCCCTGGCCTTCTTCAATTTTCTTTACGAGTTCTTCTAGATTTGCTGTTCCAATAGAACAAGGCGGGCATTGGCCACAGCTTTCTTCACGAAAAAAACTTGAGAGTTTTAAGGTTTGCTGGACCATACAGGTGGAATCATCCACTACGATCACCCCCGCTGAGCCCAGTCCCGTTCCAGCCTTTTTCAATGAATCAAAGTCCATGAGAAGATCCAATTGATCTGGGCCTATCATGGCAAAGGATGGGCCTCCCGGAAATACGGCTTTGACCTTTCCACCATTGGGCACGCCCCCTCCACATTCCTCAATTAAGTGACGAAGGGGGGTGCCTAAGGGCAATTCATAGACCCCAGGATGCTTCACTGCCCCGCTCAAAGAAAACAACATCGTCCCTGGACTTCGCTCAGGCCCAACTTGGGTAAACCACTCAGCGCCATTTCGAAGGATCTGAGGCACATGCGACAAAGTTTCTACATTATTCACAAGCGTAGGCTTGCCGTGCAGCCCAAAATCTGTGGGATAGAACGGGGGTTTTTGTTTGGGTTGCGCTGGCCGGCCTTGCATGGATTCCAACATGGCGGTTTCTTCACCTGCCACATAGCTCCCATGCCCATCAAATATTTCTAACTCCAAATCAATCCCGGAACCAAACACATTTTTTCCAAGGAATCCACGCTCACGCGCCTGCGCTATAGCTTTTTCAAGATTCGTGCGGGCTGCGACAAACTCGGCATTTAAGTAGATGTACGATTCCTTGGCTCCCACAATATACGACGCAATCACACAGCCCTCGATCAATTGATGAGGATGGTGCTCAATGAGATATCGATCTTTAAACGTCCCAGGCTCGTGCTCTCCTGCATTACACACAAAATACCGTTCGGCAATCCGGTGATGAACGACCTTTTCCCATTTTAAGCCCGTTGGGAATCCTGCCCCGCCGCGCCCTCGCAATGACGCGCGCTTGAGGGTTTGGATGACACCATCAGGATCTTTTTCACGAAAGCATTGTTGCCAGGCATCATAGCCGCCCTGCCTGATATAGGCCTCGATATCCCAAGGTTCTCCGTCCAATGGCTGTAGTAGGCGAAGGTGCGAATTGTTTGTCATGTAAAGATCCGTAAAAAAAACCATTCTTTCCAAAAATGATTGACTCGGAACCGTGGACTATACGGGCCAGCCCCTAATTTCGTCAAGCTTTTAGACGTGACCAAACAACAAAAAACATAATACTCTCAACTGGTTAGATACCAAGACTCCAAGAAACTTTCATTGAAATAGGTCTTGGGTATAAGCCGGTGACCCACTGGGGGCACACACCATTTTTCACCTTGTTTACTCATTCATGGCAAGCAAGACGCTGGTTTGTAAATCGGCGAGTGACCTTGTAATATTTTGCCTGCCGCTAAAGGCAATCCCAGAAGAAGGCAGACAACACCACACGAATCATTGCAACCGTCATCCAGATAGAGGAGATAAACACGTGGAACCGAAGAACACAGCGCCGTTAGTTGGCATTATCATGGGAAGCAAAAGTGACTGGGACGTGATGCGACTGGCGAGTGAGACTCTAACTCAGCTCGGCATTGCCAATGAGTGCCGCGTGATATCAGCTCACCGAGCACCGGATGCGCTCTTTGAATATGTCGAGCAAGCGGAAGGCCGAGGGTTGAAAGTCATTATCGCCGGAGCTGGTGGCGCGGCACATTTACCAGGAGTCATCGCCGCCAAAACCACCTTGCCGGTGCTGGGCTGCCCCATGCAATCCAAGACTCTTCAAGGCTTGGACTCCTTATTATCAATCGTGCAAATGCCTAAAGGTATCCCCGTGGCAACTCTAGCGATTGGTGAAGCAGGGGCCGCCAATGCCGGTTTATTTGCAGCCGCGATTTTGGCATTATCCGATTCAGGGATTAAGCAACGATTGGAAGACTATCGAAAGAAACAAACGGAGAAAGTGTTGGCAGATTCCTTTTTAAAACCGTGAAGCGTCATGCGTGAAGAGTGAAGCGTTAAATAAAAAGAAAAGTTCTCTGACGCATCACGCATTTCGGGTCACGCATCACGATTTTTAATCAGCCTGCATCTAGAATTCGATCAACTTCTTTGCACAACTCCCTGACACCTTGGGCCGACGTATCGAAAGCGGTCTTTTCCTCAGGAGTGAGGTCGTATTCCAAAATTTCCTCCACGCCATTTTTTCCTAGCCGCACAGGGACCCCCATATAAATCCCCTTCACTCCATACTCCCCTTCGCACAATGCCGCACAAGGAATGACCTTGCGCTCATCCCTAATGATGGCTTCCACCATTTCCACGGCAGAGGCGGCAGGCGCATAATAAGCACTGCCCGTTTTCAGTAGATTGACGATCTCTGCGCCACCATTGCGGGTCCGCGTCACAATGTCATCAAGCTTTTCTTTCGACATCCATTGATCCACTGGTCGCCCACTCACGGTGGTATATCTCACTAACGGCACCATGGCATCTCCATGGCCGCCAAGGACCATCGCATGCACATTGTGTACTGACACGTTCAACGCTTGCGCGATGAAGGTACTAAAGCGTGCAGAGTCCAACACCCCTGCCATACCCACCACGCGCTCCTTGGGGAAACCGCTCACTCGATAGGCCACATGAGTCATGGCATCAAGGGGATTTGCGACAATCACCAGGATCGCCGATGGCGAACGCTTCACAATTTCCTGTACAACCGATCGAACGATCTTGGTATTTTTTTCGAGCAATTCCGATCGGCTCATGCCAGGCTTGCGAGCCATGCCAGAGGTAATCACCACGACATCTGAATCTGCCGTCTCATCATAATCGTTGGTCCCAATAATCTGGGAGTCATATCCGCACACGGCCCCAGCTTGAGCCAAGTCCAAGGCCTTGCCCTGTGGAAGACCTTCCACAATATCGATGAGGGCAATGGTATATCCATCCTTTTCAGCCAATCTCTGTGCGGCTGAACCTCCAACATTTCCAGCACCAACGATGGTAATTTTCTGTCGCCTCATGACACACCTTTTTCATTTAGGTCTAATAAGTAACTAGTCATCATCGTGAGTTACCCATCCTGCGACCTTGAAATTGATGGTGCAGACGAAGTTTTCCACATAATAAAAATTGACCTTTATCTTTTTCCGACCATATTCACGAGCAAGAAATTCATCTGGAGTATCGGCAAGCTCTTGATAGCCTCCAGGAGGATAGGCTCCCAAATCCTTAAAGGCGACAATCATGCCCACCTTCACTTCCTGCATCACCTTGGCAGAACACTGAGGATAAATCTCCCAAAACTTGGCATCAATTTCTTCCCGGGTCGGCTCAGAACTCGGATCTCCGATTATTCGATCTTTTTTCTCAAACTTAGCCAAGCGGCGAATATACGGATATTGATTCCCCGTAAACAGTTTATACAACCAGGGAGGAACTACAGGTCTTTGAGTGTCTTCTGTCATAAGATTTTCGTTATGCGTCAAGCGTCATGCGTGAACCGTAAAATTTGCTAACTGAAAAACGTATTACGGATTACGCATCACGCTTCACGTTCTTCCAGTTAATCGTTGATACACCCGTGGCAACCGTTCAGGCAAGTCCGCCACATCGTCAAGAACCAGGTACTGAACGTCTCCATACATCCGCTTGAGGTATCCACTTGCTTCTTGATCAATCGTCAGACAAAACGGACTAATGCCACGTTGACGCGCTTCTCGCAAGGCCATCTTGGTATCTTCAAGGGCATATTCTTCGGCATATCCCCCATCAAGAGGTTTCCCGTCACTCAGGAGAATTAACAACCGATGCCGAGCTGGACATTGAAGCAACTTTTGTGCAGCGTGGCGAATGGCTGCTCCATCGCGATTTTGTTGAAGTGGTGCCATGGCTTCAATACGTTGACCTATCTTGTAGCGTGCAGTCTCTTCAAAATCTTTGAGCACGAGAAAATCTACATGGTCTCGTCCTTGTCCAGAAAAACCGTACAGGGCGTATTGATCGCCGATAGCGTCTAAGGCTTCGGCTAACAACACCAGCCCTTCCTTTTCAATATCAATGACACGACGCCCACCAGATTCAATCTGCCGACCGGTCGATCCACTCATATCCACTAAAAATGCCACAGCCACTTGCCGTTCACGTTTGTCTCGCCGTGAATAAATTCGGTCCGACGGTTCCCCTCCTGCGCGTCGGTCCACGACTCGATTAATCGCCGCATCAAGATCAAGTTCTTCGCCATGTTCATATCCATACACGCGACGCAAAGCTGTGGGACGAATCGTCTCAAAATAGCGTCGCAATAACCGAATGGAAGACGTATGTTTTTCCAACGTCGCTTGCGCAAAGTCTGGGCTGCCTACTGAACCTGGCCGTTCGATCACTCGACACCATTTGAGTCGATAGTCTTGAATCATCCCATCCCATTCTGGATAGAGAAAAGTCCGGTTCTCACCGTTCTGAATGGGCAACTCCCCTTGCCCTGCGCCTTTGACCGCCCAATGTTCCTCCAACACGCGATCTTCCCCTGGGTGAGAATCACCACGTTCATGTGGCTGATCCTCCACGAATTCTTTTTTGCCAGATTGATCAGATCTTTGAGATGACGAATCACCCGCTCCGCCAGACTCCTGCATGTCCTGGCTCTTGCCACCAGAGGGTGCGACCCCTTCCTCTGAATCCGTTTCTCCTTGAACCAGTTCAGGACTCATTTCGCCTCGATAGGCAAAGTTCGTGATGGACCGATAGGCTCCGGCTGTTTCTTCCGCCGCCCGTGGGCCTGCACCAATATCGGTTTCTTCGTCCTGGGATTCCGGAGGTGGCTCGGTCGTGGGCACTTCATACGTCCCAATCATGTCTTCCATGACTTGATAAATCTGATCCGCCGTCTCTATCACATCATCCGCCGTGGCCGAAGATTGCAAAATCGATTGAGCCAAAGCCCAGCAACGCTCAATCACCGGCTTAAGTTCATCCTGAAAATGCACCGCGTCAGCCCCCTGGGTCATATGCAGGAGCAAGGCATCAAGCACCATTTCACGCGCCGTCATCCCATGCAGGAGCGACCGCACGCTCACAGAGGCCTTCGCTAATGCTGCCAGATCATGACGGAGCCCTGGGTATTCTTGTTGCAGGAGAAATTCCACTCGCGCATCTTCAAGAATCGTCCAGAGATCTTGAATGACACCTTTCTGAGGAAATAATGAAAACAACTCGCTTAAATTGTGAATCGGCGTAGGAGGTACCTGCTCATGGGCATACCGCGCGGCGATCTTCCGAGCCATCTCTTGCAAACGGCTCATGTCGATTTGATACGTCCCAAACTCCAAATGTCCGACTTCGTGCGCCACCATCACCGTATAAGATCGAAGGTTCATTTCTCGAGTGGGATATTGGTTCATCACCATGGGCAACCGCACCCGCATTCCCTCGGGAGTCTTTTCGGTTTGAACCTGGCTACTGCCTTCAGGCAACGATTCAATAAACACCGATGCCCCGGCAATCATCTGCGCAAACAGTTTCAAGGAGCGCGCGACTTGTCGCAGAGTCACGCCATTCATCGCCTGTTCAATCGAATGTAACGCCTTGGCCGTTTCCAACGCGAAATAGGCGCGAGCGCCGTCTGGACTATAGTCCAAAACTTCCATGCCGCCACGAAACCACTGTTCGAAGGCATCATGTTTTTCGTCTGAACCAACCGTCACATTCACCACTTCTGGACATCGCCGTAGATATGCCAAAGTCACGTCAGCATCGCGTTCGGCCAAAAGCGTTCCATATTGCAGCACGAGAGTTTGCCATTCTTTGGTAGGAAGGGCTTTCAACAACCGTGGGATCTCGGCCAGAAAGGTTAACGCTATTTCCGGGGATCGATCGGCAAGAGTCGAACCAAGAGAAACCACCCGAGGCCGGATTTCGATCGTGTCAATATCTTTTAACAGCGAAGGACTGGTCCGGAAGAATTCTAAGATGCCCACATAGTCCGTCTTCCCTAGACTATTTTGGGTAATGAGTTTCGTACCAAAGGCCACCCATGGTCGAACCTCATCAAGCGGCAGCACTTCAGCCACGTTGACACATTCTCGAAAAAACTCGATCCCCAGCACCTGATTCCAATCAGTGAGTTCCTGCCCCACTTCAGCCCAGCCAGCCAGATCAATGTTGGCATCGGCAAACAAGAGTTCAGGGGTTTTTCGGAAAAACTCAAACGCACAATTCGCAGCATATTCAGAATCGTTATCCGCCACTTCCAATGCGGTAGAGAGGACTTGTTGTCGTTGAGCAGGATCTTCAAGTATCCCTAAAATATGTGGACTTTCACGAAGATATTTGAGCGTGACCGCGCCAGACAACGAGGCCAATCCAATCGTGAGATCCAACCAAGGCACTACCGTCTGCGGATCACAGCGACGAAGGACTTCAGGCAACGCTTCAATCGCCCCGCCTACAAGTTTGGCTGAGCTCTCCTGTAATTCCGAAAGCAGTTCCAAGACTTGAGCAGCTACATTCGCCTCAACTAAACGCTGAACGGCCACATCCGCAGCCTCTTGGCTCAACCGATTTCCAAATATCGCCAGCAATTGTTCTTTGAGAGATGAATCATTCATAGCAAGTGTCGAGGAATAAGGTCGTGAATTATAAGAAGGGTCCAAAGAGGTTGCAAACTTTTCTGATCATCCCAACGTTAGACCTTCGGGAGTTTGAATGTGGTTCGAAATTCATCTTCAGTGACTCCAAGAAGTTGTATCCGTTTATTTCGGCTTGCCTGGCCAGAAGAGATCGACACCCCTCGTTGAGGGAGAGAAAATAATTTGGCCAAATGACGACATAACTCCGTATTTGCCTCCCCCTCCACTGGCGGAGCGGCCACTCGAAACTTTAAGGCATCGCCATGCATTCCGACAAATTCCGTTTTTGAGGCCTTGGGCTGCACATAGACTGAGAGAATAACACCACCTTTTGTCTTTACAATCATATGCATATCAATAGGTTACAAACAATTTACCACTTTTTATCGTTATTGTTAGCCATAAAATTTCTGTGCATTTCATCTTGACAACCACACGATTGGGGATTAGAATTTAGTTCAATGAGAACGGTAATCAATATCGTATTCGTTGGAGGCTGTCATGTTTGTGTGTGTATGTAAAGGCATCAAAGAGTCGGACGTTCAAGAACTCGGACAAGCCGGGGTCACCTGTCCAAAGGCCTTAGCCTGTTCCCTCGGCATTGATGACGAAGATAATTGCTGCGGACGATGCCTCAACAACATTGACGACTTCGTGAATATGGCCACAGACGAACTTATTCAAGTTCGTTCTTCCGTGAGGGCGTAACCTCCGCATTCCTGCCTTTCCTGTCTATCTGTTATAACCGTAGCTTCACTGTTGATGAAAAGACCGTCTTTTATCCCTTTCATCAAGAAAGCCAATTAATGCCACCCAATATTGCTCCATATGGATCGTGGGAATCTCCACTCACGTCAGACAGAATTGTCTCAGAATCAATTAAGCTGGGACAAATAACCCTCGATGGTGATGAGGTCTACTGGATTGAAAGTCGCCCAACCGAAGGTGGGCGCAGTGCGATCGTCCGGCTGAATGATCATGGCGCACCAGAAGCCCTTACACCACAGCCGTTCAATGTCCGAACACGAGTGCATGAATACGGTGGTGCGCCCTACCTCGCGGCTAACGGTATCATCTATTTTTCAAATTTCTCAGACCAACGGCTCTACCGGCAGACCCCAGGGCAAGACCAGGAACCCCTCACACCCGAAGGTTCCTGGTTTTATACAGATGGAATTAACGACCCAACACACCAGCGTTTGATTTATATTCGGGAAGACCACACCGCTTCCGATCACGAAGCTATCAATACCATTGTTAGCATTCCCCTCAACACATCGGATAATCAGAACTCTGGATCAATTCTTGTGTCCGGAAACGACTTTTACGCATCCCCTCGCATGAGCCCGGATGGTCGCCAACTGGCCTGGATTACGTGGAACCATCCCAACATGCCGTGGGATGGAGCGGAATTATGGGCTGCTGACATTCAACCTGATGGTTCACTCGCACAAGAGCGCTACGTCGCTGGTGGCCCTCATGAATCAATCTTTCAACCGGAATGGTCACCTGAGGGCATTCTTCATTTTGTCTCGGATCGGACAGGATGGTGGAATCTGTATCGGTGGCACGAAGAGCGCATTCACCCCTTGTATCTCATGGAAGCTGAATTTGGCCTACCCCAATGGGTTTTTGGTCAACGGCTCTATGGCTTTGAATCACCATCCAGCATCGTTTGCGCCTACACCCAGAAAGGCATCTGGTACTTGGGCCGATTGGATACCACCAAGGGAAACCTTGAAACGTTTGATCTTTCCTACACAGACATTGGAAATGTCCTAGTGCGAGGATCTCATGTGATCTGTGCGGCAAGTTCACCATTACAACCCCACTCAATCCTTCAACTCAATCTGGCCACTCAACAGGTCAAGATTCTTCGTCAATCGATTGACTTTACGATTGATCAAAAATTCGTGTCTGTCCCAACAGCCATTGAGTTTCCCGCTAAAGATGGACACACAGCCCATGCATTTTATTACCCACCTCAGAACGGAGACTTTCAGGCTCCTGAAAATGAGCGACCACCACTCATGGTCAAAAGCCATGGTGGGCCGACCGGTGCCGTCGCCACGGCATTCAACCTGATGATTCAGTATTGGACGAGCCGAGGGTTTGCCATCCTGGATGTCAACTACGGCGGCAGCACGGGCTACGGCCGGGCCTACCGTGAACGCCTGAATGGACAGTGGGGGATTGTTGATGTCGATGATTGCGTCAGTGCGGTCCAGTACTTGATTGACCAAGGCAAGGCTGATGCGTCCCGAGTCACGATTACGGGCGGAAGCGCCGGCGGCTATACGACACTCTGCGCCCTCACCTTCCGAGACTGCTTTACGGCCGGATCAAGTTACTATGGTGTGTCCGACCTTGAAGCATTGGTTCGCGATACCCATAAGTTTGAATCGCGATATTTAGACGGACTGATTGGGCCCTACCCAGAGGGGAAAGATCTCTACGATCAACGCTCGCCAATTTATTTCACCGACCAACTTTCTTGCCCGCTAATTTTGTTCCAGGGATTAGAAGACAAAGTGGTCCCACCGAATCAAGCCGAGAAAATGTTCGACGCGGTAAAGGGAAAAGGACTCCCAGTGGCTTATGTGGCGTTTAAAGGGGAGCAGCACGGGTTTCGACGCCCGGAAAATATTAAACGTGTCCTCGAAAATGAATTGTATTTTTATTCTAAGATTTTTAAGTTTCTTCCTGCCGATAATCTTGAGCCTCTTCCTATTGAGAATTTTCCTAAGGACTCTTCACTCTCCTGAAGAATCGACCTTAGTATCCCTGAGCAAATCTTGAAGGTAAATGCGTAGCCTGGCTAAATCTTTGGAATGAAACGCCCCTTTGGTTTTTTGAAGAACTTGGATGGTTTCATAAATTCCATCACGCAATCGAAGGTAGTCCGAAACTGACACGGAGGATTCTTGTGGTCCGTGGAGGGAATGGTCCCCATGATCCAACGCCCGAGTCAAGCCCTCGACTTGCAATTTTAACTGTTGGGTTTGTGGGTCGTTGAGTAATGCCGCTTCCACCCCCGCCTCAGGAACAATTCCGCCAAAGACACTTAACGTTTCTTCCATTGCAGCCAGTTGCCGCTCCCGCTGACTGGCTTCTTCTCTGGCCTTTCGCACCGAGCGCAACACCTGCTTATGTTGAACACCTCGCTTGGCCGCACTTAATAATTTGGGATAATCCACGGGCTTAAGAAAAAGAAAGGTAATCTAACCGAAGCTGTCAGGGGAAGACAGGTTTTTATTCCCCATCGACGGAGATGAAATGAATAGCAAAAATAGAATTAGAGAGGGAAACACTGGGTATCGACCCAGTTGGAGCACAGGCCAGGCAGCCGTAGGGTAAAGCCAAGATCGAAGCAGCAATACTTGAGAGGGACGGTTCGCTGTTAGTTCTTCAATCGTTCTATCGTTAACGCTTCATCATTATTTTTTACCGTCGCCCGAATAAAGTCGCCGAATTTAAATTCTTCGGTCACCTTGGTCTTGTCGGTGCGTTCGACACGAATTTCACCATATTCCCCACGCAAGACATAGAACGCCCCATCAATCATGAGGATTTGCCCCTTCACCACTCGGGTATCGGACGGGAGTTTATTCGGCGCAGGATTGGTTTGTTGGGCGGCTTGCCCCTTTGCCCCTGCTGATTGCGCGAGTTCAGCCTTCACTTTGGCTGGGACTGTGCTCGAAGGTGCTTGCTGCATAGTGACTCCCGAGACCTCATTGGCACCGGCACGCTCAATTTTCAACGCCTTATTGTTCATGAGGACGACAGCCTTGATCCGATCCCCAAATTCAAACTCCTCCGTGATCTCGGTTTTGTAGGTGGCTTCAATTTGGATTTCACCATATTCACCACGAACGATGTACAGATCACGATCAATCATCAACAGATCACCGATAATGGTTTTTCGATCCGGTTGTTTGGGTGCTGGGGCTAACCCTGGAGCAGCAGTTTTTGCTGTGCCTTTTTCTATTTTTTTTGCAGGAGAAGCCTTCGCAGCGACTATCGAATTCTCCACCACTCCCGCCACATCACCCGGCCCGGCACGTTCGATTTTCAGCGCCTTATTATTCATGAGAACAAGGGCTTTAATTCGATCCCCAAATTCGAACTCTTCGGTGATCTCAGTTTTGTAGGTCGCTTCAATTTGAATTTCGCCCAACTTGCCGCGCACGATGTAGAGATCGCGATCAATCATCAGGAGGTCACCCACAATCGTTTTTGTGGCCTGCTTCGCTGCACCTTCTTGGGCCAACACATTCTGGCTCTGCGCTAAGAGCATCACACATACGACGCTGAGTATTTTTACCACCGCGACAGATGCTTTCATTCCGCTATCACCTCCTATGATTGGCACAGACACCTGTGCAACGTCCGTAATAGGGTCAGAATTCAATCATGAATATTTCGTTCAAATACTACCATACCCGTGCAGCCTCATCCAGAAACTCGCGATCACCAGACTGACAATGGCCAAGAGTGCAAGGAAATCCCCTCCCTTCATGGTCGACACCACAATCGGATGCCGCTTCTGGCTGGGGCCAAAACCTTTGGATTCAAGAGCCATGGCTAACAGATTAGTTTGCCGAAGCGTATGGCCAATCAAGGGCACCACCAACGCCGGGTATTGGCGAATTTTTCCAAAAAGGCTTTTAGATTGTAAATCTAACCCCCTAGACCGTTGGGCTTGAATGACCGAACCAATCGACCCCAGCAAATTCGGGACCCATCTAAAGGCCAATGAAACACAAAACCCCAACGACTGAGGGACGCCTAATCGATTCGAGGATTCCGCAAACTCTTCAATGGCCGTTGTCGACAATAAGACGAGACCACTGATCAGCATCGCATTGAGGCGAAGCCCCATACCCAGACCATGCAGCACGCCTTCTTGCATAATGGTCAGGCCTCCAATGGTCAAGAGAGGAATGGTCCCTTCCACAAAAAATGGCCACAGCACCAGGTTGTACACCAATAATAACGCCAACAAGATCCAGATTTTTTTGACATTCGAGAAACTCCGCGCCCAGATGACTAATCCAAGCACTCCACCAGTGAGTCCCAACAAATACACTGGATCCGAAAAAAATAACGACAAAGCAAACAACCCAAGCAGGCAGAGTATTTTGGTTCGCCCATCCAAGCGATGTAACCACGTCTGCTCATCGACATACAGAGAAAGATTCATAAAGGTTGCAACGCCTTTCGCACTTCTTCCATCGTGAGCAAGGTCACACCCCATCGTTGAGAGAATCGAGTGATCGCCGGCAAGGTTAACGATGCCGACTGAATCAGCTCAGGATCTGAAAAAATCTCGCGAGTCGAGCCATCCGCCAAGATCTTGCCATGCTGTAACAGTATGCATCTGCTCGCATAGTTCGCGACGAGCCCCATGTCATGCGTGATCATGATGATCGTATGGCCCTGTTGATTCAACGTGCGCATCATGGTCATCATCCGTGCTGACTCCTCAGCATCAAGCCCCGTCGTCGGTTCATCAACAATAAGAATGCTTGGCTTGGCGGCGATAATCGAAGCCACCGCGACCCGTTGGCGCTCACCTTTGGTCAGAGAAAATGGATCTTGATCTTCCGCACCGGTTAAACCAACAGCTTCTAGAGCTTCACCTACCCGTGCCTCGCATTCTTCTGATGAACACCCGGCATTCTGGGCACCAAATGCAACTTCTTTCCTCACGGTTTCGGCAAAAATTTGATGATCAGGATTTTGAAACACATGGCCAACAATTGACGATAGCTGGCCAACACCTGTGTGTCTGGTATCGTGTCCCATGATGATCACCTGCCCCTCATCAGGAAGAAGCAGCCCATTGAACAATTTGGCCATCGTGCTTTTCCCAGATCCGTTTTGCCCAAGAATGGCCACAAATTCTCCAGCCTGAATCGATAACGACACCCCAGATAGTACAGGCACTCCAGGCTGGTACTGTACCGACACATTCTTGACTTCAATCACGGTTGCCAATGATGGCAAGGGAATCTTACTGGGAATTGACTCTGAAGCCTGCGATGCCGTTACCGTCAGGCCAAGGTCATCCGCCAATTGCCAGGCCTCTTCAACGGTCGCTGGCAAAGCTTTTGTTGTATGCCCTTGAAAGCATTCAGCGAGTGTATAGGGATTGAGTCCATGGTGCTTGGCGAGGTCCGGTTGACTGAGCATGTCATGCGGAGGCCCTTGCCAAATGATTTCCCCTTGATCCAGAACACATACTCGATCGGCTTGCATCAAGTCTTCCATGCCATGTTCCGTCAGGATCACCGTCACGCCCTTGGCTTTGAGTTGATCCAAGAGCTGAAGAAACCGCGCTCGGCCTGCTGGGTCAAGATCGGTCAGTGGTTGATCCATCACCATTAACTGGGGTTCACGAACCAACACGGACGCAACCACCAAGCGCTGGCGCTGTCCGCCAGATAAAGAAAAAGGATCTCGCCGTTCCAATCCCGCTAATCCGACAAGATCAAGGGTCTCTTGCATTTGGTGACGGAATCCTTCCTCGTTCAGAAAACCACGCGCCACTCCGTGCGACTCTAAGGCATAGCGAAGTTCTGTTTCGACATTGGTCGAGACCAGTTGCGTTTCGAAATCCTGAAACACCAGTCCCACTCGATTCGCCTGCTCCCACACAGGTGATTGCGTCGTGGAATGACCCTCGACGGTAATCGTGCCCACAAAGTCCCCCTGCACAAATTGAGGAACCAGTCCATTCATGGCATAACATAGGGTGGATTTCCCAGATCCCGACCGGCCCATCAACACCATCAACTCTCCCCGTTGAATATGTAACGAAATGTTGTGGAGGACAGGATGCGAAGCATGAGTGGGTCGAAAGGTCAGGTCTTGGATTGAGACGAACGCAGAAGAGGTTGATGGAAATTGTGTCGAAGGATCGAAACCATCGGTGAGCGGTGTTGCAATATTGTCCCTCCTCAAACGTTCGCTACTTTCTAAGGCTAGATCGCTGTACAACAAATTCCATTGCTTGACACGAGGATATAAAAACAACAGGAGCGGTGGACCAAGAATTAGGCCCATGACCAAGTTGTTAAAAAAAATGGCGGGCGTTAACAACCAAAACGGCAAGAGGCCCAGAAGTTCCACGCCCCATCCAATCGTGGCCGCACAGGCGATGGCGGCCACAACACAAATGATTAGGTACTCCAGACCTTGTCGCCAAGACCGTACCGTCGGTTCCTTCCCAGATGACAGCCATCCTAAATTTCCCCATAACACATACGGCACATAGCCATACAAAAAATTTCCTAGAAATCCAAACAGGCTGGCTGGTCCCAGCGTGCCAAAACAATCACCAATGATATTGCCAATACCCGCCCCCCAAGCCGCGGCAGGACCAAAGAGTAGGGAACTCACAATCGGAATCACATTCGCCGGTCGTAGTTCCACAAAGCCAGGAATGATCGGAATGCCCACTTTAAAGGGAATAAGCACCGCCGCATAAATCGCGGCAATTTGCGCGGTTAGAACCAGCAGGCGAGTATCATGCCAGACATGTCGAAGCTCCCAATACCAACGACGCGGATTCCACCTGGAGAGAGTAGGATTCATTGAATATGTGGATTTGAGGAAAGAATGGGCCCCCGCCCTATTAAAAATTCTTCACACACCGAAATCCGGCATGGGCATGAGGATAGCCTTGACGAAACCAATTCCTGAAGGACCGACGCAATAAGGGGGAGGCCGTTGTTGGCGATCCGCCCTTCACAATAAAGTGATCATCATCAAAGAAGCGAGAAGAATATTCAGGGTAGGTCGCGTAAGGTTGAAATCCTTGAAAAGGTCGAAAAGGTGTCGAGGTCCATTCCCAACCATTCCCAACGAGTTGAGAGATTCCAAAGGCGCTATCCCCTTGTGGATAGGCCGTGACTGGAACTGGATTCCAATGCTGAAAATCAAAATTTACATGGACGCCGTTGGGGGCCTCATTACCCCAAGGATACTCACATTCCTCTCCGCCCCTCGTGGCATAAGCTGCACGATGAAATTGGGCTTCAGTCGGCAGCACGAAACCAGCCCATTGCGCGTAAGCTCGGGCATCAATCAAAGACACATACACGGGCCAATGATCGGGAAGCGGTATTTCCTGAAACATAGTCAGCAGCCACCATCGCCCATCTCGCTTTACCCAAAATGGCGGGATAGCACCTCCCGCTTCAACAAACTGTAAATACTGCTGATTGGTGACTTTATATTTGCTCATGGCAAAGGCTGGCACGTCTTCTTGATGTTCACCAAATTCATTATCCCAGCCAAAGCCCTCACCCCTGCCAAGCGTCACACTTCCCTCAGGAATGTCGATCATCCTATGACAGGGTGATGGACCTTCAGGTGGCGACGGACACGATGGCGGTATTTTTCCAGCAAGGGGAGCGTGGTGCAAAATATACGCGGTGGTTTCGGCATGCATCCACCGATGCTCAATCGCCATTCTGATAATAGGCTCAGGCGCGTCGTCTAACGCACGATCAACGGCTTCTCGAACTTGGGTATTATAGCGTTGGACTTCGTCAAGCGAAGGCCAATCAGAAGGAGTGTCGGCTTGTATTGACCCGCCTTCTGGATCTATCCCCGCCTCAAATAAAGAATCAAATGTTGGGTGAAACGAGGATTGCCCCAATGTCCACCGGCAAATTTGATTCCAATCAAACGCCTCTACATGCCCGACATAAAAGATCACACGATGGCGTTCGGGGAGAGGCCGTTCATAGAGAGCCTCTGGCGTAAAGAGGGAAAAGATATGATCCATGCGGGCTCGCGCCAAGGATAGTTCCTTTCGCATTTCAGCCAAACTCTGCATAATCCCCCACTTAACGAGGTCTTTGAAACTCTACACAGAAGGACATCCGATACCGTTGAATAGTTGTAATATATCACTAGTCAGGGTTGTCAAGAATTGCTGCCAATGAAATCACCTGTCCTCAGTATCCACGATGTGTGTAAAGAGTTTGGAACCCAGGTTCACGCGCTTCAACACATTGATCTAGAAATTTTTCACGGCGAAACCGTGATGTTCATTGGAGAAAGTGGATCGGGAAAGACTACGCTCCTTCGAATGTTGAATGGGTTGGATCGCCCGACCTCAGGAGCCGTTCGCATTCACGGCGAGTCGATGCACGCCCAAAATCCCATTGAGCTTCGCCGCCACATGGGGTATGTCCAACAAGATGGCGGATTGTTACCACATTGGACGGTGGAAGAAAATATTGGTCTGGTGCCCCTCTTGCTCGGGTGGGAGGTAGAGCAACGAACAGCCCGCGTAGATGTTCTGCTTGAACTCATTCATCTCGATCCTCACCAATACCGTACACGATATCCGATCGAACTATCTGGTGGACAACGTCAACGGGTCGCGTTTGCCAGGGCCCTCGCGGCTGATCCCGATATCATTTTGCTCGATGAACCCTTTGGCGCTCTGGATGCCATCACTCGGCATCAACTCCAAGAGGAATTTCTTGGTCTCAGGCAACACCTTAAGAAAACGATGGTCATGGTCACTCATGATATTGATGAGGCGTTGCTCCTTGGCGACCGTATCGCGGTGTTGAAGGACGGGCACCTCTTGCAAATTGGCAGTCCTACGGAACTTCTTCACGCTCCAGCCCATGAGTATATTTCGCAATTGCTCCAGCATCGGTCTCAGAGAGGATCCTCCTGATGACATTGAGGCCATCACTGGGCATCGGCCTAACCACATTTCTGATTGGCTTCATCTTGATGGCATGGACCGCACCCGCATTATCTGAAGAGGGTCGGGTGATCGTAGGATCAAAGAATTTCATGGAGAACAAACTCCTGGCTGAAATTTTCGCGCAACTGATTGAGGCTCGCACCGATCTACACGTCGAACGGCGTTTAGGATTGGCGGGCACACAAGTCTGCTTTGAGGCACTACGCACTGGTGCTATTGACCTCTACCCGGAATACACCGGGACTGGGCTCGTGAGTATTCTTCAACTGCCGCCGACCGGTGATTCGCGCACAGCTCTCAACACGGTTCGGTCAGAGTTTTTGAAACGTTGGGATCTGTGGTGGTTGAACCCATTGGGTTTTGAAAATTCTTACGCACTGGCCGTTCCTCGGGCTCAGTTAACCGACAGTCCACTGCGAACTATTTCAGACCTTGCCGCGATTTCTTCCTCCCTGCGAGCTGGATTGGGGTATGAGTTTATCAATCGTCCAGATGGACTGCCAGGCCTTGAACAACAATACGGTCTCACATTCCACAACATTCAAGCCATGCAACAATCGTTGAAATATCAAGCCGCGGCGACAGGGGAAATCGATGTGCTCGATGTGTACACCACGGATGGCCGCCTAGCGGTGTATGACTTTATCGTACTTGAAGATGACCTCCATTTCTTCCCTCCCTATGAAGCGTCTGGAGTGATTCGTGGCTCTACACTCAAGGAACACCCTGAGTTGGGTGCCGTCTTAAGCTTACTCACCAATGCCTTTGACGCCACCACCATGCGGCAACTGAATTATCGTCTTCAAGAAGGAGGTGAGTCCGTCGAAGTGGTGGCACGTGACGCCTTGACTGCACTTCAACTGGTATCAACTGAGACCGCGGCAACTGAACACATTTCACATCATGAAGGGCTTGGCTCTTATCTGTGGTCAAATCGATCCGCCCTGATGAATCGGACCTTCGAACATGTCACACTTGCGGGGCTGGCGCTCATATTGGGCATTCTTCTCGCCATTCCTTTGGGCTTACTTCTTGAACGTCACCAATCCGTGGCGGAACTGATTATTCGAGGTATTGGCCTCACCCAAACCATTCCTTCGATCGCGCTGCTCGCGTTTATGATCCCGGTGTTCGGCATTGGGATGCTCCCGGCCGTCATGGCGTTATGGATTTATTCGTTGTTTCCCATTGTCAGAAATACATTTTCTGGCCTTCGTGATGCCGCACCTCAGGCCGTAGAATCGTCTCGCGCATTGGGCATGACCGAATGGCAAATTCTCTATTGGGTTCGCCTACCCTTAGCCGCCCCTATGATTATGGCAGGCGTGCGCACGGCTGGAGTCATCACCGTTGGCACTGCCACACTAGCGGCGCTCATTGGCGCTGGGGGCTTAGGCGTGCCTATTGTCGCGGGATTACAAATGGCCAACACCACCGTCATTCTTTCCGGAGCCTTACCTGCGGCGGCTCTCGCACTCATCATTGATGGCGCGTTGGGCAAAATCGAACACTGGATCCGACCACGGGGATTGAAACTGTAGAGACACTACGTATAAAAAACGCGCATATCCCTTCAACCTGTGACCGAGCAAACTCCCAGAACAATGGCGTTCAAAGTAGACGATTTTCCACACTCATCTCATGCAATATCGCTCGAATCTTGCACAAATGAAAACAAGCCGTTACAGTTTATTCGCTTCTGGTTTACCTCTTTTCATCATTTCATCCGTCACATTTTCATAGGCGCGAACTGCAAGGGAACAATTTTATGTCTGATCAATCCAATATCATTATCGATGTCCACATGAACAATCAGGATCCGACGACGGTGAAAAATGAAATCCGCGAGGGTCTTCTTTCAACGCCAAAAAAAATTCCGACAAAATATTTCTATGATGATTGGGGCTCTACCCTCTTCGAACAAATCTGTGAACTGCCTGAGTACTATCAAACTCGGACCGAGCATCAATTGCTAAAATCCGTCGCCGATGAAATCGTTTCCCAATCAGGCGCAGAGGAGTTAGTGGAATTAGGCTCAGGTGCCGCGACCAAAACCCGAGTATTACTGGATGCCATGGCACGAGCTAAACAACTGAAATTCTACGTTCCCTTTGATGTCAGTGAAGGCATCGTCCGACGAGTGGCGCAAGAACTCGTCGAGGAGTACGAAGGGTTGGAAGTACATGGGGTTGTTGGAGATTTCCTCGCGCATTTGGAACATATCCCCGATGGCGGCAGACGCTTGGTGGCTATTTTAGGTGGCACTGTCGGGAATATGGGAGCTGAAGCTGGCCCAGCCTTTTTATCATCCATTTATGATGAAATGGATCAAGGAGATTTCTTTCTTCTTGGTGCTCAACTCATTACAGACATCGATCGTTTAGAAGCCGCATACAATGATTCAGCAGGAGTGACCGCTGCCTTTAACAAAAATATGTTGGTGGTATTGAAATCTGTCATTGGAGCCGATTTTGATCAGGAGGCTTTTGAACATGTCGCCCGGTTCAATCAAGAGAAGGGCCGCATCGAAATGCACCTCCGGTCGGTTTGCGACCAAGTCATTCCCATTCCCAAATTAGACTTAAATCTTTGTCTCCAAGAAGGGGAAGAGATCCTCACCGAAATCAGTATGAAGTTTACCCGTCATCAAGTGGAAGCCTTATTAACACGAGCTGGATTTAGTCCCGTTGAATGGTACACTGATCCTCAAGAGCTTCATGGGCTCGCCTTAGCCAAAAAACGTTAACTCGTTTTCTTCAAACCTTTCCTTCGTTCTACCTTCTCCTTTTTTCTGCCCGCTTTGCTATGATGGCAGAGTAAGGGCATTTCCACTATTTTCATAACCCCACATGTCTGGGACATCTCCTATGATCTATCTCAATTACGCCGCACTTTCCCCAACACGTCCTGAAGCCGAACGGACCGTGACCGAGACGCTCAACGAATTCAAAAACTATTTATATTCAGATGCGGGCATCCAATGGTATCTGCACACAGTCCAAGATTGCCGCCTTCACGTGGCCAGACTCTTGAATGTCACTGATCCATCCACCATCGCCTTTGTGTCCAACGCGTCAATCGCTCACTATCTCACCCTTCGCTCCTTGGCATGGAAGCCTGGCGATTCCATTCTCACCACCACCCATGAGAATCCTTCCATCACCCGGCAACTCCACGCGTTAAAAGATCGTGGAGTGGACATTCATTTTGTTCAACCTTCATCGCCTGATCAATTGATTCAATCGATCACTCACACCCTGGACCAACATTCGGTGAAGGCCATCGTCATCAGCCATGTGTCTCACGTGGATGGCAGAATTTTTCCGATTCATGCGATTTCCGGCATAGCCAAGGAACGTGGCGTCGCATTCATCGTCGATGGCGCACAAGCGGTGGGACATATCCCTGTTGATCTCAATCAATTGGATTGCGACGTCTATTTCTTTACCGGTCACAAATGGTGTGCGGGGCCTCTAGGCACGGGAGCGATGATGGTGAGTGATCGTTTTTTACAATCTCACTCGACATGTGCGGTTCAAATTAAAGATGGGGAAGCCCCTTTGGCGACCCAATTTGAAATTGGGACGCACAACATCGGCCTCATTTCTGGATTGGCGAAGGCATGCGATATGACATTCACAGACGGACTAGGTGTTGAGATTCTTCAGGCATTCCGCCAGAAAGCCAAAGAAACCTTAAGCCAAATACCCGGTGTGAACATCGTGGGATGGAATGGGCCTCATGCCCCTGGCATCTTCACGATTCAAGGTAAGCCAGAGGTTGACCATTACCAATTGACAAAACGACTCGCTAATGAATACGAGATTATCGTTAAGCCGTTTGTGGATTACCCACAGGAGATCAGGCCAGCGATCAGGCTGTCCTGGGCGACAACGATGAATGAACAGAACTTTCGGGTGGGAATCGAAAAAATTTCCGAAGGGTTTTCCTGATAGAATTTTTGGATACGCCATCCATCTGGCTTCATCCTTCTTTACTGCGCTTCACCAGGATGATCGCTCATCCGCTCTAATCGCTCCTCCAATCGTTGTAAGGCCTTTTGGGTTGAGCGAAGATCTTGCAAAATTTCTTTCCGGGAGACCGGAGGTTCTAACTCCAGTAATCGCTCCGCCTTGGCTTCATCCAAATTATTGATCACGACTGCAATAAACAAATTGATCACGACGAAAGTCCCCAGGATCACAAAACTCACAAAATAGATCCAGGCGAGATAATGAAATTCCATGGCGGTGTACATGATGTCGGTCCAATCTTCGAGCGTAACCACGCGGAAGAGTGAGAGCAGCGAGATACCCAACGATCGCCAGTGGGTCGGATCATGTTCATGAAATAGCTGGTAGCCAGTGATGGCATAGATATAAAAGATCACGCCCATCAAGAGCATCACATGCCCCATGCTGGGGATCGAACGAACCAACGTGGAAACGATAAGACGAAGTTCTGGAATAGTGGAAATGAGCCGAACGACACGTAACAAACGAGCCAACCGGGCGATCATGGCATACTCCCCGGTCGCGGGAATGAGGGAAAAGACAATCACCGAAAAATCGAAAAGATTCCACCCATCTTGAAAATAGCGTCCCACCCGGGGTGCAAGGGCGATCATTTTCAAAAGGGCTTCAAGAATAAATACGCCAAGCACAAAATGATTGCCGAAGTGAAGCCAATCCCCATAGGCCTGAACCATTTCAGGAGATGTTTCTATTCCCAACAACACGCCATTGCCAATAATGAGCGCGATAATGAAATATTCAAAACCCGCTGTTTTTACGATTCGATCAGCAAACTGTTGCACGTGAAAGCCTTTATATTTTTTAACTTTTAACTAGGGCACTTAAAGCCTGCCCAATTAGCACACTGTGGAATTTCTCATGGGTTTTTTGTAGCTGCACAATCTCATCGTGCCCTCTTCAAGCATTTACCCCTAGGAGCCAAGGGAGGGGCGGCACCTGCCTGCGCGAAGCCGCTCCGGCGAAGGCAGGTAAGATGCCGCAGCTACAAATTTTCATGGACACAGCCCAGATCATCGCGCGTATGAATGAAGGATTATCCCACTATTATTTCAGCAGAGAGACAACTCGACCCCTCGGATGGCCACAAAAACCATGTGCCAAACCTGCTATCGGTTGCATGCAAAATGATGATTGGTGCTGAGCCTAGCTTCCAGATTGGAGGTAACCGCGGAGGATATCCCGTCGAGCGACAATCCCAATTAACTTTCCACTTCCATCGACGACAGGCACCCGAATGAGGTGATTGTTTTGTAAAATATCAATGAGGGCAGGCACATCCATACTCTGAATAGCAGAGATAGGACTCGGCGTCATAATGTCGCCAGCCAAAACATCCCCCAATTGTTTACCCTTTCTCAGGGCCTTTAATAAATCAAACTCTGACACAATGCCGACGAGCTTTCCTTCACTGTCGATGATCGGCACCGACCCAAACCCCTCCATCATGTAGTTGGCAAGTAATTCCGCCTTTGAGTCTTTGTCCGCGGACTGCACTTCCTTTTCCATCAACTGTCCAACGGTCATTTGTCCAAATTTCGTCTCACGAATATTCGATCCTGGCATACGACTCTCCTTTACAGGGACACTGGTTAAATAATTTCGTTTTTTGATGGAAACATTTTGGCAAAACCCGTGAACATCTAAAAATAAACAATATCACGAAAAACGCTTTGATTCCACAGCATCTAGAAGAAGTTCACCTCTAGACGCAGCTCGCAAGAGCATTTAATCCAACTGAAATCGTCTCAAACGAGATTCAAGAATATGTTCAGAAGCCAGCGAATCCCATTTCAGATCATAATTGGCAGCCTGATCAAACGCTTCTTGGGGAATTAATCCTACAAGTTCACTACTCACGATCGACACTCCACGTTTCCCTGCCTCAGCCTTCACGGCTTCAAATACCACATAAAGGGAGGTCTGTCGAAAATTTGTGAGATTCATCGACACCTGAGCCAGACCTTTAGTCTTGAGTTCCATACCCAAGGCTTTGACCGACGGCAACCCACCGCCCGACGTGCGGATGGTCTTCGCAATGGCTTGGGCAATAGACAGGTCAGATGTGTTCAGGAGAATATTGTAAGCAATCAATGGATGACGAGCGCCAATCACTATAGCCCCGGCGGTGGGATGGAGATTCGCCGGACCAAAATCTGGGACCCAGGCAGGGTCTGACTTCATTCGCGAGGCAAGCCCCAGTAAGCCTCCCCGGCGAATATCCTCAAGCCGTTTGCGATAAGGTTGATCACTCGCTTCTTCATAAAGGAACACGGGAATTCCAAGTTCATCGCCTACCCGCTTTCCCACCCTCTTGGCCAAATCAATACACTGACTCATCGTTGCGCCGTCTAAGGGAATAAATGGAAGAACATCCGTAGCGCCGATTCGCGGGTGCTGCCCCTGATGTTGATTTAAATCGATCAATGTAGCTGCCGCTTTCACAAGCTCAAAGGCTGCCTTGGCCACAGCATCTTGAAGCCCCGCAAAAGTGAAGACACATCGATGATGATCAACATCAACATGTTGATCTAATAGACTTGCGTCTTTGACTATTGTCACCGCGTCAGCAAGCGCCTGAATCGTCCCAGGATTGCTCCCTTCGCTACAATTCGCCACACATTCGATGATGGGTACTGCCAATGTAGAAAATCCTTTTCCAAAATGTGGGACCAGGTTACCAAAGAGTTCCTACCCCTTACCTCTTTCTTGACAACCCGAAAGGGGCCCTACTATAGTTAAAAATAGTAACTTTTCTTTCTTCTTTCCCACAAATTCAGCAGGTATTTTTTAGCAAACCGTTTCACAGTGGGGCAGACGAAAAGACAACTACTCACTCCGATAGAATGCAATAGGTGAACCCATGAGTATAACGCAAGTCGAACCCGCAACCACCCTAGCCCAACTTCAAGAAACCAAACCTGACAAGGTGACGATCGTGCTGCTAAGTGGAGAGATGGATAAAGCCATGGCGGCCTTTATTATTGCCACCGGCGCAGCAGCCATGGGAATGCAGGTCACCATGTTTTTTACCTTCTGGGGGTTGAACGTGATTCGCAAACCCGGCGCGTCCAGTTCAGCCAAAGATTTTTTACGCAAAGCGTTTGGCTTCCTCAATAAAGGCGGTGCTGCAGGCCTTCCAATTTCCAGATTCAATTTTGGTGGGCTAGGTGCCACCATGATGAAAAAGGTCATGAAAGACAATCGCATGCCTGGTGTGCCTGAACTCATCGAAACCGCTCAAGACCTTGATGTCAAAATGATTGCCTGTACCACAACCTTAGGCCTACTCGGAATTTCCAAGGATACCCTCATTGATGGGGTTGACGAACTTGCGGGCGTCTCCACCTATTTGGCTGAAGCCAAAGATGGTTCGGTAAATTTGTTTATTTAAAAAAAATTGAGTATGCCCTGGACCCTTGGATAGAGGGGCGATTTTCTTGCCTGAAAAACATAGGAGTCACATAGATGATTGAAAGCGATGTCAAACTCGATACCCTGGGCTACTTCTGCCCCATGCCCATCATTCTCACGTCCAAAAAGATCAAAGAACTCACACTCGGGCAAGTGCTTGAAGTCGCCTCAGATGATGAAGGAATCAAAAAAGACATGCCCGCCTGGTGCCAAACCACAGGACATGAGTGGGTAGGACTCGAAGAAGAGGAGGCAGACCCGAAACGCGTGTACAAAGCTTACGTCAAAAAAACAAAGTAACGTTTCACAATACTATTGATTAAAGCGTAGCCAGAGCTGCGGTCACCACGACTTTCATCACCCCCTTGCGTACGGCATCAACTTTTGCCGCACCAACCCCAGCCCGCATCAGGGCCTCCATTTTCGCCAAATCTTTTTTCCCTTTCACCAAAAACTCAAATTCGTCAGCGGTTAACAGACCGTCGGAGAGTTGCTCGGTCCATACCAACAAATCTTTTTTCATCTCTTCCATAAAGGCGTCGCCATCAGCCTTCGTATCCTCGATAAAATCCTTCGCCTCAGTTTTTGCCACATCCACCACCCCGGACTTCACCGCATCAAGAAATTTATCAAAATTAAAGGTCGCCATATTCAATCCCTTTCCATAAGGCGTGGATACCGCTAAGGCTTCGCACTTTCGGTCTTTATAATCTGATCAAAGGCCTTGGTCACCAGCCCCTTCACCCCATCAATAAAGGCCGGGCTTCGCCCCTTCCCATCGGCGACCCACTTTTTTAAAAATCCCGCCAACAGATTCCCCTCAGGATCAGCCAAGAGTTCCCACTGTTGAACAGAAATCGTATTCAACTCCCCACGAGTTTTTTCATATTCCAACGCCTTTTGAAGCCTGAGCTGCATACCTTGTATCTCCGCTGAATGCGCATCAGGAGGCTCGATCGCTTTATCCAACAACGCCAAAGACTCAACCTTCAAATCAATGGCATTTTGTAACGACACCGGATCCTTCTTAGCCACAGTGGCACAACCAGCCAAAAGCACAATCAAAAGGCCGATCAAAACCCTTTGAAAAGAAACAGGTTGCCAATAAAATTGTCGAGGAGTCTTGAAACGAGCAGGCCCCAGCGGCATTGGACTTCCCTCCTTATTTAAAACGGAAAATCTCTTAGGACTAAACCCAAATTATGGTCAATGGGATATACCATATCTTTACAACTCCTTCCAGGAAATTTGTTATGTTTGATTGAACGGGAAACTAACCATTTCAGGCAATCCTTTGATGACAGTCCATTGGGGTTAAGCCAAGTTAGGAGGGGCTTTGACCAGGAAGAAAAAAATCTAGGAATTACCCTAGAAACAGAAGAAATGAGAATATTGAGATAAACCAGATCTGAGGGAATAATGTATATTGAAAGTTCCCAGGCATTTTAACTGCTAGGCTCTACTTCCCCGTCCGCCAGAAATAGAATGAGCCCCATTTTGACAACCACTGCCGAAACTATTACCGCTTGGAATTAAAACCCAAAACTACTTGCCTTTCCTCAAACAAAAGGTGTAGCCAATCTGGCTTCCCTCGTTAGCCCTGGATCTGGAAAACCCTTTCAAGGCCCCAAAATCTTCAAGGAAAGAGATTCATCCGGCTTTGATACGCAACTGCGATTATATACCTACGGCAATAACGCCTGATCATTGGGTGATTACCAAATTCCATCGCTGAATTCCCCCATAAATGGCAGATACGCATTTTTGCTCAGGAGAAAGCATATTCCTATATTTCTTGAGCGGTTCGAGACACACCTTCTAGGGGACCGTACTTTCTCGTAGGGACCTGTTGAATATTTCAGGCCCAAACCCCAAATCTGCTCCAGATAGGACGACAAACATCAGTGAGAGGGGATTTTCAAAAAAAGTTCGCCCAACAAGCAAGGCCGCAGTCATTTTGACGCGAGGAGCGTATCATCAGTAGGTGACCACGGCAACATGGCAAGAACGCCACTGACGGTGTTTTCAACGTTCCCCGTATGTGATTTGCAAATCAGCACCTTATCCGAGGCCTAACATTTGACGAACAAAATGATCCGTGATTGATCACTAAAACCAATGTATTTTTGCAGTATGCAAGATAAAATACCTCCTAAGTCAGTGAAAGGAATAAGAAAATAAAAGTAGTACTCCTAGTTGGCTTGTTTCTTTAAAACGAATGACAGTTTCTCCGGCTGGAAGTGCGCTATTCGCCGTAATCCCATCACCCAACACTTTTTCGCTTGGATCGACCAATACTCCAGCTCCCAGGTTGAAACTATCACCCAATCCTTCAGGAAGATTCCCGCCAAACAACGGCGCCCGCTTAAATCCTACCATCCAACCAATGCCTACCCCTTAGATTAAATCCTCTGACCCTGGTTGTACAGCGACAAAAGGACCATGTCCCCAATTTCCTTTCTCCACCCAATCAAAATAAGTGCCTCCTAAGTCACCAAATGGAAAATTATAGTCAGGGGTAAAAAAGTAATGGGACTCCAAAAGAAAATTTGCCCGCACATTACTATCACGCTCGACTCTGACAATTCCATTGGGATCAAGATTGGCGGATTCAATGCGATCTCGCTTCCCTGTATCAATAAGGGCCCCAATAGCTATCCCAAAACCAAAACCTTGAAATTGCTCATCTGCCTTTCTCTTCAGGTCGGCTTGAATACTCTTACGACTTTTGGCCAATTCTTCTAATTTATTTTCCGAATCCTTCACCGCAGTTTTTGCGCTTTCGTCAGCAGGGTCTGCAGCAACAAGCTTTTTAAAAGCCTCAAGGACATGCTTTTCCCGTAAAAGTGCATTCGCATGTTTCACCGAAGTACCGATTTCTCCTCCAAATGTTATCTTCACCACTTTTTCAAGCTTTGCCTCCGCAATAGCGATCTTTTCTTTCAAGGTTTTGATGGTATTTTCATCTTGAGTTGCTCCACTAAGGTATGTAGTTAGGGCTGCTTTTGCAGCATTCCATTCATCTGCCGGACCTTTGATTATTTGAGCTTCCAAAATTTTCAAATCTACGACTTCATCCGCCAGTGCCCACATCGGAAAAAGTAAAAAAAGGAAAAAGCATAAGAAAGTGGCCTTTGTTTTCATGGTAATTTCCTTTCTCTCTGAATGATAGATTTGTCCATCGATTAAAATCTATGAAAAGCAAGTACCATGCCTATAAAGAACAACTGATCAGGTGAGGAGTCGGGTGGAAAATTTAAAGAATCTTTTGGTTTTTTTTGAAGACAGAGCCTTCACCAATGTAGATGGATAGAAATTAAACAAAAGGAGTGTATCCGCGCAGATACACAAGTGTATCCAATTGGATAAACCTAAAAGAATCCCCAGCAAGTTGTCTGGAAGCAAGGATGTACATGGATATACTTAGGAAAAACCAGAAAAGGGCAATCACCCACCGACGATCGTGCTAACGGCGGAGAAAGATGCAGTGGAATTCACAATGTTGGAAAACATTAGGGTAGCCGACACGGCCCAGTCGATGAAGGGTTTGGGGTAGATGCCTAGGAGGAGGGTGCCGGCGATGCCGATGTAGACGGCAGTTTTGAGGGGAACAGAGACGGTGATGGGGGTTGGGTCTGTGGGTTCGTTGATGTACATCTTTTTGACGACGATGAGGTAGTAGTACATTGAGATGACGATGTTGATGAGGCCCACGATTAAGAGTGTGTAGAGTTCTTGTTCCATGGCGGCGACGAAGATATACAGCTTGCCAATGAAACCCGCGAGTAATGGGACTCCCCAAAAAAAGGGGGAGGAGATATCAAACCTTTAGCCAGGAAAAATTGTGCGAACCACTTCTTGTACTCGCTTTGCTAACTCTAAAGCCTGTTCAGCATCGGAACGTTCAATGACTTCCCATTCTCCTGGATATCGCGTGACTGTCGCGTAATCCGTGAGTTTCACGCAATCATCAACCGAAATTGGGAAACGAGTATTATCGGGAAGCAGTGCGACTAACTCCGTTAAGTCATGGGTTTTTGGAAAATCCAGTCCTTCGAACACCAACCAAGCTTTCAGAAGTTTCTCGACACATTGCTGTGCATGAAAACACACCGTGTCAAGCGGACAATCTTCTTGCAGGGTGAGTGTGTGTTCAGCATTTCTTAGATCATTTCCTGCTTTTTTGATCCATTGCAGGCCGATTTCGGTTCGTTCAGGGTTTTTGTTCATACAGAACTTTTCCTTCGCCTAAGGCCGCGCGAATGATGGTTCCAGGGCATTCACGATAGCGTTCTATTTCCTGTGGGGTGACGACCACAATATCCTTTGGTAGTCCCATCCCGCTTAATGCTCGGCGAATCCCCAAACGAACATTTCGCCTGTCCTCAGAACGTGCCATGACTACCAAAAAATCAACATCGCTATCTGGCCCCGCAGTACCACGAGCATAGGATCCAAATAAAATGATCTGGACAGGGTTCCAAGTTTCAACAATACGCCGAACCATCTCTTCAATGAGAGTCGCGCTATCCAATAGTTTTTGCATCCGCGGTTCCTAGGCCCTCCGAAAAACTTTTGGGCAGAATACTTCTACAGTTTGGCACCTCTGTTACCAGAATCCCCTTTGCTCCCAACTCTTTTCTCGAAAAGGAGAGGGAGAATCACAAGATACAACTTTAAAGTGAAACCGTTCTATTATGGCAAATGAAAACTGAAAGGACAAAACTTATTGGCGTGCTATCCACCAACAAGGGGAGACAAGACAGGGGCTGCCGCAGTTGGAGCAACAAGATTGGAGAACATCAGCGTAGCGGAGACCGCCCAGTCGATGAAGGGTTTGGGGTAGATGCCGAGGAGGAGGGTTCCGGCGATGCCGATGTAGACGGCGGTTTTTAATGGAGCGGAGACGGTGATGGAGGTTGGGTCTGTGGGTTCGTTGATGTACATTTTTTTGACGACGATGAGGTAGTAGTACATGGAGATGACGATGTTGATGAGGCCCACGATTAAGAGTGTGTAGAGTTCTTGTTCCATGGCGGCGACGAAGATATAGAGTTTGCCAATGAAGCCAGCGAGGGGTGGCACTCCAGCTAACGACAGCAAAAAGAGTAGCATCGCCGCTGCCAGAAATGGCGAGCGCCGGTTGAGACCATTGTAGTCTTCGATCTCATCGCTTTTGATGAAGTTACTAACGCCGATCACCACTGCGAAGGCTCCAAGATTTGCGAACAGATACGTGAGCAAATAGAACAGAATGGCATCACTTCCACGTTTGGTTCCTGCGGCCATCCCAATCATGACATTGCCAATTTGTGCGATTCCGGAATACGCGAGCAAGCGTTTAATGTTGGTCTGGGCAATGGCTACGATGTTGCCATAGGTCATCGATGCAATCGACGCCACAACAAAGAGCAACACCCACATTGGCTTAAAGCTGGCGAGCGCCACAAAAAACATTCGAATAAGAATAGCCAGCGCCGCGCCCTTCGGGGCAATGGAGAGAAACGCGGTGACGGGTGTGGGTGCGCCTTGGTAGGTATCGGGAATCCAAGAATGAAATGGTACGGCACCAATTTTGAAACCGAGTGCAGCAAAAATCAGAATGAACCCAATCGCCAATCCATAGCTTCCTGGCGTCGAAGTCATCTCGGAGAATACCAACGTTCCAGTTTCGCCGTAGACTAAGCTGATTCCGTAGGCTAACAGGCCCGCCGCAAATACACCGAGAATGAAAAATTTTAATCCGGCTTCGCTGGACCGCGCATCTTCCCTGAGGTACGCGACCAGCACATAGAAGCCGAAAGTCGAAAACTCTAAGGTGACGAATACCGACAACAGATCTTGGGCCGAGGCCATAAACATCATGCCCAACGCCGACATCATGACGAGGAAATAATATTCGCCTTTGAAATATTTGAATTTCTTGACGTAGTCGATGGAGATCAACAAGACGAGCAGGGTGGCAATCAGGATGATGATTTTAAAAAATATCGCCACACCATCCAGGACATACATATCTTTGAAGAGAGAGCCATGGACGCCGATGTAATCAAACCAAATCACATTGACGAGTGTTGTCAGGATGCCGCCAATAGAGAGGTAGGCGAGATTTTCATGATCAATATTCTTGACGGAAAAATCGACAATCAGCACCACACACATCCAGATCGTGAGAAAAATCTCTGGTGCGAGGAGCAGGAGGTCTGAGCCAGTAAGTGTGAGATCGAACGTCATCATGGGTTACGGCAAAATTCCTGTGGTGCTCTGCACAATCACCGGCGCGACTTGATTGATTCGATCAAGCATGGGTTCCACGGTTGATCGCACCACGTTATAAAAATGCATGGGGAAAATTCCAAAGAAAATGCTCGTGGAAATCATGATCAGTAAGGGCAAACGATCGACCCAATTCCGGGTGTCACTGACATGTTCAAATTCTGGCGACAACTTGCCGTAAAACAGGCCACGCATCATTTTGAACAAATAGGCCAAGGTCAGCACAATTCCCAACGCGGCGACAATCACTTGGAAGGGATATTTTTCCCAACTTCCCACGATAATCATCACCTCGGCGATAAAATTCACCGTGCCTGGCATCCCAATGGAGGCCATACAGCCGATCACAAACGCCCCAGCAAGGAACGGCATTTTTTTGGCCAACCCTCCCAGCGACGGAATATCACGCGTATGCGTTTGTTCATAGATCCAACCCACCATGGCAAAGAGCATTCCCGTGGCCATGGCATGCGCAAACATATAAATGATCGCGCCGGTTAAACTAATATAGTCCAATGCCGCCATGCCCAAAAAGATATAGCCCATGTGGCTTGAACTGGAATAGCCGATGACATACTTCGTGTCCTTGGCATAGTAGGAGACAAAGCCACCATAGACGATACTAAAGACACACAGGACTGCCGCGATGGGCATAAGCTCGCGTGTAATCTCCGGCATAATTTCAAAGGCCACACGAATGATGGAGAAATGACCCAACTTCATCAGGACACCAGCATGCAACATGCTGGTGGCCGCAGGCGCTGCTGCATGGCCAACAGGTGACCAAGAATGCAACGGCCAAATTGGTGCGATCGACGCGAATCCAAAAAAGATCAGCAGCCAAATGATGTTGCCGAGCATGCCATCAAATTTGGCCTGTTCTCGGAGTACTAAAATGTCGAAGGTATGCACGGGTGAGAAGTGGTAAATCAGCAGGATCCCCATGAGTGCCATTACAGCACCCGCCGACAAAAACAGGACCAACTTCATCGCCGCATATTCTTTACTGTTTGACCCAAAGTTCAAAAAGAACTTGACCGAATCCCGCATCTTCAACCCGGCTTCGTCCGTCATACTCAAATAGCCTTTGGTATGACTGCCCCACATGCCCAACAACAAATACATGGGCAACACTGACATTTCATAGAAGAAGTAGAGGAAGAACAGGTCGAGCGACATGAACACACCAATGGTCGCTGCCGCGAGGATCAACAAAAAGATATAAAATTCTTTGATGCGATCTTTGATGTGCCATGAAATAAAAATGCCCGCGAAGAGCAAGATTCCCGACGCAAACACCAAGGGCGCGCCAATGCCATCCACCCCTACATAAAACGCAATCCCCAGTTCCTCGGACCACCACCAATGGGTCATCATTTGAAACCCACCGACGTTCGGGTCGTAGGTCATAAACACATACAATGACGCCAACAAGGCAATGCCCGCAGACGCTGCCGCCACCATACGCACCAGGAGTGCTTGCCGAGTTGGAACAAAGATGAGCGCAATCGCGCCAACAAATGGCGCAAACAAGACTGTGAGTAAGGCAAAGGAACCCATACGATCTACTCTTTTACTGTGATGCGACCCATCGCATCCATTGCAATGCGTTTATCAAATTCAATACTTGCCACCGACCCACGCTCTAACCGATCTATCACCGCCTGCACAGAACCATTGATCATTTTCAGGAACGGTGAGGGATAGAGTCCAATCCAAAAAATCATCACGCAGAGCGACACCGCAATAATTGACTCGCGTTGGGTTAAGTCGTGCAGCACCTTCGGCACCTTTTCTCCCAACGGGCCAAAGATCGCGCGTTCGTAGTACCACAGAAAATAGGACGCCGCGAAAATCACACCTGAGACGGCGACCAGCCCATAGAACCAATGGGCTTGGAAGGCTCCAAGTAGAATCAAAAACTCTCCGATAAAGCCATTCGTGCCCGGCAACCCAATCGACGCCATGCCGATGATGAGAAAGAACGTCGCGAACAACGGCATCTTGGACGCCAGCCCTCCTGCCTGATCAACAAGTGTATTCCCCGTTCGGTCGTACAAAAAACCCGCAAGGAAAAAGAGTCCGGCAGTCGTGAATCCTAAATTGATCATCTGCAACAGACTGCCTTGAATGCCTTGAAAGTTCAGCGCAAAGAGGCCAATGACGACAAAGCCTAAATGGCTAATACTGCTAAACACTAAGAGCCGACGGAAGTCAGCCTGCACAATCGCAATGATGGCTCCATAGACAATCGCGATCAACCCAAGGGCCATCACAATCATCACCACGGTTTCATTCTTGGAGGCTTCTGGGAGCAACGGAAAACTGAAACGCAAGAATCCATAGGTCCCCAGCTTCACTCCAGCCAACACGACCGACATACCAATCGGCCCCTGCACTAGCGCATCCGGCAACCAGGTGTGAAAGGGAAACACTGGGGCCTTAAACGCGAGCCCCATAAAGATGAACCAGAAAATAAGCAGCTGTTGTCCGACCGGAACTGGGACCGTCAGCAATTCAAGGAAGTCAAAACTATAGGCATTCGTGACATCATGATAATTCAAACTCAGCAGCGCGAAACCCACCAACATAAACACGCTACCCAAGAGCGTGTAGAGCACATACTTTAGCGCCGCATATTCCTTCTGTTCTCCCACCCCCCAAATTTTGATGAGGAAGTAGCTGGGGAGCAGCATCAATTCCCAGAAGACGAAAAACAGAATGAGATCGATGGACATAAAAATGCCCATGATCGTCATTTCCAAGGCCAAGACGCTCATGAGATAGAGCTTGAGATTTTCTGCTACCGAGTCCCATGAGTAGAGCACAATCATGACGGTAAGAAACGCCGTCAGACCCACGAATAAAATGCTAATGCCATCGACCGCGATGTGATAGGAAATCCCCAACGGTGGAATCCATGCATGTCGTTCACTGAATTGCATGGCCGCTGAATCGGGAATAAACCGAAACAAGAGCAACGCGGCAAGAATCAGCTCAAGCACGGCAATGCCAAGGGCAGACTTTTTGAGTAGATCCTGATCCTTCTGCGGCCATAGCAACAGCGCGCCGATCAACGGCAAGAAAATCAGGACCGACAAAAGGGGAAACCCAAATTGCAATTCTTCAAGCATGAATACTTACCAACGCGTTTCTATTAACAACATCCATTTGGATTATTCAG
The DNA here is from genome assembly GCA_027623995.1 of Nitrospirota bacterium. Lineage (GTDB taxonomy): Bacteria > Nitrospirota > Nitrospiria > Nitrospirales > UBA8639 > Nitronereus. The sequence continues at coordinate 77,306 of JAQBUF010000002.1, forward strand.
CATCGTTCTCAACCGACAAATCGTGATGCGTTATGTGTGATGCGTCATGCGGGGGGAAAGTTTCATTTTTGATGCACAACATAGTTTCTCACGCCTAACGCTTCACGGATCACGCTTCATGTCCCTACAGGACTGACGTGCCCAGCAACCAGACAAATAAGAAATGCACAAGAATAAACAGCCCAATCACAATCACGGCGGCGTAATGATGGACCATGCCCGTTTGCAACTTTCGCCATGACCACGCCAGAAGATGATTGGCGTACCCGACAACATTGAGTCCGGCATAGATCACATGTTTCTCTGTCCAGGTGATTCCAGCTCCGCTGGCGTCGGCTCCATGACCAATGCCGCGAATGAATCGATCGATCACATTTTGATCGAACCAATCCCATATCTGTCCAAGCCGTTTACATGGCTCAACAATAATGGCGTCGTAGAGTTCATCTACCCAGTATTTATTCAAAAAGGTACGATATGCGCCAGCATAGCGTTCTGACCATTCATCAGCCATCCCCGGTTTGACTGAATACATATAATGCGCCAACCCCCAACCGCCCAGCGCAATACTAATGGCCACGGCCATGAGCCCCATCAACGTGCCCATGCTGACCTCATGGGGAACCGCCCCAAGCGGCGTCGCGACCGAAGCTAAAAACCCATGAAGCCATCCATGTTCTGGTGGCACGCCCATAAAACCACCAAGAATCGCTAGCCCAGCCAACACCATAAGCGGCACCGTCATCATCGGCGGAGATTCATGAATATGTTTATCGACTTCAGGATCAACACGCGATTGCCCATAAAACGTCAGATAGGTCAGGCGAAACATATAAAATGACGTGAGGAACGCACCAATTGCCGCAAAGAGATAGAGCACATAATAATGGTTCACAAAGGCATGAGCCATGATCTCATCTTTACTCCAGAATCCGGCCAGTGGCGGAATCCCAGCAATGGCTAGGGTGCCGATGAGAAACACCTTATAGGTGATCGGAATCTTTTTAGAGAGCCCACCCATCTTCCGAATATCTTGTTCGCCATTCAACGAATGAATCACTGCGCCCGCGGAAAGAAAGAGGAGCGCCTTGAAAAACGCATGGGTGACGAGATGAAATATGGCGGCAGTATACGCCCCCACCCCGCAGGCCAAAAACATGTAGCCCAACTGACTGACGGTCGAATACGCTAACACGCGCTTGATGTCGTTCTGGACCAATCCAATCGTGGCAGCAAATAACGCGGTAAGCCCTCCGATGATTCCCACCGTCGCCATGGCCACAGGCGCCATATCGAATAACACATGGTTTCGAACCACCATATACACACCAGCGGTCACCATGGTCGCCGCATGAATCAGGGCACTCACCGGCGTAGGACCTTCCATGGCATCAGGCAGCCACGTATACAGAGGAATTTGCGCCGATTTTCCAATGGCGCCGACTAACAAGCACAGAGCAATCGCCGTGGCCATTTCCGTTGACAGTTGACCAACATTGGCTAAGGCCTTGGTGTAGTCCAGTGTTTTGAAGTTCACAAACATCAAGAAGATGGCCAACAAAAATCCGGCATCACCAATACGATTGACCACAAAGGCTTTTGTGGCCGCTTTAGCCGCTGAGACTTTATGAAAGTAGTACCCGATCAACAGATAGGAACACAGCCCGACACCTTCCCACCCAATAAAGAGAACTAAGTAATTGTTCCCCATCACGAGCAGGAGCATCGAGACCATAAACAAATTCATATAGACAAAGAACCGGGTAAAGCCTTCTTCCCCATGCATATACCCAACTGAGTACACATGAATCAGAAACCCAACGCCGGTCACCACCATCAACATGACTGCGGACAATGGATCGATCAGGAATCCAAGATTGACATGAAGGTCGCCACCAAAAATCCAGGAATACGCAATGACTTCGCGAGGAGTTGGGTCGGCCATGACCCCCATGAACACGGTGAGGGCGCAGAGGAAGGATAACCCCACTGATCCAAAGGCAATGCGTCCCGCTAGGTCATGCGAATATTTATGACCAAGGAACCCATTGATCAACACCGCCATCAGCGGAAATACTGGAATGAGAATTACAAGAAGTTCTGCCACGTTACCACTTCAAGATATTGACCTGATCCACATTGGTCGCAATTTTACCGCGGAATACGACAATGATAATGGCCAACCCAATCGCCGCTTCTCCTGCCGCAATCGCAATGACAAAGAGTGCCGTCATTTGGCCAGCCATGGATTCCAAGTAATGAGAAAACGCCACAAGATTAATATTCGCGGCATTGAGCATAATTTCTACGGACATCAAAACAATAATGAAGTTCCGACGGATCAGTACGCCAATGAGTCCCGTCATAAACAGGATTGCACTCAACGCGACATATGCAGAAAGAGGAATCATTTGTTTCCCTAAAATTGGTTTCAGTAGTCGAAAACGTTGTTAGCCATTTATCAACTCGTTTATTTCGTTTGAAGTATCTCGTATCTCGTCGTTCGTATCTCGTAAAAAACGAAATACGAGATACTAGATACGAAATACGGTTTTACTTAATTCGACCTATCCGCCTTTGCTACCGGCGATGACGGCGTTTTGGCTAACACGATCGCCCCAATAATGGCTCCCAACAGAAATACCCCGACGATTTCGAACAACAGCAAATAATCACTGAACATCGTAATCCCAATCGCATGACTTGGTCCGGTGGTGAGCAGCACCTCTGTCGTAGCCTTCCCCCTGATCCCTCCATAGGGAGTTTGAAAAACCAGAATGAGGAGTTCCCCAAGGATGGCCACGCCGGCAAACAACGCAAAGGGATATTTTTTATGGAGAAATTGCTCTTCGGTTTTGAGGTTCAAGAGCATCAAGACGAACAGGTACAAAATCAAAATAGCGCCCGCGTACACAATGATTTGCACGGCAAACAAGAATTCAGCATTGAGGATGACGAACAAGCCTGCCACGTGCAGAAGCAACGCCAACAGACTCATGCCGCAATGGACAGGATTTCTTAACGCGATGGTGAAGACACCGGCAATGATGCTCACCGTCGCAAAGTACCCGAACAATAAATAGATCATGGATTGTTTAATGTCATCATTTCAAAAAACAAAATATCCAAACACACAATGCGTCACACTTCAAAACAAGCCTGTTGTTCAAAATGGCCGTCCAGCAAGGCCGCAGGCAGCGAGAAGGCCGAGGCGTACGATAGTACGTTGAGGCCTTCGAGCGCGAACGGCGCAAAGAGCGCCACGTTTGTGAGCCCGAAGGCCGAGAACGCCGCTGGCGGGCATTTTGAACAACCGGCTAAGAATCGGAGGCTTCGGCTTCCTTCCCCACCGGCTGCGGGAAATGATAGCGGTAGGCACGGCTCTCCTCATCGTTCTTTTCTTGGTTATGGGCATATAAATATTTTTTGGCATCTTCGTTATGAATGTCGCCAATCTCATAGAGCCGTTTTTTGTCGAACATGAGTGTCCGTTTGTCATGGGTCGAGAACTCATACACTTTGGTCATCGCGAGCGCATTGACCGGGCAGGCTTCCACACAATATCCGCAAAATACACACTTGGTAATGTCGATATAAAACTCCGTCGCAATCCTTTGGAGCGGCATGGACGTATCTTGCTCACTCAACACCTTGATGCACCGGGAAGGACAGGCCGCCTCACAGAGATCACAGCCCACACACCGTTCCACTCCATTGTCATATCGCAAGAGACCCAGCGCCCCTCGGTGGGCATCGGGAATCGTTCGTTTTTCGCGAGGATATTCAAAGGTGATGGGACGATGAAACATATGTTTAAACGTCACCTTCATGGCCATCCAAATTTCCTTGAATAAGACCGCCTCAAAAAACTTTTTCCTTGAATTGCCTGAATCCATATCGAGACGCTCCCTCGCTACACCTTATCGATGGAAACCTGAACCAATTTAAAATAAGGCACTCGGGTCACGGGGTCGAGTTCAACCGACACCAGGTCTTTCACCGGAGGATCGGTAAAATGCTCAGGAAACACACAGGTCCCTGGCAACACCGCAAGGTCAGCTTCTACACCTAATTCTAGCTGGCCGTGGTCGGACGTTACCCGAACACGCCCCCCCTCCGTCAACCCCAATTGCTCAACTTCTTCAGGCGCCATGCGCAAACATTTGGTGTTGGGCGAAATATCCATTAACCCCGACGCTTTGGTCGAAAGTTTTCCAGAATGGTAAATCAACTGAATCAGTTTCAACCCGACTGGCCGCACCTTGTTTCCTAGTGTTCCTGCATTCGCATATCGTCCAGGCGTTTCACGAGCATAGCCATTACTGAGATATGCTGCAGGATCCGCTTTGATGTTCTTAGGTTGGCCAAGATTGTAATATCCAGGGAGCAGCTTGCGAATGTCATCTTGAATATCTTGCGTGGATTCATATGGGAGGGTATGGCCCATGCTATCGGCAATCCCGACAAAGATATGCCAATCCAAGACACTCTCCCCGAGCGGCTCAATAGCCGGCCTCACAAACTGCACCTTCCCTTCTTGACTGGTAAAGGTGCCGTCTTTTTCTGCAAAGGTACAGGCCGGGAACACCATATGCGCCTGTTGCCCGGTTTCTGTGAGGAATGGATCTTGGCAAATTAGCAACTCTAGCTTCCCTAGGGCCTCATCCACACCATAGGACTTCGGAAGCGTCGCCAAGGGGTTTTCGCCCACCACATACAAGGCTTTAATTTTTCCATCCCGACAACCTTGTAAAATATCCATGAGCGTTGAACCGTCGTGAGCTACGGGCAATGCATGGCCCCAGGCTTGGGCGAACTTTTCTTTGGCCGTAGCATCATCAAAGGGCACAGGGCCAGGAAGAAATTCTGGGGCCACCCCCATATCCATGGCACCCTGCTCATTACCTTCCTCCACAACCGTATTGATGCCCGAGCCTTCCGCATTGAGCTTTCCAGTAACCCAAGCCAAATCCACGAGATTCAACACATTGTGATAACCGTCAGATTGTCGAACGATGCCTTCGCCGCACAGAATGATTGAGCGCGGAGATTCGGCAAATATTTTGGCAATCTCATTGATGTGCTCGACGCTCACTCCCGTTTGGGTTGCGACATCATCCAAGGAAACCGCATTCGCCGCTTGTTTGAGTGCATCAAAGGCTTGCGGGGCTTGCCCAGTTACATCCGAATCCACGAGGTCTTGATCCAAGACCGACTTCACCAACCCTTTAACCAACAGGCCTTCCGTTCCCGGTTTCACCATCGTTGGATGGGAGGCCAGCTTGGCAAGATTGGTTTGCATCGAATCCACAACGATCAACGAGGCTTTAAACGTTCCCATCGCCGCTTTGATTCTGAGACTGGCGACCGGATTCGTTTCGGTAATGTTTGATCCCACCACCAAGATCGCCTTGGCCTTAGAAATATCAGCCGACGTATTCATGGTTCGATGAATGCCTAGAGCATGATGCATTGCTCGCACGAAATTCACATGTCCATACCGTGCGCTACTATCAAGGTTGTTTGTACCAATTACCGTTCGCATGAACCGTTGAAACACATAGAGCTCTTCATTCGTACATCGTGCCGTGATTAACCCAGCAATGGCATCGGCACCATATTGTTCTTTAATGCCCTTCAAGCGTTCAGCCGCTGTATCCAAGGCTTCAATCCAGGGAGCCTCCACCAACGCATTGTCTTTCCGTATCCATGGCTGCTTGAGGCGCTCTTTGCTATCGATATATTGGAACCCAAATCGTCCACGAACACACAGGCCATTGTGACCGTTAACCGTATCCGTCCGATCCCCCCATTTATTTTTCCACGAAAGTGGTGAGGTGACGCGCACGACTTCCGTATCTTTAGTCTCAACATACATCTGGCAACCATCGCCACAATAATTACAGGTCGTGGTGGTCTTCTTCAGTTGCCAAGGTTTGTAGGCGTACTTGGAAAATTTATTGGTAATCGCGCCCACCGGACAGACGGCCAAACAATCGCCGCAAAATTCGCAATCGAGCGCTTGATCCCCCTTGGCTACCACCTGCGTGAAGCCGCCCTTTTTCATAAACTGCAGAGCATCAATACGTTGCACGTCTTTGCAAATGTTGATGCATTCCCCACAAGCAATGCAGCGATTCATATTAAAATCGAGCACGAGGCTTCGGGTGTCTTCTGGAATATTTTTCTGCTTGGCATTGGCGAGATCGGTGACCTGATGCTGGAAGGCCATATCTTGCAACTCGCAATGGCCATCGGCATCACACACCGGGCAATCCAACGGATGCACCGATAAATGTTTCTCCACGCCCTTCTTGCGGGCAGCAAAAAGATCTTCACCTTCGGTGCGAATCACCATGCCCTCAGCGGCTTTGGCGGTGCATGACCGTACCGGCGATTTCTTGCCTTCTTGAATCACCAAGCACATACCACAAGACCCAAAGGGATCAAAGGTATAGTGATAGCACATGGCCGGCACAATCTTGCCCGTGCTTGAAATCACGTCATACAGCGACACGCCTTCGTTCGCCGTGACCGGTTCCCCATCAATGCTCAGCTCAATCTTGACAGCTTCCGCATCTGGTGATGTGACTGGTTTCATCGCCATATATATCTCCGCCCATTAAAATTCCAAAAAACGTATCTTGTATCTCGTCGTCCGTATCTCGTGAAAAAACTAACGTCGTTCGCAATCCATATTCTCTGTTTTTACGAGATACGCTTCACGAGATACGAACGACGATTCTTTATCTGTCGCATTCCCCCATGACTATGTCATACGACCCGAAAATAGTGACCGCATCGGCGATCATGTAGCCTTTGGCCATGTGATCGAACGCCCCCATATGAATAAAGGAAGGGGACCGAATCTTCAATCGATAGGGGTTCCCACCGCCAGTACTCACAATATAAAAGCCGAGTTCACCTTTATGCGCCTCGGTCCCGCAATAGATTTCTCCAGCCGGGGCATCGAACCCTTGAGAGAATAGTTTGAACTGTTGAATCATGGATTCGAGATTCGTAAACACACGATCCTTTGGCGGCAACGTGACACTCGGCACATCGGCCATGACCGCCCCTTCTTTCGGCATCTGCTCCAAACACTGCTTAATGATTTTGATGCTCTCACGCATTTCTTCAATGCGAATCCAGTATCGGTCATAGGTATCGCCGTTTTTGCCAACCGGCACACTAAATTCACATTTTGGGTAGGCTCCATAGGATTCGTATTTGCGCAAATCATAATCCACGCCAGACCCACGCAATGTAGGGCCGCTCAAACCAAAACTTAGCGCATCCTCAGCCGTAATGACCGCGACGCCCACGGTGCGCGCCAACCAAATCCGATTTTTTTCCAAGAAGATGACATATTCCTCGATCTTCGGAGGGAAATAATCCAGGAACTGGCGGACTTTTTCCAACAAGGAATCAGGAAGATCTTTTTCGATACCGCCAATGCGGTACCAACTCGTGGTCAAACGCGCCCCACATAATTCATCAAACCAATCCAAGAGAATTTCGCGGTCACGAAAGGTGTAGAAAAAGACCGTCATCGCACCAATATCCAACGCCTGAGTGCCTAACCAAAACAAATGGCCGATGATGCGCTGGATCTCTGCGACCATTGTGCGAAGATATTCCGCGCGATCCGGGACGGTAATGTCCATGAGTTTTTCGACGGCCCGACAATACGCGAAGTTGTTATACATCGCGCACACATAATCCAGGCGATCAGTATGAGGAATGAATTGATGGTAGGTGCCATGCTCAGCAAGCTTTTCAACCCCTCGATGGAGAAAGCCCATCACCACGGTGGACTTGGTAATGCGCTCGCCTTCAAGATCAAGAATCACCTTAAGCACACCATGGGTGGCCGGATGCTGCGGGCCCATGTTGAGCAACAGCTCTTCACTCCGAAGAACCGGAAGATCCTTGGTCTCAGGATGCTCTGGATCGACTTTATAAATTGTTTCGCGTTGATCTTCTAAATGCGCCATATTCGTCGCGTTACTCTCTCAACAGTTACTCATAGCCTTGAGGCTACCCTATTTGACAATATTTTCTCTTGTAGCTGCGCCATCTCATGGCGCCTCTGCCACGCGAGGGAGGCAGCATGAGATGCTGCAGCTACAGGATTTCTATGTCGTCCCCTCATTCAAGAAATCAAACGTATCTCGCCAGCCTTTACCTTGAAGCGGGAAATCTTTCCGCAAGGGCCAACCTTCATCATATTCATCTGGCATGAGAATCCGACGTAAGTCAGGATGGTTATTGAAGCGAATACCCATCATGTCGAACACTTCGCGCTCCATGAATTCCGCCCCACGCCAAAGATCCACCATCGAATCCACAAAACAATCCTGTTCGGGCACTCGAGCTTTAATTCGAATACGATGACGGTGCCGAATCGAGTACACTTCCCACACAACTTCAAAGCGCTCTTCGTCATCCGGCCAGTCCACCGAACTCACATGCACCATGTAATCAAAATCCATCTTTGGATCTTCACGTAAATAGCGACAGACCTCGTGAACCTGGTCGCGAGTGATCGTCACGGCCACATCCCCACGCCATTCATAGACAGAGACTACGGCTTGCGGAAAGCGAGCTTGAAGGGATTCCGCCAATGGATGCATTAGACGATGATTCTCCCTGCGGAAGGTTTCACTTCATCGGGCTGCTTGGTAAAGACGCGTTTCTGCATAATTTGGTCTTGGAGTTTTAATATGCCGTCAAACAAGGCTTCCGGCGTTGGAGGACAACCCGGCACATAAATATCGACTGGCACAAAGCGATCGACGCCCTGCACCACCGGATAACTATCGTAAATATTGCCGGAGGTCGCACACGACCCCATAGAAATCACATATTTGGGTTCAGGCATTTGGTCATAGATTTTTCGAATAACTGGGGCCATGCGACGACAGACAGTCCCCGCCACAATCATCACATCGGATTGCCGAGGCGACCCTCGAAACACCCCAGCACCGTACCGGTCAATATCATACCGAGAAGACACCGCCGCAATCATTTCAATGGCGCAGCAGGCCAAACCAAACGTCATTGGCCACAGCGACCCCTTTCGGGCCCAGTTCACCACCTTCTCTAAGGAAAGCGTCATGATCCCAAGATCGCCATCTCTTTCGTGCTTTTTACCTATTTGGATTAGACCCATGAATTCCTCGTTATGCGTGAAGCTGAATACGTGATGCGTAATGCGTGAAGCGTGAAGCGTAAAAAAATTCGATTATGGTTCGTGCCTTTCGCATTACGCCTAACGGATCACGCTTCACGTCTCCTAGTCCCATTCCAGAGCGCCTTTGCGCCAGGCGTATACATAGGCAACCACGAACAAGCCGATAAAAATCAGCATTTCTATCAGGCCAATGGCTCCAAGATCATGAAAGGTAATGGCCCAGGGGTAGAGAAAAATCACCTCAATATCGAAAATCACGAACATCATGGCGATGACATAATAGCGAACGGGAAACGGCATCCGTGAATCCGAGAACGGCTCGCTTCCACATTCATAGACACTTAATTTTTCGAATTCTGGGTATTTCGGTTGGACAAGATAACTCAAAGCCAGCGTGACCAAACCAAAGGCCAAGGCGATGATAATAAACAGTAGGATGGGAGAATAATTGTCTAAATAAGTCAGTAGAAGGTCATACCCACTCATGGTGACTTCCCCAAAAAGGCAAAAAACATCAAATTTTCCGCAGGATTCGCCATCGTAGCACCTCGATTTTTGGCGAATCAAGAGAACATAAGACCTACCAAAATGCTATCAAAAGGCCCAACGCAATAACACACTTGGGGTAGTTGGCCTCTTCACTTTTTTGGTTGGGAACTGCATGCCCTGGACCAAAGATAACGTAAAGCCTGGAGATAAAGAAAGGGAAAGCCCGCCAGTATACTGGTTCTATTTTTTCGGCATATCTTCGGGTGGCCTTTTCAAGCCCTCGGGAGGTGAGTCTTGTGAATTTTCCCATTCATCGGTCAACGGATACACCGCCTTGGCCTTACTCCGTCGGTGGATTTGGGTTTGAATGCGGCGAGGAGAGGGGGAAGGGGGGGAGTCTTGTGACTTGTCCAGTCGGGGTTTTGGGGGAGGAGGGCTGCTCATATAATGATGGTAGCCTATGGCTGGTGAAAGCAACAAGGGAATTTATGCAGGGTTTCGCCCCTGCAGACGAGGTCCTTTTGTTTCGGCAAAAGGACCCAAAACCATGTCCGCCCGTCTGCGGCCCCAAGGGGGTCCCTCCGCCTACGCCCCGAATACCATGGCGAGAGAACTCGCTGCGCTCAAACAGCTCTCGCCGAACAGTCGATTCGGGGCTACGGCTCCGCCGCATCCAAAGGCGGGAAATACTTAAGAAGTATATCTAGAAAAGGAAGCGTCCCCCTTTTTAACAGCACCTGGAACGCTTCCAACCTCTCCCGCAGGTCATGAAGCACCGGCAGCTTGTCGGGCCGGGAATTGGCGCGAATAATCAGCGTCACCAGTTCTCGGCTCTGCTGCCGCAAGTCACTCCCCAGCGTGTACTTGTGATAGCGACTAAAATTGCGCACGACTTGCTCGACATACACCGTCAAATCCATCGCCGCTTTATAGATTGGCAAATGTTCGTAGCGGGCCATAATCTTCCTTCAGGATGAAGAGCCCCCCATCGGGGGGGCCCGACAACAATTGCTTTCGCGTCGCGAGCAGGGGGCAAACGCCCCCTGCACCCCCTAAATGACCAAATCACTCAAATCATCAAAGGCCCAAGGCATCACAGGGCCACTAGTAGTCTGACAAGGGACCCCCACCGCGGACACACCAGACGAAGAGGGCGCTCGCCTTATTGCCGGCGCTCACGTTGCCATTGCTGAAGCTCACGCGCCACGCATCCGCGGGAGTCTCAACATTCGTCGCCGCCGACCAATAGCTGCCCGACTGGACGTTGCTAAACGGATGGCCAGCCGGCAGATCGGGACCACCAGCCGGATTTCCAGGAACTACCAGACTCGTCAGCTCGTGGATCGACGGCAAGCGCCAGCCCATCTGCCCGCCGGTCCCGCGCCGGATGCACTGAAAGCGCGCTGACGACCACGTCTCCGTGGTCGTCAGCGGGGACTGCTCCCACGTTAGGCCGGTATTTTTATCCAAGACGCCCTCACCCGCGGGAGTCCCCCGCAGTGGGCAGGACCCGCACAAACCGCTCCGCCGCCGGCAGGTTCTGATCCCACCGCAGCGTGTGATTGCCCTCCGCGCCCACGCCCCCCCCCGTTGGCAGATTGTCCACGGTCGTCTGTAACGTCGTGAGCTGGTCTTTGACCATGTCGGTTTGATCCTTGAGCATGTTCAGCTTGCCGTCCAGCTCCTCATGATCCTGCTGTAAGTCCTTCGTGCTCACATGGTT
>JAQBUF010000104.1 GCA_027623995.1 Nitrospirota bacterium
TCACGGTTTAAGATGGGAAGGCGCAGAGAAGTGATGATCCGCAAGTCAGGAGACCCAACTGCTGTTACCTTCTCAACCCACCCTTCGAGCCAAAGGGAGGTCGTTCTTGTCTTGCAATTTTCGGTGCCTTTTACTATTTACAATTTTTTCTGCTTCTTTTCCTGTCTTTTACGCCTATGCGGAGCCTTTGGCTTCTGACGATCAACATGTTCAACAACTAGGGGAATACGTGATCAGTGATTCCCGCTTGCCCGCTGTCCAAACAGACGTGTATTCCGTTCCAGCAAAAATTACCGTTATCACTGCTGAAGATATTCAGAAGCTTGGTGCAAGAACGATCCAAGAAGCCATGCAATATGCCACCGGAATCGTCATGTACAACGAAGTCGGCAATGCCTTTGAGCATAGAATCGATTTGCGTGGGTTTAATTCAACTCCTGCTCCATCGATAAGTGTGTTTCTCGATGGGATGCGTGTGAATGAGCCAAGTTTTAATAACATCAATTTTGATCTCATCCCATTTGAAACCATTGAACGAATTGAAATTGTTCCTGGTCCCCAGGCAATTTTTGGTCAAAATTCTTTAGGAGGAACGATTAATATTGTCACAAAGACAGCGGCGGCAAAGCGTCAAGTCTCAGCTGAAGTGGCGTATGGAAGTTTTAATCATGAACGGTTCAACGTAAATGCCAGTGGTCCTGTTGGGAAATTCAATTATTTTTTCAATGCCACACAAGAATCGGAAACTGGTTTCCGAGATGAGTCGGGAGGGCGAGTGTTTCGATTTTTCAGTAAATTCGGCTATCGTCCTTCCGCACAGACTGATGTCAATCTTTCCTATACCTATGTGAAGGATCATTTGAGTCAAGCCGGTGCCAGTCCTATTCGGATTGCCAATGTCAATCCAGAAGCCAATGTGACGCCAGGGGATTTTTTCGACCGTGAAAACAATGTGGTGCGATTGAATGTGAGGCAAGAGCTACCTTTTGGTATGGTCTTTTCGAGTAATGGCTATTATCGCAATCTTCAAGAAGCCTCATTCCTTGTGAGTGTACCCTTTAGCTTAGGTGGTGCGTTTCCCACCAGTTTTTCTTTAAGTGAAACCGAAATATGGGGTGGGACGATTCAACTTGCGCAGTCTACCTCTCTCTTTGGGTTGGAAAATAATGCGGTCATGGGTGTGGAAGTTGCCTGGAATAGGTTCGATAGCGAGACAGCCTTTGCCTTTCAAGACTCAGATGAAGAGGTCTTAGGATTGTTCGCGCAGGATTCCATTCACCTTCTGCCAAATCTTATTCTCTCCGGCGGATTACGCTTTGATCAAAGTGAAATAGAATTTTCCGATAAATTCGCCCCCACCCTCAATAATACCCGAAAATTTGACCGGGTGACTCCGCGAGCGGGGATCACCTATCTCATTACTTCAATGGCAAGTGTGTATTTGAGTTATTCTCAAGGATTTCGGATTCCAACCGTTTCAGAGATGTTTGCGATAGGTGGAGGTTTTACGTCGAATCCCAACCTTGCCCCAGTTCGGTCACACAACTTCGAAGTCGGGGGGAAAGCCCAGATTGGGCCGTGGAGTGATATTTCCATTGCCTTCTATCAATCCAATCTCAGAGATGAAATTTTTCTTACCTGCCTCGTGTGTAATTTTTCCTCCTTCGACGGGATTAATCGTAATTTGGAAAAGACTCGTCGTCGCGGGATCGAAGTCACTCTGAAGGTGCGACCATCCAAGTTATTCGATGGATCGATTAACTATACCTTTACTGAAGCCCAGTTCCAAAGTATGCAGATATTAGGGTCAGGAGGGAGTGGTGTTCGTGTGGTTGATGTGGGTGATTCGTTGCCACTCGTTCCCAAAAATCGTTTGAGTATCATCGGAAACTATTATCCTCTTGATGGGGTGACCTTGACCCTTATGGGTCTCTATGTGAGTTCACAATTTTATCAAAATGATGAGAATAATGCTCGAACAAAGTTGCCAGGGTACTTCGTCTTGAACGGAAAAGCTTCTTATCAACGTCAAGTCCCTGGAGGAATTCTGAAAGCCTTTTTACAACTTAATAATATCTCGGATAACGACTACTTCACGAGAGGCATTTATGCTGCTGATCGAGTTCCTGGAGGGGATGGATCTACGGTAAGGTTTGTGATTCCGTCTCCAGGGTTTGCGACGTTCGGCGGGCTCAGTTATGAGTTCAATACCTTTCCAATGTAGGCGTCTAAGAATCTAATATTGTATGAATTGTCCACGACTCATCATTGCCGGCACTCATAGCGGCGTTGGGAAAACTACGGTTTCTCTCGCCTTGATGGCTGCGTTCACTGCGAAAGGACGTCGGGTTCAACCCTTTAAGGTTGGGCCCGACTTTCTTGATCCGACTCATCATCGGGCAGCGACGGGGCTTCATTCTTATAATCTTGATGGCTGGATGGTTGATGATGAGCGCAATCAAGAAATGTTTCGGCAGGCAGCGTGTGAAGCCGATATCTCGATTGTCGAAGGGATGATGGGGCTCTTTGATGGTGCTTCGCCTGTTGATGACTTTGGCAGTACGGCTCAGATGGCGAAGTTGCTTAAGGCTCCAGTGGTACTCGTCGTCGATGGGAGTGCGATGGCAAGGTCTGTCGCGGCATTGGTGCATGGGTACGTCTCATTTGATTCTTCCCTGTGGGTGGCTGGGGTGGTCTTGAATAATATTCGGAGTGAAGGCCATTTCTTGTTATTGAAAAAGGCCCTTGAAGCCTATACGTCAGTGAAGGTGCTGGGGTTTTTGAAACCAGATGCCGCTTTGCGGATTGAGGATCGGCATCTTGGATTAAAGGTGGCTTTTGAAGATCAGTTTCCTGATGTGTATGTCAAACTGGCGCAGGCAATATCAGAGACTGTGAATTTAGAAGAAGTGGAGGCGTTGGCTGGAATGGCAGAGACCCTTCCAGTTAATCCTGCTTGTAGTTCTCCAGGCTCGAATCGTCGAGTTGGGTCAAGGACGCCGGCTATTCGTATTGGGGTCGCGTATGACTCGGCATTTTGTTTTTACTACCAAGAAAATTTTAGGGCTCTTGAAGAGCAGGGAGCGCAGTTAGTGTTTTTTTCGCCATTGAGTGATGCGGTGCTTCCTTCAGTTGATTTATTATACTTGGGCGGTGGCTATCCTGAACTTCATTCCAAAGAATTGTCCAAGAACTATGCTATGCGTCAAGCGATTAAAGAATTTGCCGTTGGCGGAGGAGTCGTGTACGCGGAATGTGGCGGGTTGATGTATGTAATGGAATCGATCGAAGATTTTGATGGGGCACGTTTTTCTATGGCTGGGCTGTTTCCCTTTGTGGCCAAAATGGATCGTGACTCTATGAGAATTGGGTATCGAAACGTCGAGATTATCACGCCGTGTATTCTTGGCCATCAGGGAATCACGGCCCGAGGGCATGAGTTTCATTATTCCAAGCTTGTACCAGTGGATTCAGCAGCGGAGGCCACCTACGCCTGTACTATTTCTGACGTTGGCCAAACTCGGTCAGGGCCTGATGGCCTGATGTATAAGAATTCACTGGCTCTTTATACGCATCTGTATTTCCGAAGTCAGCCATTATTGGTTGAAGCTCTTATCGCTTCAGCCGCGGCGGAATCTGTCAATGACTTTGGGACACCCCGCGACCGAATTTAGAGTATTTCCCATCGCTCTTGATAA
>JAQBUF010000105.1 GCA_027623995.1 Nitrospirota bacterium
CGGGTTGTTGTTCTCGCCCGCTGGCTTACACATCTTATAAAGGAGGCAACGCCATGAATCTGACATCAAGACATCCACGACCTTTGACCTATGATGAAAAGAAAGCCGCCGAAGCTGCATTTCGTGGTGCTCAGTTTGATCCAAATTGGTCAGAAGGTGCATTGAAAATATATGAAGGATTGCGTCTGGCCATGGTGCGTCGCAAGCATCAGGGCGTCGAAGATTTTGATGTGTCCCGAAATTAATAGAGGGTGTACAATACGTTCACTGGGTAGTGAGGTGCTTTTTTTACGCGACGAATAATGGGTCTTCATTAACAGGAGGTGGACGATGGTTGCTCCTCAATCATTTATTCAAGCCCTCCAGCGTGAACCGATTGCATGTGGGGCCTCGGCCTGTCCTGGGCAAGTGGAATGTGTCGAGGTCTCCCACCATCAAGATCGGGTAAAGTCCTATCATGTGCAATGTCTTCTCTGTGGGTGGGAGGAGCAAGTACGAGGCTATGAAGAACTCGGCCAGCCATGGGCGGACGCCGAACTCGAAGCCATTATCGATGAGCATTTGCTGCATCTTCAGCCCATCTGTCCTCATGATTCCGTGCCCATTGTGTTCACCTCGCTGCCCAATCCTCGACGACGGGCTCGGTATCGAATCGCGTGTTATTACTGCGGGTGTCAGGTGGAGGTCGATTGGCCTCCCCAAGAAACGAAGTGGTAATTCCTGTAGGTTTCTCTCGGCGAATATTCTTCTCCCTCTCTTGATGACCAACCTTTTTACTTGACCTTCGAGTTTTCTTCCCTTAGGTAACGTCTGGGGTGGGAGCGAGCGCTCAATGGCCATGAGCCCATCAACGGAAAATTTTTATGAAAAAAATTAAGCGGAAAATAAAATCGGCTCCACGCAAACGCCCGAGTCTGGTCGTGGGTTTTTCGGGAGATGATCTTCCTCCTGCAGGGTTTTTAGCGGCCTGGTTTGATCAGCAGTATGGAGGGCCGTTGCACATTCGTTTTCCTGACGCCCATTCCAATACGACGTTTGAAGCTCGCCACACAGAGTGGTGTGCGATGATGAGCCAGGTTCTTACGGAGGAGGATGTTGCGCAGTGGACGACCCAGATGGCCTGGGACCATATCCAGGCGGTGCAGATCGTCTCCACGTCACCGGCAGGAAGTGGGAAGCAGGATGTCGTGCTCTTTTTGGCTCGGCTGGCCAGAGGGTTGACCTTACTGACGGATGGCACGGTCTATGATGTTGGGGCGAGCCATTATTTCAATCCCTCCGATTGGAGTGATCGACTCCTAGACGCCTTTCATATTGAAGACCACGTTCAGGTGAAAGAGGAAGAACATTTGCTCGATGGCCGCCAATGGTTTTATACGCGAGGGTTGGCCAAGTTCGGACTCGAAGAATTCGAATTTTTCCAACCGCGTGGCTTGCCGGCGGGTTCCACGATCGATCGTTTGTTGGATTTATCTGATCGGTGTGTGGGGCAAGGCAAAAGTCCCAAAGTTGGCGAACAGGTTCAGTTGCTTTCGGATGCTGTGAATATCCGAGTAGTAAACCATCGCACACATGCCTTACCAGATGGCCAGCTCAATCTTCGCGAAGTGCAATGGGATGTGTAAGGTATCACCTGCTCCTATGGAGTTTTAAAAGTGGACGCTACCCTTTTTAGACGTGAAAGATGCAGGGTTTCGCCCCTGCAGACGAGTCCCTTTTGTTTCGGCAAAAGTAACCAAAACCATTTTCGCCCGTCTGCGGCCCCAAGGCGGTCCCTCCGCCAAAGCCTCGAATAAGATGGCGAGAGAACTCGCTCCGTTCAAACAGCTCTCGCCGAAAGGTCGATTCGAGGCTTCGGCTCCGCCGCATCCGAAGGCGAGAATACCAACAGAATGAAATGCCTCGTAAGAACAAAACCAGATTTTCCGGTTTGTCTGACTAATCTTAATCAATGACCTTGCTCTCCTGCGTTGGGCGTTCTGGGCCGGCACCCCATATTATTACCGTGGAACACTGTTAAGGGCACCTCTAAAAACCGTCCTTTTCCGCGATGGCTGTGTCAGTCGCGTGCTCAAACCCTCCTGTAGCCGCCCATACACTCCGGTTTTCCGCGCGCGGCTTCCTTGCCCTCACGAAAAATTCCTGGTTTTTAGAGGTACCCTTAAATAAAAAATGGCCCAACACATTCTGGTTCCCAGAATAACTGACTGGTCCTTCTCCTTGTCTTTCACGAACTTCAAAAATGCGTCGGCCAAGCCGGTGGTTCAATATCCCTGCCTAATAAAGAAATCGTGCACATCACCGATAACATAATCAGGTAATGCGCGAAAAATATTCCAAAACGAACACAAGAGCCAACAACCCCACTCGCTTGGAGAGAATGACCTAATGTTTAACATATGGCCAGGTCGTCAGGAGAAAGCACCCAAGGCAGAAACCAAGCCGTCGTCTTCCAAGAAGAAGGGACCATCGCAGAGCGTCTCTTCGTCAGAAGGGCAAGATGCCGCGACTGAAGCGGTCGCAAAAATCCTTCGGACCTTTGGGCGACATTCGTTTGATCTCGACAAGGGCGATGCGGAAACCTTTGAAAAGGAATTTGAGCGATGGGCACGCCATGTGCTGCTTGGCACGACCACGTCCGAAGATCCTAATGCACAGGAGGATTATGCGGATGGACGCCGGAATTGGGGCGGGTTGAATCAGTTTGTGAATCGGCATCGGCAACAAGAGAAGAATTATGTCATGAAAGGGTTTCATGCCCTTCGTGATGTGATCTGGACGTTTACGAGCACGGTGAGTCAGGCCTTTATCCAGGATCAAGAATCCGATAGTCATATGCAGGCCCATATCAGACGCCTGAAAACCGCGGTGGCGAGTAAAAGCCCAGATGATCTCAAACGGGAAGTCTTGGCGACCGCTGAAGAGCTCGGGAAGTTGGTGGAAGATCGGAGTCTTGCCGAACGTCTCCGAGTAGAAAAACTTGGTGAAAAATTGAAGCAAGTGGAAGAAGAACTTGGTCAGACTCGAGAGCAGATGGCATTGGATGGCCTGACACAGTTATATAATCGTGCGGCCTTAGATCAACATCTTGAGCAAGTGACGGCACTGAGCATTCTGTCGGATTCCCCCTGCTGTTTCATGATGGTGGATATCGATCATTTCAAACGAGTCAATGACTCATATGGCCACCGTGCAGGGGATACGGTGATTTGTGAAATTGCGAAACGGACGGTGTTGTCCTTCCCTCGCAAAACGGATTTTGTGGCTCGGTATGGCGGCGAGGAGTTTGCGGTGGTGGTGCAAGGCGTTGGGTATGAAGCGGCACGTACGCTGGGTGAACGACTGTTAACGGCCGTGAGACAGACCTTAGTGAAACATGAAGATTTAGAATTATCTGTCACGATCTCCATTGGCCTCGCAGAATATTTAACCGGGGAAAGCCCGGCTAATTGGATTGAACGTGCCGATCAAGCCCTCTATCAAGCGAAGCACGGTGGACGCAATCAACTCTGTGCCGCCGGGGATCCTCTGCCGGAATTGGTGGAGGCGTAGTTCGTGAAGCGTGAAGCGTGAAGCGTGAAGCGTGAAGCGTGAAGCGTGAAGCGTGAAGCGTGAAGCGTGAAGCGTGAAGCGTGAAGCGTG
>JAQBUF010000057.1 GCA_027623995.1 Nitrospirota bacterium
TATTCAGATCTAAAGGATGGGATTTCAGCAGCCCTGTTGAGTGAAATCTTTCACAGAAATGGGATCGCGACGGAGAGAACCTTGAAGGAATTTACAGCAATTGTAAGGGACACACGGTGGTCAAATGATGGAAATCTTGATCAGTGGTGAGTAACGAGCAATCGTAGGAAATAGCGGCGGCGGCAATTTGACAATCGGGTGTTGAGACCGTGAATCCTTTGGCTTGGCTGCGACGAAAAAGCTGAGCGGCCTCAATGAAATCTATTCGTTCCAAATTGATGACCGGGAACACCATTAAATGGGTGATGACTTTTTCGACCGTGGATTCGTTGCGAAAGGCTTGTAAAATTTCTTGGATGATTAACCCGATGAGGACGATTTCTTCTTGTTCTTCAATGAAGGTTGCGAGTTGACTGACTGCAGGGTGTTGGGCGGGGCCTTGCTTGCGAAAGGCTAGTGACCAGACAGACGTGTCAACGAGTATTCTCATCCTCGACGGCGGACTTTCTTGTAATCGTAAGTCGGGTCCCAGTCGAGTTTTCCAAATAATTCTAAAACCTTTTTCTGTTTCCGCCGCATCACATATTCAGTGAGGGCCTGATTGACGGCGGCACGCTTGGTTGAATGCCCTCCAAGCTTCTGCGCTTCTTGGACTAATTTGTCATTTAGGGCGAGATTCGTAGGCATTGGCTTCTCCTTTACACAATATCCTACACATATTGTATTCTGAATTGCTATACCGATTTTCTTGACTCTCTAGCGTGCGTCCGGGCTCAGGTCTTGCACTGCCACAATAAACACAATTTGAATCAGTCTGGAATTCTTCGGTATGGAAAAGGTCCGCAGGAACCTTGTCTTTCACTGAAGCCAGTTGAGGGAAGGACTGGGCTTCCAGTGACAGCCCGAAAACCCCACTCAAGATTGCTCTTCCCAAGTTAGTCCGACAACGTCACGCCATCCGTGATGAAAATGATCGAATCATTCGAAATGTCTGACCTGTGTTTGAGGAGCGGCGCTCCTCTGACGGGAATGTTGAAAAAAGTCGCCAGCGGCGTTCCCTGGCTTTGCTGGGGCGGCTCGCTCAGACCTGAGTCCTGATAGAAATAAGGTTTTAGTAGGTTACGCCGCTGCTCGTTTGACTCGAACGTCGACGACCAGGCCAGCATGGGTGAGCATTCCAATGAGGGTATCTACACTAAAGAGTCCAATTTTCCCACGGATGAGGTCACTTACTCTGGGCTGAGTCACTCCTAGGCGTACAGCCGCTTCCTTCTGCGTGAGTTTATTTGTCCGAATAAATTTTTCCACCTCGGTCATGAGCATGGCGCGTACTTTCAGGTTTCCGGCTTCTTCGGCTTCAAACCCGACATCTTGAAAGACATTGCGTTGTGATTTACTTTTTGGTGCCATGACTTTTTCTCCTGATTAATGTCTGCAGGCGACCTTGTGCAACCGTGATATCCTTTTGCCGTGTTTTCATGGTTTTCTTTTGAAATACATGTAACACATACACCGCATCTTTGAATGTCGCCACATAGATTACCCGATAGGCATTTTGGGTTTGAACACGGATTTCTTGAACACCCGACCCCACGGTCGGCATGGGCTTCCAATCCGATGGATCAAGGCCATTTTGGACTCGATAGAGTTGATAGCCAATCTCGGCCCGGACCGTAGTCGGAAAAGACTGCACATCTTTACGAGCCGTGCCTAACCATTCAACAAGTTTCATTATTTGAATTATACAAGAATTTGTATATTCGTCAATAGATCATAAATGGATGTTAATGGGTCACGCCATCCTTGATGAGAATGATCGAGACATTCGAAATAACCAACCGGAGTTTGAGGAGAGGCGCAGGTTGGGGGTCAGGTTGAGGTGGCCCCCAACCCCAACTCGCTGGGGGAAGGCCCCCATGTCAGACAGCGAAGTCTGGAGTTTGCTCCCTCAACGGGTTGTTTGTTAGTTTACCCTCTGTTCCAAAAGGCCTTTTAAATTCCTTTTCCTCCATAAATTAGAAAAATAACTACTTGAATATCTCCGCCATCCGCGAGGTCCTCCAGCAGGGCGCGACACCCGTCCCCCTGGAAGGCGACCACTACGCCAGCAGCCATGCCACCTATGAAGCGGCCAGCAATCAGCGCGGCCGAATTCTCGCCTGGACCCGCGAGGCGCTGATTCCTCAACTGCGTGCTGAACAGGCTTCGATTTTGAGCATCGGTTGCGGTGCAGGTGACTTGGACAAGGAAATCCTGGCGGCCAGCACCAAGCAGTCACAGGTTGTGGCCTATGTCGGCCTGGAATCTGATGCGGGCCAATGCGAACGCTTCCTGTTCCAGATGGGCCACAAAGACAATGGCCGGGTGCAGGTTGAAGCTCAGAATGTGGGGTTTGAAGACCTGCATGATCCGCGTCGCTACGACCTGGTCATCATGGTGCACTCCCTTTACTACATGGCTAATCCGGCGTGGGCTGTAGAAAAAGCCCTTGGCCTGGTTAAAGACGGTGGTCGCCTGGTGATCCTGCTCGCGGCCAATGACACCCTCAACGAACTGTCGTCGTCTTTCTGGGACGTTGAAGCTGATCGCGAGGCCTGGTTCAGCGAAGATCTGGGTGCGTATATGAACCAGCTCGGCCTGATCTATACACGCGAGCGAATTGAGGCCAGACTGAACGTGACGCAATGTTTCAATTCAGCCTCAGCGGCCGGCACCCAGATTGCTGATGTTATTGCCCAGGTCGCCACCAAAAAACTCACGCCGCGACTCCAGGGCATGATTGGTGAATATCTCGATGCCACTTCAGAGCATGACGGCCAGCAACGTTGGCTGCCACACAATGTTGATGCATTCATCATCGAGCAGCAGGTCATCAGTGATGATGGCGTTGGTCGCCAACACCGGTCGCTAACCCCTGAGACTCGCTGTCTCGGATCAGCCTTGGCAGGGCATTCTTAAACTGTATGCCCTTCGCCGTCTACGTTAGGTTTGCCACCGACCACCGTGGCGATCGAGGACCCTTCGGTGCTCATCAAGCTTTTGAGCCATCTGGGCTTGCCCACCCGCGCTCCACCACGTGGCGGGGGTCAGTCAATTTCGGGCCACCTCAAGTCTTGATTTAATACATTTAATTCCCGTTGACTCGAAAGCGAAAGAAGGGGCAAGATTTTCTCCACTCCCACGCCACCACGGTGCGTAAGGCTGAGTCTGATTCATGGTCAAGGGCCACTCAGACCCAACTCGCAAGGTGAATTCCCGTAGGTCAGACGGCAGGGTCGGCAGATTGACCCTGCGACGGGGCTTGGCACTTGGCGTTCAAGTCAAAAAGGATTGTAAAAACTCTATTCCCCTTAGGCTATTTTTTTCTCTTTTGAGGTTTCCTTTTTTTCTTTTTTTCCCTTCTCTCCTCCTCATCCTTCTCTATTTCTTTGAGCAACTCCTCCAAAGTGGGTTCCTCGCTGGGATGTGTCACCGTAAAGGCGTAATCCTTTTTCGTGAGTTTGATGACATCGATCTCTTGATCTAAAAACCCTTGAATCTCCTCAAGAAGTGGCTTTTCTTCTTTGCTGCAGAACGAAATCGCAATCCCTTTTTTGACCCCACGTCCGGTTCTTCCCACACGATGCACGTAGTTTTCTGCCTTATCCGGCAAGTCATAGTTCAGTACATAATGCACATCAGGAATGTCGATGCCGCGTGCGCTGACATCTGTGGCGATTAAAATCTGACAGGCCCCTGCTTTAAATGCCTTCATCACCTCAGCCCGGTCATGCTGATCCTTTTCTCCATGAATCGTCAGCGTGTCTATCCCGACCCGACCCATCGCCTTGGCGACCCGTTCAGCGCGCACTCGCGTCCGGACAAACACGATCACCCGGCTCTCAGGATTATCGGCCAGGAACCGCTCCAGGAAAAACCGTTTATCATCCATTTCCACGAACATCACATAGTGCGAGACATTTTTGGAGACACGATTGTCCGGCGAGATTTGAATCCGGATCGCCGAACTCCTCACCTGAGAATACGCCAGTTTTTTGATGTCGGCATTGATGGTTGCTGAGAAAAAGAGCGTTTGATGGTGGTGTGGTAGCTTGGTTTTGATCGCATGAATATCTCTAATAAATCCGAGATCGAGCATGTGATCGGCTTCATCCAACACAAGGGTTCGCACTCGGTCCAGCAGAACATACCCCTGACTGATCAGATCAAACAGTCGGCCGGGTGTCGTAATGAGCACATCGATGCCCTTCTGAAGTGTGTGTATCTGCGGGTCCTGCTCAACGCCGCCATACATGGCAAACGCCTTGACCTTGGTGTGTTTGGAAAGCTGGGCAAAGACCTCTCCAATCTGCATCGCCAGTTCGTGCGTCGGCACCATGACAATACATTGGATCCCACTGGAGCGTTGGCTCCTTTTCCACTGGTCGATTTGATTGATGATCGGGATGGCAAAGGCGGCCGTTTTTCCCGTTCCTGTTTGGGCGATGGCCAGGACATCTTCCCCCGCCATGATCGAGGGGATGGCTTTAAATTGGATGTCCGTTGTTTTGACAAACCCGAGTCGGGACAGGTTATTTTTCAAAGCATCTGAAATGGAATATTTTTCAAACTTCATGGCGTTTCCATACCTCTTCTTCTCATCAAATCCGGCACAACAGGGGGGGATTCTCATCTCGGACTGTGCCCCAGTCTACTTGGATATGATGAGACAGGCAAAAAAACATTACGGAGAAGAAAGGGCAAACACAAGTCATCCTTCAAAAGAGGGGGCAAGGCTATTTAGTCATGTATTGATTTCGTTTTTCGATGGGGATGGTCGATTCACATATTGCAAAATAAGCTTGACCTTTTTGGCTGCTATTTAGTCAACCAAAGATTTGATAATCATCTAGCAGGCTCCTCGCCTGGGCGGTACAGTTGGAAGATTGGTCAAAAATCTCTCAACCTTTCCAACCCAAGGAGGAGCCATGAAACCATTGTATGGTGGAATTGATCTGCATGCCAACAACAGTGTGATCGTCGTGCTGGATGAAGAGGATCAGATCGTGTATCGCAAACGCCTCCCCAATGACCTGGAGCACATCCTGCTGCAACTCGCCCCCTATCGTGCCCAGTTGCAAGGCCTCGTGGTCGAGTCCACGTTCAACCAGTATTCATCCTCTGGGTAAAACTCACTACAGGAGAGCATGGGGAATTGGGATTGCAAGTAAGGTAAAAACAATTTTCCGATTTCACAGTTGAAAACTAATATGGCATCAATTTCCCTAGACCGAATTAAATAATCCAAAAATCTTGGGAAATCCTTGGGCTCCAAAAAGTGCGGAAAAATAAAGACATCGGGAGTAGAGTCTGAGATCAGGGGGAGCCCGGAATGGTTTCCCTTTTGGATGGCGGCAATGCTGAGTTCCCATCCTTTTTTCACCAAACCTTTCACCATTGGGAGAAGGTATTTATTCTCCTGGTCTGTCTCAAGCCATGAGACGATAAATAATATGCGAGGCTTCACCTTTTGTAGTTGGTTGGTACATGGCAATTCAAAGGCAATAGATGTTGGTGTGTGATCAATCTGGGATTGAACTTCTGGAAATCCTCCTTCCCATAAACGGGGATACCGCAAACGCATCTCGGCAAGAAATTGGTTTTTCCCTTCTTTGGACCAATCTGGCCATCGGTCAGTATGATCAATTCTCCGCCTATACCAATCTAGGTATTCGGGAATGACTCCTCCCCAATGCCCGGCATTGGCGCATCGCAACCAAAACTCCCAATCGTTCAACCCTTTTTTATCCCGGGATTCATCGAAACCATCTACAGCTTGATACACGTTCTTTCGGACCATACTGGCCATGGTGGCGAGGTTTTCCTCTAGGAAGGTTCTTCCATGATGAAAGCCTTTGGTCCACACATACTGATAGGCGCCAAACCCAACTGAATATCCTTTCACAAATCCACATTCTGGATGTGACTCAAGATACCACCACCATTTTTCAATGGCGGTGGGTTCTAGGAGGTCGTCCGAGTCTAGGAGAACGACATAGGGGGTGGTGGTATGTCGGACTCCAATATTTCTGGCAGTGCAATTTCCTGTATTTTTTGATTGAGTATAAACCTGAATCCGAGGATCACCGTCACGGTAGGAATGAAGAATTTTCACTGACTTGGGATCAGTGGAGCCATCATCAATAATAATCCATTCCCATTGCTGAAAGGATTGTTGCAGAACCGACTGAACGGTTTCGTGAAAAATAAAGCCAGCATTATAGAAAGGAGTCACAATGCTGACATAGGGCTTGGTGCCATTAACTTTGAGTTGGTACCCAAACGCTGGCCTCTGACATGAAGCCGGTGTATTGGAAAAGTTTGGGTCGTCAGGATTAATCATGGACTTATACTTTAGGTTGAGTATTGCCAAGAATGTTTAATTTTTGGACATATCGTTTTCGCTCATGCATCTCGAGTTTTTCAAAAGGTCCTTTATCTTTTTGTATCGCCTGTGAGTAGAGGTGACACAAGGTATCGATATGATCCTGCATGGATTCAATTTTTGTGTCCCGGGCTCCTTGAGTAATGTGTTTAAATCGTTGAGGTTCATTTAGAATATGAGCAATCTTCTCCAGCAGGTCACCCTCGAAGTATGGATCAAATAGGTATCCATTCACTCCCTCAATTATGGCTTCAGGCACTCCCCCGAGTTTGGACGCGATCACGGGAACGCCATGCAACAGTGTCTCTCGAACGACTAATGGATAATTTTCTTCCCACAAGGAAGGGAAGACCACAAGGTGAACTTTTTGCAAGATGTCTTGTAAGTCCTGGTGGCTATTGTATCCACCAAAGAATTTGACGGTATCTTGCGGAAATTCTTTGGCCTGTTGAAGAATTTCCGCAAAATATTGTTGGTCAACGGGTCTTCCATGGAAATGTATTTCTATGGCTTTGTGATCTTTTAAGCTTTTTAGCTCTGTTAACAGATGGATTCCATTTTTATTTCGGATGAAATTTCCAATGTAGGCAATTTTTAATGTGCCATTGAAGGGTAAGGGCGGCAAGTGCGTGGTTGTTTCAAATCCAAGAGGGACGACGTGTATATCCCTGAATCCTTCGGATTCGAATCTCTGTTTCAGATGCGCCGAAGGACTTAATACAAATTTAGG
This sequence comes from Nitrospirota bacterium, assembly GCA_027623995.1. Taxonomy (GTDB): domain Bacteria; phylum Nitrospirota; class Nitrospiria; order Nitrospirales; family UBA8639; genus Nitronereus. The sequence goes on from JAQBUF010000057.1 coordinate 7,155, forward strand.
AAACCGTAATTGGTTTTTAAAAAAGTCAAAGCGAAATTGATGCTCCAATATTGTGAGGATATGCGGATTGATGGCGTCGAGTCGTCCAATCACTGGTTTTTTCACAAACCAAGACTTCATTTTGGAGATGGTGGCTTGAGAAAGCATGTCCTGCAAAACAGCCACACCCTTTTGGATAAACGGACGTGTGAGCATTTTCAGTGCCTTGGGATATTTTGAGTTCCCCATGCTGGGTGGTTGTTGTGGTTCGGGACATGAGGCACAGAACACCCCGCCAGAGGGACCCGGACAAATACCGTGTCCTTCTCTTACTAATTGGCTTCGAAAACACATGTGCCAATAATCATGTAAGGTTAAAAGGCTTGGTACGTTCATTTGATCAGAAATTTCTGGAAGTCTTCCTGACAAATACGCCAGGTGTTGAAAGTGAATCAGGTCAAACCCTTCCTCGCTGAGGACCGTTCTGAATATTTTTTCAATGTTGGGTTCAATGAAACTATCCACAAAGGTTGATTGATAGTGATGGGAATTGACGATTTTTATAACTTTTATGTCCTCATAATACTCTTGGTGCACTGAGAACCGTTTTAATTCATCGTTTTTGATCGTCGTCAAAACTGTCACGTCGTACTGCCTTTGAATCAATGCTTTCGCCAAATGATATGTATAATATTCTGACCCGCCTACACTTTCTGGCAAAAACCCGAGATTCACCAAAAGGACTTTTAATGCCTTCATATTTTTAAGTCTCCCGGCTGAGGTCGAATCAAAAGTTGCGTGTAAGTATGTTGATGAAAAACGGAATCCTGAGTTGAAATGGTAAAGGCCAGGCTCCAACATCTGTCCAAGAAGAAAACCCTAACATGATGGAAGAGGTAGGTCTAGCAAGTTCTTGTGGCCGGTTAGCAAAATTGGGATTTGGTGTCTGACGTTCGATGGGTCGCATGAGGGTTTGAAATTGATAACAGAGTATTGATGAGATGGGGTGTGCGCATGTCCATTATTCGGTCTTGGAAATTTAAACGAGGAGCTTCGAACTGAAAATATGAAAAAGAGCGATAATTAGGGAAAATGGAAAAGAGGCTTATTGCGAAGGTATCGAAGGAAATAGGGGGGTTCCAGTTAACCCCTTGTAGGCTTTTCCCACGGTGCCCACGTGGGACACATGCATAAGGAAGGGGATTCGCCATTCTCCATCAAGGGGGTGGTATTCTTCGGGGATGAGGACTTGGTCCAGGTGGGCTGAATAGGCGGCGTAGACCTTGAAAGGTACGCCGGTGACTTTTCCAATGCGCCCGTCATCCGTAATGGTTCCTGTGAGCGTTCGGCCATATTGGACGGTGTCACCTTTCGCCAGGGCGACTACAGAGATGGCCACCATCGCCGACAGGCTGTCCCCATACATGGTTAACCCAGTGTAGGGAAATGAGAGAACGACGGTCCAAGAATCATCTTGAAGGTGCGCAGCTTTTGCTGCCCGGTCTATAGCGGTGGCCACACCCTTTCGAGCGATAGGTCCGAACCGACCAGGGGTTTTTTGAAAGTGGACCTTGAGTCCCTCATGGTCGGATCGTTGCTGGAAATGTATCATCACATACATGACGATACCCACAGGTTGTTGCGCTTCATTAAAGGTCACTCCAAGGATGGGAACGGATTGATGGCGAATTTTTTCTGGGACGGAATTTTCTAAGGCCATGGCCTGTGTTGTCCAAGAAAGGCTCAACAAAAGGCCTACGCCAATAGTGAATGTCATTCCACGTATTGTGTGCATAGCGAATCCGGTGTTATGCGCGCTTGGCTTAAATATTTCCTGAAGTATACTTGATTTCATCCGAAACTTTCTTTCTCTGTAAATTTCATGCCTAATTTGAAGAAGTGTTTTAGTGGGAGCGTTGGATCCTTTTGTCAGGATAAAAATCACATTTCAAAAGCAAGTCGGATGTGTCGTGTCCTAATTTCGGGTTTCATTCCATAATAATCATTTATGAAGGAGGAACATATGGCGAAGGAGATGTGGAATGATGTGATCTTGGCGCAAAGTGATCATTGCGAGGTGGTGGATGGAAACCACTACTTTCCGCCTGATTCTTTGACCCGAGAGCACTTTCAGGACAGTTCGAATTCGACGGTGTGTGGATGGAAGGGTGTCGCCAGTTATTTTCATGTGGTGGTTGGCGAACAGAAAAATAAAGATGCGGCCTGGTACTATGCCACTCCCAAACCAGCAGCGCAGAACATTGCAGGGTACGTGGCGTTTGGAAAAGGGATCATGGTGGTAAAAGATTAACGCATGTCTTGATTTGATCCTTCCACAATATTTGGCGTATGGGAATGTCCCCTGTTTGGCCAATCCAAAAAACGATCGGCTAATTCTTGGGTAGGTCTCCAACATTCCTCTTTTTTCCCTAACGCTCGATACCGGTGCTTCGCGACCCATTGGTATACCATGTCACGAATCGGTAGAGGAATAACTAGCAATACTGCCAGAATTGGCCATAGCCCGTCCAATCGTTTAGCCGTCAACAGTGCAGCGGTGGATTGTCGATAGACCTGATGGTCAACGATGAGAATCATCGACTCCAATCGGTCCTGTCCCTCATGAGCCTTCCCGACATAGTTGTCAGCAAAAGGAGATTGCAGTGACGCAAAGCGAAACCGTTTTCGGGCGTCTCGTTGAATCACAAACTGGACACTTTCGATGCACAGGTTGCAGACGCCATCATATAAAATGATTGGTGTGTTGGAGGGAAGGGGAGAGATCACTGGCTTATCTTTCGTTTTCTGCTTCTGATTCTTGGCCGGAGAATTGATGGGGAAACTAGGGTTCTCATCTTAGCAAAGGTACCGCCAACGTCTCAGGGAAAGCAATTGGAAGTATGTGAAAGAAATCAGGAAGTTTCTTCCTGGCACTATGTTGGGGGCAGTCGAGTTAGGTGAAAGGGGTTAGAAGGATGGTGGCCTTTCATGCGCCATCCCTCTGCCGCCTTCCAAATTGAGTTTTTATTTGTTGTGGTGATGGCTTCAATGTCGTTTCGCATGTTTGCCATATTGAAGTTGGAATACATTGTCCTGAATTTCACGGCCGATTTTAGTGTTTCTTCGGATGATATCGGCTAGGGTGGTCTTTTCAAGTTTTTTTATCTCATGCGAGGAATACATATTTTTATAAAAAAACCGATCGCCATCTCGAAACCTTTCAAATTGGTCTTTCAAAATCTTGTAAAACAAGGGTCCTACTAAGGCACCCGATACATGATCTTCCGCCAAACCACCAACCCATACATCAATCATTTCTATGTTTGAGTCATATGCCCTGGCCAGACGTTCTTGGATGGCGTTATCCGAAGTGATATCCGTCCATGTTGCAGCGGGAGTTAACCCCATCTCGATTCGTGCTTGATTGTATGTTGGGAGGCCATGGTCTCGTCCTCGCTGAATATTTAACGACACCAAATCTAATCCGCCTTTCCCAGGCATGCCGAATAAGAAATTTCTCACATCATCGATGACATAGTTGTCTACCTCTTGCGCTAAATTACGGCTGAGCCCCCTGAGAATGGGAGAAATGCCTCCTTCCTGTCGCAGGAGTTCCGGTGCAAAAAATGCGTCACGAAGGGCCAGGTGCCCTTCGCGAATGGGGTTCCCATTTTTTTTGAGACGATAAATCTCCGGTGACAACATGCTATGGCCGAGGCGATATGCTGCCGTCGAAAAGATATTGCTGGTTGTGGCATCCACATTGGTATCGTACCCGAGGTAGGACGACAGAGCATTGGGGCCAAGTAGAACTGGAAGGAACTCGTTGTAGGTGATGACCTGAATATAGGCTACGACCTTTTTGCGTGCCCGCTCATAGATTTGATTGCCTGTGAGATGAGGGTGCCGTTTGCGAATGTGGTTGGCCAGCCGATTATGTTCGCGGACGAACAAAGTGTGCATGGTCGTGAGTCCTACTTGTTCATTCGCACGTACATCACCGGCCAAGAATAATTTCGAATCGGTTCCCCCGGCGTTAGGGTACCCATCCACATTGTAAGGCAACAGATTCTTTTTGCTGGTTTTGAGCCGGCCTGTTCCATCCATGGTTCGTAAGGCGGTAGCGCGTTGCAAATCGGACCCATAGACCATTGACCCATCAAGGTATGAGGTAATCTTGTTGAGCTGCTGCCGAGGATTAGAAGGATCGATGCCAGTATTCGTATCGTACACTGATCTGTTGAAGGGGATAATCTCGTTCCCCGATGAATGCGTATCAAAATAGGGATCCCCTTCCGGGACGGTAATATCGTACCCTTCGTGAGGATCAGCCTCGGTGGTGAGATCCAAATCGTGATCGATAAATTGCCACCATTGCCAGACCATGTCCGTCGCATGGTTGTCATTGAAGCGAAGTTCAGATTGCGCCGCGACGATGTTGGAGATATATCGTGGACTTGGGCGACTGTATTCCGTCGGCTTTTGAATATCATCTTCGTAGTCTGGGTCAAGGGTGCGATCAAGTTGAGAGTCGACACTTCCCCAGACTGGGTTTTGGACATTATTGTGGGTCCCATCAATGGTTCGTGGCTCAAACGCCCAGGTTCCTAGTGGCGTGGTTCCGAAGAGTGCCACAATCAAGCAGCCTGTCAGGAGAGACCACTTGTTGTTGATGCGGGACTGTTTGGGGCTGGATGTTAGGCTGACTGGCATGTTGATAACCTCCCTCGTTGGCTTGGCAAGGTCTGACAAAGTGTTTCAATGTCAAAAAGCTTTGCCAGATTGATCGACCTGTCACTGACCGTGGTGAGGGTCAACACTGTGGGCTACTTCAGCAATATAAAACCATAGTAATGTGGAAGCTGAGATCGGACTATTCCCCGAACGAGGGAGAGCATGTACGCAGTTTGACGTATAAAGTTTGACAGGAAGTGGGGAATGAATGCGGATGTTGTGAAGTTCTATTGCTTTTCTAAAGTGTGTGAAGGCTGATGGTCTGGTAATTAAGTGAAATTCGCGTGGTTGGTGAAAGGCAAGGACCGAAGGATAGCTTGTTTCCCCAAATGCGATGTGTTTGGTGTCGGTGAGCTGAGACTATCGGTCAGCACATGGAAGGAAATAAAAGAGGCAATCGCTGGAGGCCATCATGGGGTCGGTCGTCATCATGAGGATTCTTCCAGTTTGGGCAATGTGTAGCTCTCCATTGACGACGGTGAATAGTTCTTGGACTCGATTGTTTCCTTTTGCATCCCGTGCCAGGAAGGTGTCGAGTTGGTGAGGGCCGATCCACCCTATCGGTTCTCCAGGATGCAACATATCAAAATTCAACTTGTCAGCATCGAATCGGAGCGTGCAGTCCGCTTCGTCCACTGGTGTCGTGGCATAGGCTACGGTCATGCCTGCACGGAGTTCGACTCGAATCGGATGCTCGAAGATTTGGACGTTTGGCTGTGACGTCCCAGAAGGAAACAGTGAGTCCGTTTGGGTAAATCTGGTCAACCCGTCAAAGGCAATGCGGTCTGATTGGGGATCGCGGTTTCCTCCGCATTCTACGGCGATGGTCGGAATCTCCGTTTCCGTAGCTTCCATGAGCGATCCTAATCGTAAGTCCGTGATGACCAGTTGATTGGAAAAAATGGAGGTGAGGGCTTTCTGCTTGTCACCCATTTTGGTGGTAATGGTGTAGCAAGGACTTTGTCCTGATGTGTTGTGTAGATCGATTAAGGCTTCTGGTTTGAGGTGTGCTAATCGCTGAAGGACTTCCTTGGCCACTTGCCCCTCTGGACTATCATAGGGTTCGCGAAAACATCGGTTGAGGTCTTTGCGTCCGGGCAATGTCCGAAAAGCAAATCCTGGAGGGGCAAGCGCGGCGTCAATGGCTCCGATAACACCGGCAATGTTCACTTGCGGTTTGATGCCAATTTGAAGCCACCGATGAATGGCTCGAACACCAGAAGGTTCGTTGCCGTGAAGGAGTGTCACAATCGCCCGGGATCGTGTTGGATCTTTCCCGGGGATATTCAGCCAGGTCGGTCCTCCAAGCAGACGCAGGAATTCTTCGACCGTGTCTCCAACTTCTTCAGTCTGAGGATTGTCCCAAATCCTCAGACCGTTGGTGTAATGTTTCATTGCGGTCGGCCCCACTCCGTGACGGGTCGACACTCGTTGGAATGTATGAGGTATTGCTCCAGCATGGCGGTCAGGGCTTCAGGTCGAGGCAGCCGTTGTTCGAATTGATTCAGACTGTCGCGTTGCCATGTGGCGCCATTGATGCCTGTGTCAAGACGTTGCTGAATTATTCCTAGCATGGTTTCGGATTCTTGCTCGGTGACTCCTGCTTCGGATAGCCCCTGTTTTGCGATAGGGAGCATGGTCCTAGCCAGTTCGCGTAAGGGGATTTCACAAGGTGAGGGTGGAGACTCGGAAGGCCATAAGAGCTCTGCGTTTAACCCCACTTGGGCCGCTCGATAAAAATTTCGATGGGTATAATCAAAGGGAAAAATCGGAAGCATATGTTGAATCTGAGATCGAAGTCCTAAGACCATTCCAATTAAGAATGCGGCATTGGCTGCCATATCAATGGGGGTCGGTCCGGCAGGCAAGGCTCGAAGTTCAATACGCAAATGTCCGCCAGACGCTGGATCATAGATGGCCCGATTCCATCGCCAGACCGTACCTTGATGTAACCGTAATTCTTCGAGTGCCGGCAACTCCCCGCGTTGGTAAGATTCCATGGGGGAACAATCGCTCATATAGGGAAGTAGGGGAGGAAATAGCCCGACCGCCTCGGCAAATAATTCATAGGCTCCATCACGGACCCATCCGTTTCCATAGGAAACTCGTGCTGGCTGGCTCCAGTCTTTTTCGTGAGGGGGTCGATAATCAATGGCTTGTTTAAATAAAGCGATGCGAGTTTCATCCCACAATTGGTGCCCGACAAAAATCGGGGAATTTGCGGCGACGCCTACGGCGATGGGTGTGACCAACTGAGCGATATTGTAGAGATTGGCGAAATCTTGTGGCTGCACGCGCAAATGTAATTGAAAGGAGGTATTGGCTCCTTCCATGGTGACATCATTACACGTCATTGTGAGGGGTTCTTTCCCGTCGATACGGACGTGAAACGGCGCATGTCGGTGATGACGAAGGGCCCATGACAATGCGCGATAGCGTGGAAGATCGGTTAAGGCCTGTGATTGAAGATCGGCTTCGGTGAGTGTGGGAAGAATGCCGATGGGCACCACACGTCCACCCTCGGCGGCGGCGAGATTATTAATATTCGCAATGGCCTGGGTGAGTTGGTGTTGCAGGTTAGTGAACGGGCATCCGGCCAGGTCCAGGGGAGTGGCATTATATTCAATGTTGAAGCGATCGAGTTCGAGTTGTAGCGAGGAATCCGTGCATTGGGCGAGCAGTGACTGGTTGATGGGGAACGCATGCCCAGCTTTATCGATGATTGGGAGTTCAAGTTCGGCTCCGACCGTGAGAGGACCTTCTCCAAACCCTGGGCGGCTCAGTAGCTCGTGCAAAATCGTGAGGCTTTGTTGGAGACGTGCCGCGAATTGAGCGTAATCCTGGTCCTCAAATTTTTCTTTGTCGATCGATAATCCCATACCCTGGTCCGTGATTGAAGATAGCCGAGTTGGCAGCTGACGATTGTTAAGTGACTGGCACCGATATTTTGTGTGGGATAGGAGATTCCCACATTCTTGTGAAAAGGAACAAAAGATCTTGTGGGCTAGTCCCTGTAAGAGAAATTTCGGTTGTGTTGGTGACCAACATAAGGTTTGCGTTGTTTTGGGATTAGGAAGGAGGAGAGATCATGTCAGGCTATGTAAACTTGATGATCGGGCAGGAAGTTTCCCTAGTCGTTGCCCCATGGTTCTTCTGAAAATGTGGCGTGTTCGTGCCAGATCCCGCAGAGCTATCCAGGAAGGATGCACGGGATCTGGCGGTGCTTCCTGTCTACACCTTGGTGCTCTGGAGTGCAGCATCTTTCATGTGTTGCCGTATGAACATCGCTGCTGCTTGACTGCGTCGCGTGATTCGAAGTTTTTCAAAAATGGTGGCTAGGTAATTACGGACGGTCTTATCGCTGAGTCCGAGTACTTTGGCAATTTCTTTGTTTGTTTTACCTTCGGCGACTTGTTCTAAGACGCGGAATTGTTGAGGCGAAAGATCCCATTTTTTCGCCGGCGAGGAGGGTTGGGTTTTCCGTTGTACCCAAGCTTTGACTTTTTGGATGACCTCCTGATCAAGAATTGAATGGCCTTCGGACACCATTTCTACGGCTTGCGTGAGTCGGTCGGGACTCACTTCCTTGAGCAAATAGCCTGAGGCCCCAGCTAAGACCGCAGCCAACATGGAGTCTTCGTCTCGATAGGACGTCAAGAATAGGATGCGGATTTTCGGACATTGTTCAAGAATCGCACTACAGGCGTCGATTCCACTTCCATCAGGGAGGCGAAGGTCCATCAGAACCACAGTTGGTTGGAGCCGAATGGCTTCTTTTTTAGCATCTTCACATGTGCCGACTTCCCCGACAATGTTGAATTGAGGATTTTGGGACAACACGGTTCGGAGTCCGATACGGACAACTTCATGATCTTCGACGAGCAGTATGTCAATCATGGTATGGTTACTTTCCTTGTGTTGAGGTGTTAATGGGTATGTGAATAATCACTCGCGTGCCTTTATTGGGTGCCGAGCGGATTGTTAGGGTTCCGTGTAATTGTGTAGCCCTGGCGTTCATATTGACGAGGCCATGACCAGAATGTGAGCAGTCTCCTTGGTGAAATCCCACGCCATTATCACGAATCTCAAATTGGAGATTCCCATTTTTTTGGGTGAAGGTGATGGAGCCTTTGGTGGCTTTGGCGTGTCGTAGACAATTACTCATGGATTCACGCGCAATATTGATGAGGTGGACGGTGTTTCGATTTGAGAGTAAATCGATGGCTGTCTGATCTACGCGTATCGTAAATGCGGGACCATCGGGGATGGTCATGGATTGTACTAAATGTGTCAATTCAGTTTCGAAGTCTCCGCTATCAAGATCGGCTTGGGGCAGTCCTTCGATAAATCCTCGTATGTCGACGATTGAGTTATTCACTTGTTGTACCGCTTGCTCAAGAAACTCATACACCTCGGAAAAGTTTTTGGTTTCGAGTGGTTTCCGAATCGCAGCAATAATCAGGCCCACTGCATAAATGGATTGGAGGACGTGATCATGAAGATCTTGACTGATACGGATTCGTTCATCGAGAAGGATTCGAAGATGTTCTTCATTATTTTTTAGTGTTTCTTCCATGTGCTTTCGTAGTGTCAAGTCGCGAGAGTTGACGACGACGGCCTCAATGCAATGTGGCTTTCCCTTTTCGCGTAGGGGGGAATAGGTGACAGCCATAAATCGGTCTTGTCCGTCGCGAAAATGGAACCAACGTTCGAATGACACAATCTCCCCGGCAAGACAACGATCAAAATTGGGTTTGATGTCACGAAGGAAGTTTTGTTTTCCTAGCAGATCGGAAATATGTTTCCCGAGGATGTCGGTGGCGGGCATGCCATGCACCTGTTCGTACACCTTGTTGACTCGACGATAACGATAGTCCGGTCCGACGACGGCGACGTGATCAGGCAAAATATCAAAGACATGTTGGGTGAGTCGAAGTGCGTCTTCACCTTTTTTGCGATCGGTAATATCAATGGCCACGCCAAGGATTGCGGGCAAGGCGGAATTGGCAAAGACAAAGGGAATTTTGATGGTGTACAGATGTCGAATATGGCCTTGGGCATCGGTGATGCATTCTTCGATGGTTTTGGCTTCTCCGGTTTCGAGGACTTCCAGGTCATGTTCTCGAAAATGATCGACCTCTTGGGGGGCGCGTGAAAAATCGTTATCAGTTTTTCCAATCAGGTTTTGTGCCGTGGTGCCATACACCTCTGCCACGGCTTGATTGGCCAAAATAAAACGGCCGGTGGAATCCTTGGCGAAAATAAAGTGTGGGACCAAGTCGATCACCTGTCTCAGTCGTCCTTCACTGCGTCGCAGTGCGTCTTCAGCACGATTCCGTTCTAGTTCCGTCCCAATCCACTTGGACATCAATTGGAGGAAGTCTTTGTCAGCTTCGGAAAATGTTCCTTCGAAGGCCTGTTGGTTGCCGAAACATAACGTTCCATAGGTGTCCTGGCCAACGATCACCTTGGTTCCCAGGTAGCATTCCCAGCCTAAGCTGGCGTACCCTAAATGAGTTTTCCATACGGTTTCGCTGGCCCGTTCAAAGCCTAGAGGTTCTCCTGCCTTCATGGTTTCGTGACAGAAGGTGTCCTGGAGTGGAAGCAGGGTTCCCTCAGAGATACAAGGACTGGGGGATTGTACGAATTTGACAATGAGATCTTTTTCCGTGCAGTGGGTCAGAAGGCCAATGGGTAAATTAAATCGTTCGCACCCAAGATGCAGAAGGCCACGGATGCGTTCCTCAAAATCTAAATTCGGCGATGACGTAATGTCGTAGAGTTTACGAATGGCATGTTCACTGGCAACTAAGGTCTCTTTGATCTGTTTTTGAGTGGTCACGTTTTCGCTGACCAGGAGCAGTACGGATTCTTGGTCAGAGCTTTTGACTAATCGCATGGAGACTTGAACCCAAATGATCGATCGGTCTTTCCTGATCTGTCGAAACTCGAGATTTTCAAGATCGGTAGGGGCCTGAAGGTACGAGTGAACTCTGCGTCGAACATCAGAGCGGTCGTCAAGGTGGCAAAGGGAAAACACCGATGTTCCCAACAGTTCGCCGGTGGTAAAGCCAAGTTGGGAGGCGCCAAAGTAATTGACCGATCGTACCGTTCCATCTAGAGCGATGGTAAAGTACATCGAAGGATTATCATCGTAGAGGGTGCGATATCGTGCTTCACTTTGCTTGAGTGCTGCTCGATCTCGATCTTGTTCTAAGGCGATCCCAGCCAGTTTTGTCGAAGATTCAATGACCTCCCAATCTTCTCGACTCGGTGTGCGTGGTGTGGGGTAATACATCGCTATGGTTCCCAGCACTTCGTTTGTCGAAGAAGAAATTGGAATTGACCAACAGGCTTGGAGTCCATGTCTCAAGGCCAGTGCTCGACCTTTATTCCATAATGGATCGGTGGCAATGTCTGACACGATCACGGGTTCGTGCCGATACGCAGCGGTCCCACAGGATCCAGCTGCTGGTCCAATTTCAATGGAGGCGATTTTCGTGGTATAGGCTTTAGGTAGCGATGGCGCTGCAAGGTATTGCAGCTTGGTGCCTTCCAGCTGGTGGATGGAGCATTGCATCTCGGGTGATGCTATTTCGATTCCCTGGCACAGGCGTGAAAGGGTGTGGTGGAGAGGCTGTCCTTTGGCAATCATTTCCAATATGGTTTTTTGCTCTGCGAGTAAGTGTTCGGTCTGTTTTCGGTGTGAGATATCTTCGAGGATCCCTCGTCGCTCGATGGGGGTTCCCATTGAATCACGAATCAGGCGTACTGTGAGGCTGACCCATCGACGACTTCCATCAGGTCGTTCTAATTCGAGTTCTTCCCCCTCCACTTCAAGCCCATGATTGATCCATTTGTGGATGCGTTCGGCTTTTGTCCTGCCACGGAGTGTGGGGGAAAAGAGTTCGATGACGGATTGACCGGTTAAGGCTTCTTTCGATAAGCCCGTTAATTCTGCGGCACAGGTATTGGCGCTGATAATTTTTCCATCCATTGAGCTGGTAAAGTAGGCCACCGGAGCAGAATCAAACAGATCTTGAAGTCGTTCTTTGTTCGCATGGAGTTCGCGTTCTTCTTCGTGACGCTGCAGGGCGAGGCCGGCAAGGTGGGCGGCTGTTTCTATGGCGTAGAGATCAAAAGTCGAAGGGTGTCGAAGTTTTTGGTGCAATACGGTAAACGCGCCACTTGGGTTGGAGAGTTTTGTCGCAAAGGGGATCGACCAATAGGATTGAATGCCAAAATCTTTGGTTTTTTTGCGGATGGGGTCTTCATTTCTAACGGGAAGAATGACCACTTTTTGGGGAAGATCCGCAGAGTTCCCTGAGTCCAAATAATCCTCAGAGGAAAATTTCTCAAGGTCTACACGAAGATTTTCCGGCATATTGGGAGAGACCTTGATCTGCATCAAGCCAGTTTGAGAATCGGATAACCGAATGACGCAGATTGCCGGAGATAGAATATTTTCAAACTGAAGACAGAGTGTTTCGAGTGTTGAAGGAAGATCGTGATTTTGGACAATTTTCTCTAGGATAAGTTTCTGAGCACGTAAAATGTGGGTAGCCTGTTCTGAGTTAGGAACTTCAGAGGAAGTCACAAATATATCGTGGAAATGTTCTCGGGTCGATTGGGATGAGGTATCCAAAACTCGTTTAGCCATTTGGATTCATCGAAATTTAGCGTCTGAAACATTAAAAGCCATGTGTCTCTAAGCACATGTCTTTAATCGGGCAGTAATATGTATCGAATACCAAAGTAGTTGACCTGGATAATTCACCAGCAACATGCTTGCCAAAGTCTAAGTCTCTCCGTCGAATATTTTGTCGATTTAAAACGGTCAAAATGTTGGAAATCCGAGATGTCTTTCACTGCAACCCTACCGGCTTTAAATAGCATCTTCCAGATGTATTATATACACGTAAATAGGGTCCTATGGCCCTATCTGTGATGTTCTTAGGACTTTCAGGTAAGCGGGGAGTTATTTTGCGTAGTATTTGTTGGATTCAAGCTGAAGCCACGCAACAAAATATTCTCACTAAAGTAATCTTGTCGCGGACAGGAATATCTCAAACTTTGTCCTGGACTAGTAGGTGTCGTGGGTGCTGGTGGAAGTGAATTAAGAAGAGGAGTAAGGGACTGATGGAAGGTAACTCCAGGAATTACATACTGGTAACAATTAATCCCTGGAGCTGTCTTTTTATATTAGAAATTACTTGGTACTGACTTCAACTTCACTCTTTCGTGGTCGTCCTTGCTTGGCTGTACTTCTCACTCGGGTATTGAGGACTGTATCATCCGTCAGATAAAAGAATTGATCATCTACCGATAATTTATCTGACCAGGATCGACAGGCATCACACATGCGGATTCGCCGACGATCTGGGCTCCAGAATCGTTTTTCACAATGACAGGCTTTCCCGCACAGACAGGCGACCCATCCGGCAAATGGGGAAGCTTCGGGTTCTGGTATCTCTTGTTGATCCACCAGTTCTCTTGCCTTTTGGACTGCACGTGTCCATGACCCCCAATGTCTTACGAAAAATTGGACAGAATAGGTTTTATCTTCCGCAAGGTCATATTCCAATTGAGTGAGATGGTCTCGCCCTTCTTGCCCCATAAATCGAGCAAGTTCTTGCAATGCCTTGTGTCGTTTCCATGCGCTTAATGGCTCCATGGTCCCTCGTACGTTTATCGAATTTTTACCTTTTGCCATGCCGTATTACCTCACCAATAAAGTCCTCAAATTATGAATCTACCTGTCTCTTCAAGTCCACTATCAACTAGCCAAAGGTCATCTTTATATCACAAATCATATCTACATTGGTAGCTCTCGTCTTAACGGATTTCCATAAATCCTTTAAAATACTGAGAGGTTTTAGGGGTCAACTAACCCTATTTTCTTTATTCTAACATCTAAAATACAATTATTTGCAAATTGGCATTATTGAGAAACTAAAATGGAAGACCCCTCTTACCTAATTGTTGGTTTTCCTTTACCGGGCAGTCTGCGGATTTTTGATTTTAGAGGCTAGCCATGGTTCTAATTCTCAAAAACCACAACGCAGGAATAGTAAGAACATTAATCAAAATTTTCATGGCGCTGTCTATACGTCAAAGCGGTTATATCTGACAAAATGATGGAAATAAAAACATGATTCAACGTCAAAAGCTTGTCTAATTATTTAAATCAACCCTATTCCCCGCCTTGCTACGGGGTTGCCGAACAAAGGGAAGAGCTTGAGAAACCGTGGTGTTCCAAAAGAAATAGTAAGAAATAGTACTTCCTCGAAATACCCATTCCGCTTGCGTCGTGGACATTTTTTTTAGACCGAATTCACAATTATTAATGCTGAAATATTTTCTTCGTTTCCACTCATTTTTCTATTGTCAATAATTGGTGCCTTGCAGGAAGGTCACATTGAGTTCCCTGAAAATTAACCAAGTGGTATTTTTTATAAATGAATTAATGTGTTTAAAAAAGTTCAGAATACCATAAACAAATTAAGAAAAGATAGGGATAGTCTCTTCCTCTATGAAATGATACTGAAGGAGTGGGTTGTTTCTAACATGAAATGATACTGAAGCCCGTCTGGTTTCTGTTCATGATGAGGGATGCACATCATCATGAACGACACCCCAATCAAGACGTTAGAACACGTTCGACAATTCCTCAATGGGAACAAGGCTATTGAGTTCAACATTGAAGCCAAGGCGGTTCGCTATGCCTGGATTCAGGCCATGCTGCTCCGTTTCCACTATCGCCAGCTCGGCAAAGCCGAGAAGGGGCTCGTGCTAGATTTCCTCCAGAAGGTCAGCGGCTATTCTCGGATCCAAGTGAAGCGGTTGATTCAGCAATATCTCCAAAACGGCCGGCTCCACCGGCGTCAGCGCACCGTCCAGGGGTTTCGCCGCCGCTATACCCTGGAGGATATTCAGTTGCTGGCGAAGACCGATGAGTGGCACGGGACGCTCTCGGGGCCGGCCACCAAGAAGCTGTGTGAACGTGCCTGGGTGCGCTTCGGGCAATCCGAGTACCATCGGCTGGCTGGCATCTCCGTGAGCTACCTGTATGTCCTCCGGCACAGCTCCAGTGACCGACATGTTCGCCAGCACGTTGACAAGACCCGTCCCACGGGCTCCCGCCTCGGCGAACGCCGGCAACCCCAGCCCCATGGCCGTCCCAGGTATCTCCGCGTGGATACGGTCCATCAAGGCGACTTGGATGGGGTCAAAGGGGTCTACCATATCAATGCCGTTGATGAGGTGACCCAGTTCGAAATTATCTGTTCGGTGGAGAAAAATCAGCGAACGGTATCTGATTCCAGTCTTAGAGGACCTCCTCGACCAATTTCCGTTCATTATTCTCGCGTTCCATGCTGACAACGGCTCCGAGTACATCAATAAGCACGTGGTGAAATTGCTCAACACGCTGCTGATCGAACTGACCAAGTCCCGCGCCCGGCACGGCAACGACAAGGCCTTAGTGGAAAGTAAGAACGGGTCGATCATTCGGAAACAACTGGGCTATGTCCACATTCCCCAACAGTGGGCGCCGCAGCTCAATGCCTTCCATCGCGACCACCTCAATCCGTACATCAACTTTCACCGGCCCTGCTTTTTCCCGGTGGTGAGGATGGACGCCAAGGGGAAGGCCCGGAAGCGGTACCCCTATGAGGCGATGATGACCCCCTATGACAAATTGAAATCACTGCCCAAGCCCGAGCAATACCTCAAACCAGGAAGGACGCTGCAACAACTCGATGACATCGCCACTGTCATCAGCGATCATGAGGCCGCCAAACACCTGAATG
>JAQBUF010000003.1 GCA_027623995.1 Nitrospirota bacterium
ACGCTGTTGCTAAAAATCCAACAAACATTACAGAAATTAATATTATAGCACCCCAAGTATAACGCTTTGATTTAGGGCGGTTATTTTGCGATGTATGGACTTGAGACATTAAAATTTCCAAAAATTAAGGTTGTTTCACTACAATACATTGTGGTTCTGCTTTGTAATGTATGGCGTGCCTCGTCAATAGTTGAAAATTGATAGTGTGCAATTAGATTGTGGTTTTTTACCACTTCATCAACCATAACCCTAGACGTTAACATTGCAATAAGCACGTCAGTTCCAGGAAATTCATCTCGCAAACGCCAGAAGTCAGGCCTAAAACCTGCTTCTCGAGCCGGCAATAGCGAAGTGGTAGCCTCAAAGCTTTTAGGTCTACTGAAACTGATTATCAGGGCAACCAGAACCGCTAGGATACAAAGTCCACCAATTACATACCGCCGACTCCAAAGCACACGCCAGAAGTCTAGAAAACTAATTTCGTCTACCTCCGATGGTAGAGAAGTTTTGGAAACTTTCTCGGACATTTAAGAACCCCTTAAGAATGCGACTACAATGAATTTCTACTGCGCTATTACCGTAATCGCAGGTAACAACAGCTTAGTTTAGGAATCGACCTATAATCTGCCTAAAATAATTTTCTCTTCAAAACCATCTCTCTGAGAAGATACGTGAATGGCAAAATACATCCCTATTAATAGCCAAAAAAGATAGGACAGGGTGCCGACCAACATATTGTCAAATAGATTTCTAGTCACGACCCCAATAACCAGGAGAATAACACATAACCCCAGATTTCCAGCAAAGGTGCCTCTTAATTTCTTGGCCCCATGATATGCGGTTTTAATAATCCGGAAAATTACAAGAGCGAATAAGGCAAACCCGATCAATCCCACTTCATAAACCATAGACAAAAGTACGTTATGCAAATGCTGTTCGGATATATCATTACCAGAACCATCCGTTCTTTTTTCATTGTTTTTTTGAAACGTATGATTTCCGTACCCATATCCCATGATTGGGTTAGCCAAAATTTGTTCAAAAGCTATTTGCCAAACACCCAATCGAAGATTTATAGAGCCAAGGTTGGCAAGATGATTATGCTGGACAACACTTTTCTGATTCTCCTGGATCCAAAACCCACCGATCAGAATCAATCCGAAAATAAAAGGAACTATGCTCCACTTAAGGAATTTATTTCTTACACATATCAACCAGAGCCCGGTCAATTGGGCAAAAAATGCCAACCATGCTCCACGTTGATGAGCCAAAAGCAAGGCAAAAATAATTACAAACGAAATACTTAGGTACAGCTTTGCCAACCGCCCCTCACTCTCCCGAAAAAGCAACCATGCAAACGGGACTCCTACCACAAGATAAGTAGAAAACCATTGCCCTGACGCTGTCAGGGAATAAGCGTGACTACTTCTATCAAATAAACTGTCACCTCTCACCAAATGATCAACAATACCGACACCACTCCACAGGAAAACACCAAGTAAGAAGGCAAAAATAATTTGCCTGACATATTTTTCCTTTTTCACTACATTAACAACAAAATAGAACATGAGGATTTGCAAAACAGTTTTTCGCCATTCTCCAAAACTGTAGCTGGGATCAACTGCAAAATGGATCGTAATGAGTATCCAAGCAAGAAAAAAAAAGATTGGAAGATCTAAAGGAGTTCTAACAAGGTGGAAGTCACGATTTCTTACTTTTACACCAACCCAGAGAATCAAAAGCCCAACAAAAAAATACTCGATAATATGATTTAATTTGGCCACCATAATAAACATGGCAATGGCCATAAGCCCATAGATAAAAACATTTTCCGGATCAATCCTTGATAAGTACTTTGCAATCCTAATTAGCTCCAAAGGGATAGTCTTTTCTGTTTATCTAAGGTAAAAAAATTGATTTCATAAGCCTCGAACAACCAAATCATGCAAATGGATCATCCCGATGACTTTTTGGTCGCTGGCCAATACTGGCAATAGCGAAATGGGCTTCTCACGTTTTTCCATTTTTTCTAGTGCTGAGAAGGCATTATCGTCATCGAACACAAAGTCCGGGTTGGGATTCATGATTTCGGGGATTGCAGCCGCGAATAAATCATCTCCGCGCTCTAACACTTTCCGAATATCAAAATCCGTGACAAGCCCAACTAAGTGACCTTCGTCATTAATTACGGAAACTGCCCCTGCACGCTTCCTAGTAATTTCAGAGAGCATCGTTTTTGGGTCTGCGGTCACATGAATCACAGGGTTGTCATTTCCTGACCGCATAATATCACCGACCGTCAGTAACAAGCGCTTACCAAGCTGCCACCAGGATGATTGACAGCAAACTCTTCCGGCTGAAAGTTGCGTAATTTCATGAGGGCCATCGCTAAGGCATCGCCCAGAACGAGGGCTGCAGTCGTACTCACCGTCGGGGCCATATTTAGCGGGCAGGCCTCTTCCTCTATAGGAGTATGCAAAACCAGGTCAGAATGCCTGGCCATCGTCGACTTCAGCTGTGCGGTAATAGAAATAACCTTCGCTCCTATCTTTTTGGCAACGGGGAGAATGGTATTTAGCTCCTCGCTTTCGCCAGACTTCCCAATAGCAAGCACGATATCATCTTTTTGGATAATGCCCACGTCACCATGCATGCCATCGGCACTATGTAAAAACATCGCCAGGGTGCCGGTTGAGACCATGGTCGCCGCAATCTTTTGTGCAATAATCCCTGATTTTCCAACGCCGGTGACCACAACTTTCCCTTGGCAGGAAAAAATCAACCGTACCGCCTCTTCATAATCCGGCCCTAAGTTTTTTTGAAGCCCTGCAATTGCACGAGCCTCTAATTCAAGAACACGCCGAATCTCTGCTAATACGTTGATGTCGCTCACCGCTTACATTTCCTCTGGTATATGTCTATCTTTAGAGCTAAGAGGGAAGAATTGCACCATATTCACCGTTCTGAGTCAATCCAAGACCGGAAAGATTGGGATCAGCACCCCGCACCACATTCCGATTGCTATTCAATTCATTGCAAAAATTCGTATAATCACCCGTCCGACACTTTTTCCGCAACAGTTCCTCATGACCCAGGGAACCACCCTGCTGCATGAAAATTCTTCGTGTAGCTGCGCCATCTAATGGCGCCTCTGACACGCTTGGGAGGCAGCATGAGATGCTGCAGCTACAGGGAGAGGCTAATGTTCAATCAACATTAGAAAGGGTTACCCTGAAACCTCTACTGAAAAAAAATATCGCCCACATCTTTTCCCAGCTCGACTATCCTGCATTAGGAAAAATTTATTGCGATGAGGGCGGAGAGGAATTTTGGCAAGACCGTCGAGGACCCTGCCAACAATTGGGAATGCGAATAGCCGCACACCTCGAACAGAATCTGCCCTCAAAGGGTCGCAGCCTCTACGTTGGAGCTGGAGTGGCGGAATTGCCGATGCTCATGGTCGAGACTGCCGATCTCAATCGATCGGTCGAACCGTACAATCTTCGAAATGACGAGGTATTCATTCTCAATACGGCATGCACCGACCTGCCCCTCACCTTTCAGGCAACTAATGCTCTAGAAGCTCAAGGCCGATTCGATCATATTTGGATGGTCAGCATCCTCAATGACCCGGAATGCTATCCTGAAGCATCCGCCCTATCTTACGGACGCGCGACACCAGCAACGTTCGACGCCGACGCATTCAAAAACGAGCAGCGTACCCTCCGAAACCTCCTCGACTCATGCCTCAGCAAACTCACCCTTCCAGGACTGGTCACAACCTCGGTTGAAGAAATTCCCTGGATCACGACGTGGTGCCTGGAAAAGGGCGTACCCTTTGCCATAGACAGGAAGACATTTCCCACGGCAATCGTGGGAGACCCTGTGTGCTTTATCAAACTTGGACCGAACAGTTAAAACGTTCCTCGAGCCATTCTCTCACGCTGTATGGCAAACATTTGATGAATATCTTGCCCCTCAGAAATAAAACGCTGCCGCGCCGCATCAAATATTTCCTCAACTAACACCCAATCAGCGGGACTCAGGTAATATTGACGAAACACCTCCGCCATCCGAGCATCCCCCCATATCGAATGAATTTTGGAGTAATCGACAAGAGCCTCTAAAGTTTGGGTCGTCCAACCCTGCTCATCAAACGAATCCTGAATCATGGCTCCCTGCTCCCCCCACCGTGCGAAAAGAGCCGAAGAAAGGTAATCATGAACTGCAGATTGCTGGTTCTTCATAAACACCGACTGAAATTGAATGAGTGATCGTATCAACTGATTCGCACGAGGGTCAGACTCTACAGGTAAGACTCCAGCCTCATTAAAGGTCCCAAGAATAGCCATCACCGCACCCACATGCCGAGCAGGTGCCCGCTTGGATTGAATCAACTGTCCTGAAGATGCTGAGACCAACCGCCAACGATTCCCCTCATTTGGGCTCTCAACCCCATCCACCACCTCAATCAACTGATCTAACGCAGACGCGCCCATTTCCGTATGTTCGGTTGGAGTAGGAGCCTCAATCATCCAGTGCCCCTGATCGAAGGCCGCCATGACTTGCTCTACGGGAAACGCAAAGAACAAGACCATGCCAAACCCCAATAGCCACATTGTTCTCACGAAATTTCCCCCTGCATTATCCTCTCCATTCTGTGTAGCTGCACGATCTCACCAGCCTCCGCCGTAGCAGCTTCGCGCAGGCAGGTCGTGCCTCTTTCCACGCATTATGGGCCACTGACGTCTTGAAGAGGCAGCATGAGATGCTGCAGCTACAGATAGGGAAGCAAGGGTCCAAAGACCAACTCTCCTTTTGAACTCTGATTTTGAAAAAGATTCTCGGTTTTCTTGAAAACGAAAAATCAACCTGACTATAATCCATTTGTCTCTTCACCTAATGTACCCACCTATGAGGCGAATGTGCTTGCAAAAGTTTTAAGTGCTGGCTTACTGGGTCTCGACGCGCACCTGATCGAAATAGAAGTCGACATTGGGGGAGGCCTTCCTCAATTCTCCATCGTCGGGCTTCCCGATGCAACCGTTCGAGAAAGCCGTGACCGCGTCCGCGCGGCCTTAAAAAATACCGGCTTTCGTTTTCCACCAAAAAAAATCACTGTAAACCTTGCCCCAGCCGGGATTAAAAAAGAAGGCTCAGGCCTCGATCTTGGCATTGCGATTGGAATCTTAGTCGCTGAGGAAATCCTCTCACAAGAATCGGTGGAGAACTATGTGTTTGTTGGGGAACTGTCCTTAGATGGACGCGTGAAACCCATCACCGGCGCGCTGTCTATCGGTATGCTCTGCCAAGGCAAACAGCGATTGATTATTCCTGTGGACAATGGCCCTGAGGCCGCAGTACTAGAGCAAGCCGAAGTGTATGGCGTTCATACGCTTCCCGAAGTCCTGTCAATCTTAAATGGAGAACAACCGGCTTCCCCCGTGATCGTAGACCGAGCCGCACTCTTTCACACCCCATCAAAAATCGAAGAAGATTTTTCCGAAGTCCGTGGACAAACCCAAGCCAAGCGCGCCCTCGAAATCGCGGCAGCCGGCGGTCACAATGTGTTGCTCATCGGCCCACCAGGATCAGGGAAAACCATGCTGGCACAACGACTCCCTGGTATTCTGCCACACCTCAATCAAGAAGAATCCATCGAAACCACGAGAGTGCATAGTGTCGCTGGACTCCTCCCTAATGGTGGAGCCTTAATCACCACTCGCCCGTTTCGCGCCCCACACCACAACATTTCGGAAGCAGGCCTCATTGGCGGCGGCACCATTCCCAAACCGGGCGAGGTCTCACTGGCCCACCACGGCGTACTCTTTCTCGATGAAGTGCTGGAGTTCAAACGGGCGGTCCTCGATAACCTCCGCCAGCCACTGGAAGAAGGTGCCGTCACCATTACGCGAGTCAATGCGTCCCTTCGCTATCCGGCCCAAATCATGCTCATCACCGCCATGAATCCCTGCCCCTGCGGGTACTACGGTGACCGCACCAGGGAATGCCTCTGCTCCCCACAACAAATTCGACGGTATCGAGGACGGCTCTCGGGTCCCCTGCTTGATCGACTCGATATCCATCTTGATGTTCCAGCCGTCGTGGTGTCAGAAATGACTCAGGAGGTACCGGCGGAATCGTCCCTCACTATTCGTGAACGAGTGGCCAAGGCCCGCGCTCATCAAACCACACGATTGCGCGCTGAGGGGCTCTTCACCAATTCTCAACTCAAGCCCAGGCACCTTAAAAAATATTGCCAGATTGACGCCCAAGGAAAAAAATTACTCGAACAAGCGGTTGATCGCCTTGGTCTTTCGGCACGTGGGTATGGACGAATTCTCCGCGTTGCACGAACCATTGCAGATTTGGCAGACTCAGAGCGTTTGGACACATCACATCTCGCTGAGGCGATACAGTATCGGAGCATGGATCGTGTCCTTCCACTATAAATTGGACAAGGGCGAAATTCGAACCCAACGAACCTGGTCCAGACCAAGTTTCTAGATCAGAGGCGCTCCCCCATGAGTTCACTGAAAATTTTCACGTGGTGGTTTATGCTCGGGTCCCTCATGGCCGCCTCAGTCATTCTGCTCCAAGGCGGTATCCGCGACATCATGATGGCAGGAGAATCTCTCTGGGATGTCAAACTCGTAGAATTGATTACCCCCATTTTAGGTGGCGGACTCTTGGGCGGGTGTATTGCCCTCATTTTAAATCGCATTCGTAAACCAGATTCATAAGGGTATCTCTAAAAACCAGGATTTTTTTGTGAGGGCAAGAAAGCCGCGCGCGGAAAACCGAAGTGTATGGGCGATACATGAGGGCGCACGGCGCGAAGAGCGCCAAGTTTGTGCGCGCCGAAGGCTGTGAGCACGAGACTGACGCAAACCTCACGGAAAAGGACGGTTTTTAGAGGTGCCCATAACAAGGGGTAAGAAAGAGATGGATATTCAAGTCGGACAACATGTGTATCGCAATACAGACGGGACAATGGAAATTGAGGGCGCATTGCAAATTGAAATTGCATTGCGAGGAGATACGGCCACCCCTCTACTCAATTTTGCACTCTTCGATGGCGCTGGAAAAATGCCCGCCAAGCTCATGAAGAACCACTTTGATATCAACGAAGCCAGTGCCTATTTGATAACCAAAAGCTCAAACGGCGTCACGTTAACCCATCCCGCCTCAGGGACCAACGTGCTCACACTTGAGGTGACACCAGAAAAAAGAGTCGTCATTTCCCAGGGAAAGTTTTTTACCCTCAAAGGACATACACTCGAAATCACACCTAAAGAATGGAAAATTGAAAAAACAACTGTGGGTGAAGGTGAAACAGATATGAAAGGAAAAGCTGCATGCCTGGGATGAATTCGTGAAGCGTGATGAGTGAAGCGTAATGAGTTAAGTATTACAATATGAAGAAACGTTCTTTTTGCTCGTTCACCCATTACTTTCCCCATATCGGATTACGCATTACGCTTTACGGATCACGCATAACGACAACACCCTCCGATCAAATTTCCGCAACCGGGGCACTTCGCGACCCCTCACAAATCGAACACATCTGACTCGGCGTCCCATCGCTCACTCGCGCAGGCCCCAAGGCCGATTTCGGATCTAACGCCACCACGTCTGGCCCTTGATGGGTCCACAATCTTCCACAGGTGGGACAACAGAACCACATCGTATATCCTGGCCAATCTCGATCTCGTGTTCCCATAATTTTACCGCGATTTCAATTAACTTCAGTTTTCTCTGCTACTGGAAAAATTAATAGCGAAAAATCGGACCAGTTGCAATTTTGGTGGAGGCGATACCTCTTGAGAGCTTTCTTTCTTGTGTAGCTGCACGATCTCACCAGCCCGCCGTAGCGGCTTCGCGCAGGCAGGTCGTGCCTCTTCCCGTGCATCATGGGCCACTGACGTATGGAAGAAGCAGCATCCCTTCGACCGGGGCTCAGGACAGGAAGATGCTGCAGCTACAGGAAAGACTTGACGACACAATGCGGTCGAAAGGGGAGAAGTGAGGCCATGGTCCGGGGGAACCCGTTAGAGCATAACCAAGCAAGGGGCTCATCTCACTCCACCAAAATTGCGATTGATCCGAAAAATCGAAGCACGAATGTCGAAATCCGAAACCCATGAAATTGACCAAATTGAAACTTCGAATTTCGAGTTTATGGAATCAATTTGCATTGACTATGACTCAAAAAGGTGGCTCTATGGTTAAAACTACCCCAAACCCCTCAGATTACGCATCCACCTCAAACACGGCTCGAACCTTAGACTCCAAGGCACCGAGCCATTCTTCAAATGGCACATCCGCATCCACGATAATTTCCAACTTCCCATTATCTAATTTACGAACCACCCCCGGCGACTCCGCGCCTAAGGGGATTTCTACCCATTCGCGATTGATTTCTAGCTCATCCGTCAATTCCAATATTTGATTAATTTGTTGAAACGACACAGCATCCGACATAGTCATAATCCTTTACAAAGCACTGATGTGAAGGGAGAGGAATTCTAGGAACACGTGACTGGCTGTGTCAATGGGAACAGCATAAGAGAATCTATGAAATTGCCTAAACACAATTGCCGCAAATCCTGACCAAGAAACCACTAATATTTCTTACACGGTAAGGACCGAACCAAGGACATGGGCGGCTTTTTCAATGTCAGCCCCATCAACATCCAAATGCGTCACGGCACGAAACATCCGCTCGCCCATGGCATTCAACAACACCCCGGATTCCTTAAACGCTTGCAATAATTCGGCCGTCGAATGTTCGCTCCGAACCACTTCAAACACGACAATATTCGTGTCCACACGATCGGGGTCGACAAACACCGTGGGAATTTGTTGTAGGTGCAACGCCAGATTCTTGGCATTGTCGTGATCTTCTTTGAGCCGTGAGATATTGTGCTCCAACGCATAGAGCCCCGCCGCCGCAAGAATCCCGGCCTGCCGCATCCCCCCACCAAACATTTTTCGCAACCGACGCAGCTTGTCGATGTTATCTTGAGTAGACACAATCATCGACCCGACTGGCGCGCCCAAGCCCTTCGACAAACAAAAGCATACCGTATCAAAGTGAGAGGCATATTCCGCCGCCGAAATGCCAGAAGCCACTACCGCATTGAATAATCGCGCACCATCCAAATGCAGAGCGAGCCCATTTTCGCGAGCCCACGACGTGAGGCCTTTGATCGTCTCAAGAGGATAGACCGTACCACCGCCCACGTTATGAGTTTGCTCAAGACAGAGGAGCGTGGTCGGAGGATTATGCACATCCTTCGGTCGCAAAGCGGCCTGAACTGGCTTGAGGGAAAGAAGCCCTCGATCCCCAGACACACAACTCAACTGCACTTGAGATAACGCCGAGGCCGACCCACCTTCGTATCGAATAAGGTGCGAAGAACTTTCGACAATGACTTCATCCCCGGGACGCGTATGAAGCCGAATCGATAATTGATTGGCCATCACCCCCGTTGGGACAAATAACGCCGCTTCCTTGCCAAGCAACTGCGCTGCCGTGGTCTGCAAGCGATTCACCGTGGGATCTTCGCCATAGACATCATCGCCGACCTCAGCCCTCGCCATGGCTTCTCGCATGGCCTGGGACGGTTGCGTCACGGTATCGCTACGGAGATCAATCATGGAACGTTCCTCAAGGTTCAGAAAATGAAAACTGGTCCTCGTCAATATTCTACGGTAAGGTCAAGAGGGAGGACAACACAGTCTGGACACGGTACAATGCCAACTCAATTAAACCACGTAGGCCTGTGCTCGAACTACCGAATCAAGAGATCATGTCCCCCACCATAACATCGCCTTCTATCTCCCGTAGCTGTGCCATCTCATGGCGCCTAACCCGAGGCAGCATGAGATGCTGCGGCTACAAAAATAATGAAAGTATCGTGGTTTTTTCTACGAGCCCTGCACACAATTTCCAGCGTATACCCACATAGCAAGGATCACCATGTCACCTAAGACCCTACTCATCACTGGCGGCTCCGGCTATTTGGGTTCACAGATTATTCGCTTTGCCCAACATTGGGCCGTTCATGCGACCTATCTTCATCATCCACCCACGCCCTCTCAAGAAGTCACGTATCACCAGTGCGACTTCCGAGAACCCAAGCAAGTCGAACAATTGCTCAAGACGATTCGCCCGAACGTCATCATTCACACAGCTTGTTCTAACCAAAGCCAAGACAACCTTCACTCAATCCTTCCCGCAGCGCACAACCTGGTTCGCGCTGCCGTCACGATCAATGCGCGATTCATTCACATCTCCACCGACCTTGTCTTCGATGGCGCACATGGCCCTTATACTGAAGAGGCCACACCTTCTCCGTTGTCGGAATATGGGAAAGCCAAAGCTGAGTCTGAGGACATCGTGCTCACCCACGACCCAAAGGCTTTGGTTGTACGTCCATCACTGATCTACGGCATTGACCCTATCGATCACCAAACACGATGGCTGCTTCACGGCATTGATGAACAGCAACCCGTCACCTTGTTCACGGATGAGTTTCGCTCCCCCATTTGGGTAAACACCTTATGCCTGGCGCTTCTAGAATTGGCCAATCACTCGGTCACGGGAATACTTCACCTGGCAGGGGATCAAGACATCAACCGATGGGAGTTTGGGCTAGCCATGCTCACAATGTTGAAGCGAAGCACTCCACCCAACGTCGTGCCATCAACCATTCAAGAATCAGGGTTAGTTCGTCCGCACAACCTCACCCTCGACACTTCAAAAGCCCAAAGTCTGCTCAAGACACCATTGCTTTCAGTGGCGGAGGTTACCCAGAATTTTTGTCAGCAAGAGTCATTCCTTCATTAGTCAGCACAGCTTGAATCGCATGAGACGTAATTGGTCCTTCTCGCAAAATATGGGGAACCCCCACAAGACTCAGAAGAGTAGAGGGCAATCCTCCTGGGGAAGGTCCACTGTCCAAAATCAAGTCAATTTCTTGCCCAAACTCTTCTAGAATCTCTTGCGCTGTAGAAAGAGGCGGAGAGTTCGTTCGATTGGCACTGGTGCCCGTCAAGGGCCCTGTTGCGCGTAAAATAGAGAGCAATCGCAGATCGCCGGGGCAACGAATCCCAATCGTCCCACTTCCACCGGTGAGAGGCACAGGCAGGTCTGGTCGGGCAGGAAAGATACAGGTCAATGGGCCAGGCCAAAAATGATCCAAGAGAGGAACGGCCCACGACGGAATGGATGTCACAAAAGAATCGAGTTGGGTTCGCTCGCCAATCAACACGAGCAAAGGTTTATCTGCCGAACGCCCCTTCAATGCAGCCACCCGATTAACTGCGTCGATCGACAACGCTGGAGCCGCGAGCGCGTAAAAGCTTTCCGTGGCCACGGCCAGGATACCACCTTGAGAGGTGCACTCACGCACTTCGTCAAAAAACTTGGGTGAAGAGCTACTAGGAACTGGAAGGATTTGGGCCATAAGACTCCACTCTTGAAGGAGGATGTTGAAAAGGAATAAGTTACAATGTTGGTGGAGTTGGGGCCTCTTCGTGGGTCAGGAGTCGAGATGTCTAATCAGCATCACGCGTCATCCCTGTAAGGGTGCTCCTTAGAGAACTTTCTTTCTTGGGAATGTTGAAAAAAGCCGCCAGCGGCGTTCTCTGGCTTTGCCGAAACGGCTCGCACAGACATGGTCGCCCTTTTGCAGTGCGCTCCGCGCGTCAAGCCTACTCCGCCGAAGTGAGCTACGAAGGCCGGGAACGGCTGCGGCCTTGCTGGACGAACTTTTTTGAACATTCCCTCTCACTGATGTCGGTTGCCGTCCTGAAGCATCTATGGCCAATGACCATGAAATATTCAACAGGCCCTTCTTGTGTAGCTGCACGATCTCATCGTGCCCTCTTCTCGTGCAGCAATGGCCAATAACGCCAGGAAGAGGCAGCATGAGATGCTGCAGCTACGGGAAAGACTTTGGAGTCCGAAAGGTGGAGTGATGTCATGTTAGGCGTGATCCGTGAAGGGTAAGGGATGAGGAGACTTTGCTTTTCACACATCACTCTTCACGCATGACGCATGACGTTTTCAGAGGACACGGTTAGCAATATCATTGCGATAATACTGACCATCAAAACGAATACCCTCCAGCGACTCATACGCTTGGCTCTTGGCTTTCGCCAAATTAGGGCTCACGGCGGTCACTCCCAACACGCGTCCTCCAGAGGTCACGATCTGCTCACCATTCCACGCCGTACCGGCATGAAAGACCATTGAAGAATCAGAGCTGCCGATATCTGGAATTCCCGAAATTGGCACACCCGTGGAATATTTCCCTGGGTATCCGCCGGAACTCATGACCACGCAGACCGCTGCATCCTCCGACCATTCAATGTCTAATTGGTCCAGGCGATGTTCCACGACGGCTTCTAACACATCAACCAAATCCGTTTTTAATAACGGCAAGACCACTTGTGTCTCAGGATCGCCAAACCGTGCATTAAATTCGAGGACATAGGGCACGCCATCCCTCACCATCACGCCAGCATAAATCACACCGAAAAATGGGCTGCCCACGCGCGCGAGCCCTTCAATCGCTGGATAGAGCACCTCGCGCATCAAGGTATAGCGAAGCGCGGGTGTGGCCAGTGGAGCTGGGGCATACGCGCCCATCCCTCCGGTATTGGGCCCGGTATCGCCTGCTCCAATTCGCTTGTGATCCTGCGCGGCCAGCATTGGCTTGACGGTTTTCCCATCGGCAAACGCCATCAAGGTCACCTCTTCACCCTGAATGCATTCCTCGATGATCACACGTTGCCCTGCAGCACCAAACGCATGTTGTTCGAGCATATTCAGCACAGCTTCTCGGGCTTCCTCATGAGATTGGGCGACCACCACACCCTTGCCCTGAGCCAATCCATCGGCTTTCACCACGATAGGCACTGGTTGCGTCTCAAGATAGTGAATCGCAGCACTGGCTTGTTCAAATGTTCGTGATGCAGCCGTGGGTATCTTCTGGCGAAGCATCAAATCTTTCGCAAAGGCTTTGCTCGACTCGATCCGTGCCGCGTTTTTTGTAGGACCAAAGACTTTCAGTTTGTTTTTACGAAAGAGATCGGCAATACCAAGAGCCAGTGGGACTTCCGGACCCACGACCGTAAGATCGATCCGCTCGCTCACTGCAAACTTTTGCAATCCTGGAAGATCATCAGCCGCAATCGGCACACATGTGGCATGTTGGCTGATGCCCGCATTGCCCGGCGCACAAAATAATTTGGTCACACGAGGGCTCTGCGCCAGCTTCCACACCAACGCATGCTCTCGCCCACCACTACCTATGACTAGGATTTTCATTCTTCAAAACTTTCGTGAAGCGTAATGCGTAACCCGTGAAGCCTAAAAAACGGAACGGCCAAAGAATGAAGAGTAATGTTATACCTCTCTTCACGCATCACGCTTTACGGATCACGTTCTTAATGGCGGAAATGTCGCATGCCCGTCATGATCATGGATAAATTATGTTCGTCGGCAGCCTTCACCACCTCTTCATCGCGAATACTGCCACCCGGTTGAATCACCGTCGTAATACCAGTCTGCGCGGCAGCATCAAGTCCATCACGAAATGGAAAGAAGGCATCCGACGCCATCACACACCCTTTGATCGGCAAGTTCGCCTTCATCTCTGCAAGCTTCACCGAATCGATACGGCTCATTTGCCCTGCTCCGATGCCCACGGTTTGCGTGGCATTGGCAAACACAATGGCATTAGACTTCACGTGCTTGCACACCTTCCAAGCAAACGCACAGGCGGCGTATTCTTCTTCACTCGGGGCGCGTTTGGTTGGAACTTTTAAGGCCTTCAAATCTGCAAGCGATCCCAGATCACGATCTTGCAAAATCAAACCACCCACCAATTTCTTTAAATCATAGCCATCCCGACCTTGGCTTTGGAGTGAGCCAACTTCTAGGAGCCGCAAGTCCTTTTTCCGTGTCAATTCGGCTAAGGCATCGTCATCAAACTCCGGCGCAATAAGCACTTCAACAAATGTTGAAGTGACTTCCTTCGCCATGGCTAAATCCACTCGCCGATTGCACGCAATTACACCACCAAAGGCTGATAGAGGGTCAGTCTCCCTCGCCTTCACATAGGCCTCTACCGACGTCGCCCCCAAGGCGACTCCACACGGGTTATTATGTTTGATGATGACCACGGCGGTATCATCAAACTCCTTGACCAATTCTAATGCCGAGTTCGAATCTAAATAATTATTGTAAGACATGGCCTTGCCGTGCAATTGCTTGGCCCCGGAAATCGAAGGTTCGGTCGCCCCGATTTCACGATAAAACGCCCCATCTTGATGAGGATTTTCGCCATATCGCAAGGTTTCCGCCCGTTCATACGTCAAGGTTAACCTGGCGGGAAATTTTTCCGCCCCCCCCTCGGCATTCTGTTCACTCAAATAATTGGCAATCAGACCATCATATCGTGAGGTGTGTTGAAATACCTTTTGTGCTAGCTCTCGTCGAAGCTCAGAAGGAACGGCTCCAGACTTCAATGCCTCAATGACCCGCCCATAGTCACTGGGGTCGACCACGACCAATACATCTTCATGATTCTTGGCCGCAGAGCGCAGCATGGAGGGACCGCCAATATCAATATTTTCAATAGCATTTTCAAAGGTGCAATCAGCCTTGGCGATTGCGGATTCAAACGGATAGAGATTCACGACCACCACATCAATGGGCGTGATGCCTTGTTCATTCATTTGCTGAACATGATCAGGCTTTCCTCGACGCCCAAGTAACCCGCCATGAATTTTTGGATGGAGAGTCTTCACGCGCCCCTCAAGAATCTCAGGGGAACCGGTATGCGAAGACACATCGGTCACCTCAAGACCTGCCTCACGCAACGCCTTGGCCGTTCCACCCGTAGAAAGTATTGAGGCGCCTAATGCCACCAGTTCTTTGGCAATTTCCACCACCCCGGCTTTGTCAGACACACTAATTAATGCATGGTTCAGTCTGCCCATCATGGTTCCCTTTATGATTGCAACAATCTCGAAAATTAAGAAAAGTGGATGATCAAAACGAGGATTGCGAGCTTAGCAAATGGCCAAATGATCCGCAATGTAATATCGACAGAAAAAGTCCCCAAAACAAGGCGTTGTCATCCTGAGCCCTTCGTCGAAACCAAGGCAGGCCCCGCCTGTTGTCATCCTGAGCCCTTCGTCGAAACCAAGGCAGGCCCCGCCTGTTGTCATCCTGAGCAGTGCGAAGGATCTGCTGTTCCCCCAAAGTAGCGCACAAAATTGCCCCCTGAATACGCTCGCCATTGGAAGGAGAGATTCTTCGCCCCTGGCTCAGAATGACAAAAGGAGGAGATGAACCAATGGTCCAATGATGCGAAAGGGACAGTCGCTGGTCCATCAAGTCACAAACACCCACGTTGTCATCCTGAGCAGCGCGAAGGATCTGCTGTTCGGTAGTGGTACGCGACTTGGTGGTTAGAAGAGAGATTCTTCGCTTCGCTCAGAATGACAAAGGGGACCTTAGTAAAATCGGTAATGGGCCTGTTAAATATTTCATGCCGGGACCCATAGCTGCGCCAAATCAGACGAACCGCATCAGTGCGAGGGAATGTAAGTACGATAGGATAAAAATCCCCAACCAATCACATTGGCACCATGCTCCCCATGGTTGTCATCCTGAGCAACGCGAAGGATCTGCTTTCTCCCACAGGCCTCGGTTACAGCCTAACCCACTGAACATACTTGCGGTTGCCGGAGAGATTCTTCGCTCCGCGCAGAATGACAATTGTAGAATGTTTTTGTTGTAGAGAATTACTCGGATTCAAACCAATCAGCTGATAAATCTTTCCATTCAGAATTTTGTGCCTCAATCAGTTCGAGTTTCTTTGCTCGGGTCCAGCCTTTGATTTGTTTTTCTCGGGTCAAGGCTGCATGCACGTCACGAGTTTCTTCAAAATACACTAAGCGGGATATTCGATATTTTTGAGTGAATTGCCCACCTAATCCTTGTTGATGTTCGAACACTCGTCGCGTCAAATTATTGGTCACTCCCGTATACAATGTTTTGGACTTATTGGTCATCATGTACACGTAATACTGTTTCATAAGGATCTCACGGCTACGGGTCCAGGGAGGGTACCACAGCTAATTCCCTGGATACATGTATCGTTTAGTGCACCTCTAAAAACCAGGATTTTTTTTTGTGCGGGCAAGGAAGTTGCGCGCGGAGAACCGGAATGTATGGGCGAATACATGAGGGCGCACGGTGCGAAGAGCACCAAGCTTGTGCGCGCCGAAGGCTGTGAGCACGCAGCTGACGCCGCCGTCACGGAAAAGGACGGTTTTTAGAGGTACCCTTTAGAAATTCGTCCCCTTAGCCTAAAGGTTGTCATCCTGAGCAGCGCGAAGGTTCTGCTGTTCGGTAGTGGTACGCGACTCGGTGGTTAGAAGAGAGATTCTTCGCTTCGCTCAGAATGACAAAGGGGGGCCTGGCACAGGGCAGATAGTCGCAATACAAGGTAGATAGTTCAAAAATGCCAAAACCAAGACGTTGTCATCCTGAGCAGCGCGAAGGTTCTGCTGTTCGGTAGTGGTACGCGACTTGGTGGTTAGAAGAGAGATTCTTCGCCGTTGGCTCAGAATGACAACGGGAAGGGAGACGTGGACTTTCTTAGCTGAGCTGCTGAGCTAAGGGGTCGTGTTTGAAGATTTCGAAGGCGTCCCAGGACTGGTGAGAATCGCGTTGGAGGGTAAAGAATTAGGATCCGCGCGATAGATACCTTCAGTCCCATCTTCTAAACGGGCAAAAAATACTATTTGGCCTGCATCATTGAGACCACGATTGGAAAAGGCAGGACCCTCAACGATCCGATTCCCCAACAATTGATCTCCTTGCTTAATCACGACATCGGTCATGGGATTTGGGCCCGCAAACAACCCGGTGATCCCTGAATCGATCACCGCGGTGAAGACCACCTGCCCGTGATTGTTCACCGCATGGGAACTGAGAAAATCTAGAAATGGGCCTTGGGTCGTCGCAAGTATTTTGACTTCCCCATCCACAATGGCCACAAGATGCTTGTCAATCCGGCCCTCGGCCAGTTCCGATGCGGTTTGCACCACGACCATGCCATGATCATTGATCACCGGTCGGTAGAACAGAAAAAATTGCTTCCCCCCATCTGTAATAAGTGTGGTGGTCTCGCCATCACTCACATAGACTTTTCCGCCAGTCGAAAATGCCACCTGCCCATGATTATTCAGAGATAACATGCCGACTTGATTATTTTGGGAATCAGGGATCGGCACGGGCCGACCTCCATTTCCCAAAAACACTTGCCTGCGTTCTTTCCGCCCCTTGGCCCGAGTGCCTTTGAAGGCAAGAATTCCGCCATTGTTAATGGCCAGGTCCCCAAGGTCGGCGAAGTCTTTGTTGCTATAGAGAAAATCACCAGCGACATCTGTCGCACGGGAAAAACCAAAATCACCCCCTGGGCGGCTGCCCAAAAAGACAACTTGTCCATTACCGCTCACCGCCGGAGCACCACGAAATGTCTCAAATTGTTCTGAGGTATTAGCAATTTGAGTGGTGACCGATCCGTCGGCCTTAAAAATTCCCTGTCCCCCACCAACTAAATTCGCTCGGAACAAGACCATTCCTTGCTCATCAATAGAGGTGGACAGATGAAATCCACGATAGACCCCAGTTCGGGTATCAGCGATTTTAGTAAATTGATAGGGGGCTGAGTGAACCTGTTGTTCTTGCGGAAAAGAAAAGTGCCAAAAACCAGGAACGGCCGCACACAACAATCCGCAGACACCAATAAGTTTCATGGTTCGTCGCTTTCTTGGACGGGAAAATTGAACGGACTTATGTCGAGAGGTTCCCGGGGAGGCTGGTGAATCCACCTGCTGCTTCGCCACGTGCATGCTCCATTCGGACTCTTCCCTATCTCATGAACGGCACGAGTTCGCCATGATGGACGGGGCAATTGTGGGCAGGGCTTTCTTCTTCGGCACGCCATTCTCAAGACAATTCTACTAGCCAATGTAGAGATTTATTGGACGATACACGCCTTTTGTCTGCCTTTATTCCATCGGCTCGTGAAAACCGAACCTAAAGACCTTCTGGCCTTCTTCTAGCCTTGGTCAAAAAATTCTCTCTCCCTTGGAGGCAATGCCATCTTGAGGCCATCGACGTTTAGTCAGACTCAACCAAGACAAATCGAGGAGTTGGCCTGGCACCAGTAGTGACCGTTTCAAGGAACATGGCTTTGGGTCTCACCCACAAGCCGCCTTCTCCATAGAGGGCGCGATACACCACGAACTCCTCCTCCGTCTCGGTATGCCGTGCACAGCCAAGCACATGATATTCATTCCCTTTGTAATGCCGATACCGGCCAGGCTGTATGGTCTGAGACATATCCATTTTTCGTATCTCGTATTTAGTATCTCGTCTCTAGTTGTATGATTTCTGTTGTCACGAGATACGAACGACGAGATACAAGATATGATTTTTTCATCCCCTTCGTTCAAAATTCGCCTTCAGCCGCAACAATGCGCAGGTTCGTTCGCCCAAGACATATTCCTCGCCTCCCCTAAATAATGGGCTCCGCTTGGTTCGTACGGCTTCCGATGTATCGAAGATTGAGACCCATCGAACTCCCTTTTTATGGGCGGGAAGAGTGAAGGGCACGGCTTCATGGTGCGCATTGAGCAACAAGAGGAAGGTATCATCAAAAATTGCACAGCCTTTGGCGTCGAACTCCTCCATGGCATCTCCAGACAACCTCAAGCCCAAGGATCGAAACCCCATATCCCATTCTTCATCCATCATCTCTTTGCCATCGGCATGAAACCACGAAATATCTTTGACTTCTGACCCTGCGATTTTCCGACCTTGAAAAAACCGCCGACGCTGAAAGACCGGGTGCTTCTTCTTCAATTGAATAAGTTGTTTGGTAAATTCCAATAATTGCTGATTGGACTTCGTCAAGTTCCAATCAAACCAACTGACTTCGTTATCCTGACAATAGGCATTGTTATTCCCGTGTTGTGTGCGGCCTAACTCATCTCCCCCACTGATCATGGGGACGCCTTGGGACAACAGCAAGGTGGCTAAAAAGTTTCGTTTTTGTTTTTCTCGAAGCTCATTGATTTTTGACTCGTCGGTGGGACCTTCGACGCCACAATTCCAGCTGAGATTATCATTAGTCCCATCTTGGTTCTTTTCCCCATTTGCGTCATTGTGCTTGTGGTCATAGGACACCAAGTCATGCAGAGTAAACCCATCATGAGCCGTCACGAAATTGATACTGGCATAGGGTTGGCGACCACTGGCGCCATATAAATCACTACTACCTGATAGACGGTGAGCCATCTCACCCAATACCCCCCCATCCCCTTTCCAATAGCTTCGAATGGTATCCCGGTACTTCCCATTCCATTCCGCCCACCCTGGAGGGAAGTTCCCGACCTGGTATCCACCTTCCCCCAAATCCCAGGGTTCGGCGATCAACTTGACCTGAGACAACACGGGATCTTGATGGATAATATCGAAGAACGCACTCAACCGATCCACATCGTGCAGCTCACGAGCCAAGGCCGAGGCTAAATCAAAACGGAACCCATCCACATGCATTTCCAACACCCAGTACCGCAAACTATCCATAATAAGTTGCAGCGTCCGTGGATGTCGCACATTCAGCGTATTCCCGCACCCTGTGTAATCCATATAATAGCGCTCTTTGTCAGGAAGCAACCGGTAATAGGTAGCATTATCGATGCCACGGAAGGACACCGTAGGGCCAAGATGACTTCCTTCACCAGTGTGGTTATAGACCACATCTAAAATCACTTCGATGCCGGCACTATGGAGCGTTTTCACCATGGTTTTAAATTCATAAACTTTACGTCCCTGCTCGGGATAGGCCGAGTAACGAATATCTGGCGCAAGAAACGCCACCGAGTTGTACCCCCAATAATTCGTCAACCCTTTGTCGTGCAGATAGTTGTCATTGATAAAATGGTGGATGGGCAAGAGTTCAACCGCCGTGACGCCCAAAGACTGGAGATAGTCAATCATCGGGGGCGAGGCCAGCCCCGCATACGTGCCTCGTAACCGCTCTGGCACCTCTGGATGACTCTTGGTGAAACCCTTCACGTGCACTTCATAGATCACGGTTTCCGACCACGGGATATTCAGCAGTTTATCTTCACCCCACGTGAAGGCCTGATCAATCACCACGCACTTGGGCATATTGCCAGCATTATTGCGCTCGTCGAAGGACAAGTCCTGAGTAGGATCACCAATGCGATAGCCAAACATGGCATCCGACCATTTCACCACCCCGGTGAGCGCCTTGGCATAGGGATCAATTAGGAGCTTCGACGCATTAAATCGATGACCGGCCCGTGGGTCATAGGGACCGTGAACGCGGTACCCATAGAGTTGTCCAGGTCGCGCCTCAGGAAGGTAGCAATGCCACACCTGGTCGGTCCGTTCCTCCATCCAAAAGCGATGGGTCTCTTGGTCATCCTGGTCACGTGAAAAAAGACAGAGTTCGACTCCGGTGGCATTCTCGGAAAAGATGGCAAAATTTACCCCTTCTCCATCCCACGTCGCCCCCTGTGGATAAGGCCGTCCTGGCCATTTTCTCATCTGCAATCCTCCCTACATCCATGAAACCTTTGAGAACGGATTCGTACCCTACTGTAATAATTAATCACTTGCAATTTCTTCTGACAAGAGAAAAATTCAAAATTTCTCCAAAAAAGAGTTCCGTTTCCCATCACCACGTTTTTATTTTTGAAGAGGAGTGCCCACCTCTAAAAATTTTGCTATGATGCGCCCCGGCCAGAGATTGTACCAATCCAGGAAATTCGAAAAACATGAAACTCAACGCACACCGTCCTTGGACCTTGGACCTAGGCGCCTCAGTCATTGCCCCCAACACTGTCCATTTCAAAGTCTGGGCACCAGAGGCTGAGGCCATGAGCGTTCGAATTCATTCGGACCCCGTCACGCGAATCCCATTAGCGCCGACGTCAATGGGCTATTGGGAAAAAACCGTCCCATCCCTATCTGAAGATTCACTCTACAGTTTTATCATTAATCAACACCTAGAACGACCTGATCCGGCTTCTCGATTCCAGCCCAATGGCGTTCATGGGCCTTCAGTTGTGATCGATCCTTCGACATTCCTTTGGACCGATCACCAATGGAAAGGGCTACCACTAGCCCAGTTGATTATTTATGAACTGCACGTTGGCACTTTTACACCAGAAGGTACCTTTGATGCGATCATCAAGAAACTCTCCTATTTGCGAGAGACCCTCGGCATCACGGCGATTGAAATCATGCCCGTCGCCCAATGCCCGGGTGTTCGCAATTGGGGATACGATGGAACGTATCTCTTCGCGCCACAAGCGAATTACGGAAGGCCTGAAGGGCTCAAACGTTTAGTCGATGCCTGCCACGCCCAAGGACTCGCTGTGGTTATGGATGTCGTCTACAATCACCTCGGCCCTGAAGGAAATTAT
The DNA here is from genome assembly GCA_027623995.1 of Nitrospirota bacterium. Classification (GTDB taxonomy): domain Bacteria; phylum Nitrospirota; class Nitrospiria; order Nitrospirales; family UBA8639; genus Nitronereus. Next base: position 21,559 of record JAQBUF010000003.1, read on the forward strand.
TTAGGAGATTACGGTCCCTATTTCACGCACCGATATCCGACGCCCTGGGGTCAAGCGATTAACTACGACGGGCCAGACAGCGACCCGGTTCGACACTTTATCATCAGCAACGCCCTGTATTGGGTCACCGAATATCACATCGACGCCCTGCGACTTGATGCCATTCACGGCATTTTCGATTTCGGCGCGACACCTATTCTCCAAGAATTAACTGAAGCCGTCCATGCAGAAGCGCACACCTTGGAACGGGCGATTCATGTGATCGCCGAGAGCGACCTCAATGACTCCAAAATTATTGCGCCCTTGAACAAAGGAGGATATGGCCTCGATGGTCAATGGAGCGATGACTTTCATCATGCCCTTCATTGCCTACTCACAGACGAAGACAAAGGTTATTACGAAGACTTTGGGAAGGTAAGCCACCTAGCCAAGGCCATCCAAGATCGCTTTGTCTACTCCGGCCAATACTCCACGCATCGAAAACGGCAACATGGCAACTCCGCTAAAATTGGCACGCCGACTCAATTCGTCGTGTTCTCGCAAAATCACGACCAGGTCGGCAATCGAGCGCATGGTGATCGACTCTCAACACTCGTTTCCTTTGAGGCCTTGAAGCTCGCGGCGGCGACAGTCCTGCTCTCTCCAAACATTCCGTTACTGTTTATGGGCGAAGAATATGGAGAGACCGCACCATTTCTGTATTTTATCGATCATGGTGACGAAGGACTCATCGAAGCGGTTCGACAAGGACGGAAATCTGAATTTGCCGCGTTTAGATGGACCGATATTCCCGATCCCTACGCCCAGTCCACCTTTGAACAATCTCAGTTACAGTGGGACCAGACACGATCGGAAGAACAAGAATATCTGCTGCGTTGGTATCAGGAGTTAATTACACTCAGAAAATCCATTCCCGCCCTTGGGCCAGGACAGAAGAAAGACTCGTTAAAAGTTTGGACTGACCGAAAATCTAAGGCCTTGACGGTCTATCGGACATCCGAGTCTGGGCAAAGCGCGCTGATTATCCTCAGCCTCAACAAAAACGCGACAAGCCTCTCGCTGAATAAACCAGAAGGACAATGGGAACGGCGACTTGATACCGACTCTCCAGATTTTGGTGGCCATCACAACACTCCGGCTCCGCAAAGCCTTCTATTACCTCAGGAGAATTCCTCTTTCAAACTTCCTCCCTACGCAGTTTGGGTGTATACCCATTGACCAAGAAGATTATTCGTTGTCGTCTCGATAAAATAGACGATGAAAGAAAGCAGAAACCTTTCCCTCCCCCTTGACATTCCTTCAGAGTCCTTTACCTTAGATTACGTTTTCCCAAGGAATGACAGACGATGTTTGACGATTTCTCACTACCGTTTGATTCCCTCCTACAATATGGCTTCATTAGCGCCTTACTCCTTGGCATTCTCCTCCTTATTCGTGTTGGCCTTCAGCACTTCTTCTTTAATCAGGCCAATATCGCCATAGAAGTGAGACGACGCTGGTCCGTCAATGTTCGCAATGCCCTCGTGTTTATCTTCCTCGTGGGAATGATTTTGATTTGGGCACCACAGCTTCGAACGTTTGCCGTCGCGTTTTTTGCCGTCGCACTCGCCCTGGTTATCGCCGTCAAGGAGTTTCTTGACTGCATGGTTGGAGCCGCAGTCAGAGCCATGACCAAATCATATGCGATCGGAGATCGCATTGAAATAGAGGGCGTGCGAGGCAATGTCGTGGATCATAATCTCCTCACGACCACGCTCTTGGAAATTGGACCCGGGCAAACGTCTCACCAATACACGGGCCGGGCGATGGTGGTACCCAATAGTTTCCTTCTCAAATATTCATTGATGATTGAGACGTATTCCAAGCACTATCGGCTTCATATTGTGACCGTGCCACTCTCAGCGAAAGATGATTGGAAACGAGCGGAATCCATTCTTCTCAAAGTGGCGGAGAAACAAGTTCAGCCCTTTATTGAGGAAGCCAGGCAGCATTTAAAAAAGTTAGAAGGCAAAAAATGGTTGGATGCCCCTAATGTTGATCCTAGAGTAACCATCCAAATGCCAGACCCTGGGCGCATCAATCTGTTACTTCGGATACCGTGCCCAACTCAATTTCCCTCTCGGCTGGAGCAAGCCATCCTTCGAAAATTTCTTGAGAAATTTACATTTGCCGTGTAAAACCTCTCCACCCATATAACGCTTTATCCTCAAAATTAATACAACCCTAAAGGTGATGACTCAATGTCCGTTGATTCTCTCGACAATGATCCACTGTGGTATAAAGATGCCATCATCTATGAACTCCATGTGCGGGCATTTTTTGACAGCAATGCGGATGGCATTGGCGATTTTCGTGGCCTCACAAAAAAACTCGACTATCTCCAAGACCTCGGTATCACCGCCATCTGGTTACTCCCGTTTTGTCTTTCTCCACTGAAAGACGACGGCTACGATATTTCCGATTACACCAATATTAATCCATCATATGGCACTCGACGGGATGTCCAGGCGTTCGTAAAAGAAGCCCATCGACGTGGGTTACGAGTCATCACCGAACTGGTGGTCAATCACACCTCAGACCAACACCATTGGTTTCAACGTGCTCGCAAAGCACCACTCAACAGTAAGTGGCGGAACTTCTATGTGTGGAGTGACACCCCTGAACGCTACAAAGGCACGAGGATTATCTTTAAAGATACCGAGCTCTCCAACTGGTCATGGGATCCCGTGGCGAAGGCGTATTATTGGCACCGATTTTTTTCACATCAACCGGATCTCAACTTCGAAAGCCTCGACGTTCAAAAAGCGCTCATTCAGGTCATGGAGTTTTGGCTAGACATGGGCGTGGATGGGCTCCGATTAGATGCGGTGCCCTACCTGTACGAAGAAGAAGGCACGAGCTGTGAAAATCTCCCACCAACCCATGTGTTTCTAAAAAAACTTCGAAAACACATCGACAAAAAATATAAGAATCGGATGTTACTCGCCGAGGCCAATCAATGGCCTGAAGATGCCGCAGCCTATTTTGGTGAGGGCGATGAATGCCACATGAATTTTCATTTCCCCCTGATGCCGCGCATGTTCATGGCCATCCAAATGGAAGATCGGTTTCCGATTATCGATATTTTGGAACAAACGCCAGCCATTCCCGCAAGCTGCCAATGGGGACTGTTCCTTCGAAACCATGACGAACTCACATTGGAAATGGTCACCGATGAGGAACGCGATTACATGTATCGCGTGTTTGCCCACGATCGCCAGGCCCGAATTAATTTAGGCATCCGCCGCCGCTTGGCTCCGCTCTTGGGCAATAATCGAAAGAAAATTGAGCTGATGTACAGCTTGCTGTTCACCATGCCTGGGACACCAGTTATTTATTATGGTGAAGAGTTTGGCATGGGGGATAATTTTTATCTCGGCGATCGCAATGGCGTCAGAACCCCCATGCAATGGAGTGCGGATCGCAATGCCGGGTTTTCTCAAGCCAATCCCCAAAAGCTCTACCTGCCGATCATCATGGATCCCGAATATCATTACGAAGCGCTCAATGTTGAAATCCAACAAAACAATTCGCAATCGCTCCTCTGGTGGATGAAGCGCACGCTTTCCCTCAGGAAACAATACAAAAGTTTTGGGCGAGGCACTATCGAGTTTCTTCATCCATCAAATCGAAAAGTCCTAGTCTACCTTCGACAATATGAAGACGAAACGATTCTCGTGGCTGCCAATATGTCGCGTTATGCGCAATGCGTGGAATTGGACCTTTCCAAATTTAAAGGCATGGTGCCCAGTACTCTGTATGGACGGAACAAGTTTCCGCCCATTGGAGACTTGCCATACTTCCTCACCCTAGGAGGCCATACATTTTATTGGTTCCTATTGGAATCCCCCACTACCGAAGGTACGACCACTGGGCTCTCCACTGACACCCTACCTTCACTTTCCGTTTCAAGGGATTGGGAGATGTTAACGCAAGGAATAGACAAATCACGCTTAGAACGCATTCTGCCTCAATACCTGAATTCTCGACGCTGGTTTGGCGGCAAGGCGCGAATGATTCAAAGTACTCACATTTCAGAAGTCGTACCCATTCCTGCAGAGAACCCCATCGCCATCTTATGCTTTTTGAAAATCGAATATACTGAGGGGGAAGCCGAGTCCTATATTTTACCCTTGGCCTTTGCCTCATCTGACAAGCCGACATACTTTGAAGATACTCCTGCGGCTATTGCCCACGTCACCATTCAAAATAAAGGCCAACAACAAGAAGGTTTGCTGTATGACGGAATCTGGGGCCACGACTTTCTTAAACTATTGATCACCAGCCTTGCCAAAAATCGAAGAGTGAATGGACCAAAGGGTGATTTCGTCACCACGTCTCTCAAAGCCTTTCGGCGTCATTTACAACAGGAAGGGGCAACGTTAGAACCTGCCCTCCATCGGGGAGAACAAAGCAACACATCCATTTTGTATGGACAACACTACATGTTAAAACTCTTTCGCCGGGCGGAGACCGGGATCAATCCCGATTGGGAAATTGGCCGATTTCTCACAGAGAAAGGATTTTCCCATACTGCCCATGTGGCTGGCCTCATGGAATACCAACCAGACAGTGGCGATCCCACGACAGTCGGGGTTTTACAATGCTATGTGCCAAATGAAGGCGATGCTTGGAGATTTACCCTAGACGAAATTGGTCGATACTTTGAGAAAGCACTGACACTTCCGAGTCTCGAGGCCACAGATCCTGCGCTTTCCAGTAAACCCTTATTAGAATTACTCAAAGAAAATGTTCCTGATATCGCCGAGGAAATGATTGGTGGGTATTTGGAGAAGGCCCGCCTGCTCGGCCAACGCACGGGGGAACTCCATGTGACACTGGCATCCGATTTGGAAGATCCGGCGTTTATGCCAGAGCCTTTCACCGATTTTTATCGACGGGGATTGTACCAGAGCATGATCGGGTCGATTTCTCAAAACTTTCCCTTACTCAAGCAGCACATTAAAGAGCTACCCGAGTCTCTACACCCTCTAGCCAAGCAAGTGGCCACCCTTGAGTCCACCGTTCGCAAACAGTTCCTCCCAATTCGTGATTTACAACTCACGGCGAAGCGACTTCGGATTCATGGGGACTATCACCTTGGACAGGTTCTCTACACAGGGAAAGACTTTTTCATTATCGACTTTGAGGGTGAGCCTGCCCGTCCTCTCAATGTTCGCCGGCTCAAGGAATCACCCTTGCGAGATGTCGCTGGCATGTTACGATCATTCCATTACGCCGCCTATGCCTCATTAATTGGAAAAGTCGCCGGCATTCGGCCTGAAGACTTTTTGGTCTTGGACTCCTGGGCAAAACTTTGGCAAACCTGGGTGAGCACCACCTATCTGAACGCCTACCTCACAGCCACGGCGGAATCAGACTTTCTCCCAAAGACCCAGGGAGAGCTTCAAATTCTCTTGGATGCCTATACACTCCAAAAAGCCGTCTACGAACTTGGCTATGAATTGAATAATCGCCCTGACTGGGCCAGAATTCCTCTCGAAGGCATTATGCAAATTATTGAAACTTCCAACACCTAACACAGAAAGCATCAGACATGAGGCATGCACCACAACACTTTTCCAGTATTATCATTGAACATGTCAGCCCTGAGCTCAACGGTGGTCTCTATCCCATTAAACGTGAAGTAGGAGACCGGCTGGAAGTATCCGCCGATATTTTTAAAGAGGGGCATGACCTCATTGGTGCGGTGCTGCGATGCAAAAAGACAAAAGACCAGGAATGGAAAGAAATCCCCATGCATCAGATCGATAATGATCGGTGGGGTGGGAATGTGGCGCTGCCAGAGAACACTCGATATCTGTACACCATCGGGGCCTATATTCGGACCTTTGCCACCTGGCGAGAAGAACTCGAAAAAAAACATGGCGTCAAAGACGATCTGAGTAGCGAACTGTTAGAAGGGCAAGCTCAGCTCCAAGCGGCGATAGCCCGCGACCAACACTCAGCTACGGGTCAGTTAAAAGAGTGGTTGAGCAAATGGACCTCCCAACAAGGCCAGGAAGCGATCGTCTCCATAGCCATGAATGAAGAGTTGGCAGCCTTGATGGACCAACACGAAGCACGGCATGCCTGGGCAATCTATCCTCACGAGCTTGAAGTAGTCGTGGACCGTGTCCGCGCGCGGTACGGAGCCTGGTATGAAATCTTCCCTCGATCCCAGGGCACAGAGCCTGGGAAGGGCACGACACTCAAAGAATGCGAAGCTCGCCTTCCCTACATTCGAGATATGGGATTCGATGTCTTGTACCTCACGCCCATTCATCCCATCGGCACCACGAATCGCAAGGGACCAAACAACAGTCTCACCTCTGGCCCCAACGACCCTGGCAGTCCCTATGCCATTGGCAGCGATCATGGTGGATACGATGCGATTGAGCCCAGCCTCGGCACCCTGGAAGATTTTGATCGCTTTGAAAAAGCCGTCCGCGATCATGGTATGGAATTGGCGCTCGATTTTGCCATCAACGCATCCCCAGATCATCCCTATGTCAAATCTCATCCAGAATGGTTCAAACAACGCCCAGATGGCACAATTAAATATGCGGAAAACCCGCCAAAGAAATATGAAGACATTTATGCCCTCGACTTTTACTGTGAAGATTGGCGAAGCATTTGGGAAGAACTGAAGAGAGTCATTCTTTTTTGGGTCGACCATGGCGTGAAAATTTTTCGTGTGGACAACCCCCACACAAAGCCCGTGTCATTTTGGGAGTGGCTGATTCGAGAAATCCAAGGCCAGCATCCCGACGTCATCTTTCTTGCTGAAGCTTTCACAAAACCTAAGATGATGCGCGTGTTGGCCAAGGCAGGCTACACCCAATCCTATACTTACTTTACTTGGCGGAATTTCAAACAAGAGATGACGGAGTATTTGGAAGAATTGACTCAGAGCGAAATGAAAGAATATTTCAGACCAAACTTTTTCACCAACACGCCGGACATCCTCCCAGAGATTCTTCAACAGGGCGGACAATCAGCCTTTAAGTTTCGAGTCGTATTGGCCGCGACCCTTTCCCCTTGTTATGGAATCTACAGTGGCTACGAATTGTGCGAAAATCGAGCGTTACCTGAGAGAGAAGAATATCTCGATTCTGAAAAGTACGAAATTACAGTGTGGGACTGGGACCGACCAGGAAACATTCGAGACTACATCACCAAACTCAACCACATCAGAAAAGACAACCCAGCATTGCACGAATTTGAAAATCTGCGATTTTATCACGCTGACAATGACCACATTATTTTTTATGGAAAAAGCACGGACGACAAAAACAACAACCTGCTCATTGCCGTCAATATGGATCCTCACCATCTTCAGGAAACAGTACTTCACATTCCCATAGAAGAACTGGGTATCGCAGAAGATGCCACGTATCAGCTACATGAGCTCTTCACCGACACCTCTCATGCTGTGACAGGCTCAACCTATTCGATTCGCCTGGATCCACACACAGAACCTGCGGTCATTTTTGCTATTCGTCGTTGAGCTGTAAAACGCACAGGCCATTGACGACTGCCTATCAATCCCTACTCTCTGGACACATAAAATATTTTTTAGGAAGAAACCTTTTTCTCGGGTATAATACATAAAAGCATGGACGGGTATGTCCCCGTAAAAAAAACAGATTCGCAAAATAATCCATCCGAAAATTCTCAGGGAAAGGCATCCATGAAAGGCAGTTCACAAACGCTTACCACTCAAACCGGAGTCGAGGCCGATTCCAAGACATTGGAGACTCCGCCTCAAGATCAAACCAACAGTCCTTCACCCGCGAAAGGCCAAAAGCTACCTCCAACCTTGTTTATCATTTTTGGAGCCAACGGGGACCTGACGAAACGGAAACTGATTCCCGCACTCTACAATCTTGCGGCAAGTCACAACCTGTCTGACACGTTTGCCGTGATCGGTGTCGATTGCGTCCACATGTCGAACGAAGACTTTCGTCTCAAAATGGAACGTGATCTTCGTGCCTTCTCCTCTCGCCCCATTGAAAGTACAATTCGAGATTGGCTACTCCAACGTGTGCATTATATTCCCGGAGATTTCACAGACCCCACGACCTTTGAAACACTTCGCACTGAACTCACCCGGTTGGACTCCTCACAGGGCCAAGAAGGAAACTATCTGTACTACATGGCCACCTCACCAGCCTTCTTTTCAGAGATTGTGCAGAACCTGGCAGGAAAAGGTCTCCTTGCTCAACACAAGGGAGGCTCCAGGCGAGTCATCTTTGAAAAACCCTTTGGGCACGATCTCCCTTCGGCCAAGGCCTTGAACCAACAACTCTGCACGGTTCTCACGGAAGACCAGATTTATCGAATCGACCATTATTTAGGAAAAGAGACCGTCCAAAACATTTTGGTCTTCCGATTCGCCAATGGCATTTTCGAACCGGTTTGGAATCGTCGATACATCGACCATGTTCAAATTACCGTCGCGGAAACCCTGGGCGTAGAGCATCGTGGGGCGTATTACGAAAAAGCCGGGGCCCTACGAGATATGGTGACGAATCATCTCCTGCAACTCATGGCGTACATCGCCATGGAACCTCCCAACGCCTTTGATGCCGAAGCCGTTCGGGATGAAAAGGTCAAAGTATTACGCGCCGTACTGCCCATGAATGCCGATGAGATCAGACGCTCCGCAGTGGCGGGCCAATACGGTCCTGGAACGATTTCGGGGCACCCCGTTTTGGGCTATCGCTCAGAACCGAACGTGGCCTCGGATTCAGACACGGAGACGTTTGTGTCCCTGAAATTGTTTATTGAAAGTTGGCGGTGGGGTGGGGTCCCCTTCTATCTCCGAACGGGAAAACGAATGGCACGACGCGTGACGGAAATCGTCATTCAATTCAAATCCGCTCCGTTCATGTTGTTTCGGAAAACCCCAATCCATCATCTCAACCCGAATCAGTTGATTATCCGTATTCAACCGGAAGAAGGGATTTCATTGAATTTCGGAGCCAAGATCCCTGGCCCATCCGTCCAAGTGGGAACGGTAGATATGGACTTTCAATATGCCGACTATTTTGGTGACGCCCCTAGTACAGGATATGAAACGCTCCTACACGATTGCATGGCTGGAGATGCCACCCTGTTCCAACGAAGCGACAATGTCGAAGTGGGATGGAGCGTCGTTGATCCGATCTTAGAGGTCTGGAGGGGACTTCATCCTCATGGTACGAGTCAGTATGAATCAGGAACATGGGGGCCACAAGAATCCGCCACCTTGCTAGAAAAGGACGGACGAAAATGGCGGAACCCCAGCTAGTCAAAACCTCCTTCAACGGTTTCATGTGTGACGAAACCCCTTCCAAGATTGTCAAATATCGAGAAAGGATTGAAAGGAGATTCTTTCCATGGTCATTCGTGTGTGAGACCTTTCATTTTATTGACAAAGGTTAGGATGTTGGTCACCATTCCAATACTAAGGTAACGACATACCACAGTGCATTGGTCAGTGTATTCCACCCTCCATACAAAACCTTCCGTAATCTTTTCATCGAAGGAGCAATATGATTTGGCGCTGGCTTGGGCTCAGTAAAGATCCGTATCAACCGGAAAAAGATATTGGTCCCTACTCAAATTACCGTTTGGCCATTCGGCTCGAACTCACTCAGAAGCCTGGGGTCTTTGCCAAATTGACCAATCTCATTGCCAAAGAAGGGGCAAGCATTGGGGCCGTGGATATGATATCAGCCACGAAAACCAAGGTCGTGCGGGACATCACGCTGGATACCAAAAATGAAGAGCATGGACAGCGAGTACTCGACCAGCTTGAGAAGTTGCCAGACGTCAAGGTTTTGTCGGCCTCGGATCGGATTTTCATGTTACACCTGGGCGGGAAAATTAAAATGGGCAGCAAGTTTCAAATCAGCACCCGAAACACGCTCTCCATGGCGTATACGCCAGGAGTCGGTCGCGTCTCTCAAGCGATTGCGAAGGATCCCTCTTTGGCCTATCGCTTCACGAGCAAAAGTAACAGCGTCGCTGTGGTGACAGATGGATCAGCCATATTGGGACTAGGAGACCTGGGTCCAGAAGCCGCGCTTCCTGTCATGGAAGGCAAAGTCATGCTCTTCCAACAATTTGCCGGTATCGACGCCTGGCCGATCTGTTTGAATACCCGTGATCCCGAGCAAATCATTCAAACCATTACCAATATTGCCACAGGGTTTGGAGGGATCAACCTTGAAGATATTAGCGCTCCGCGCTGTTTTGAAATTGAACGACGATTGAAGGCCACGCTTGATATTCCCGTGATGCATGATGATCAACATGGAACCGCAGTCGTCATTCTTGCGGCGTTGATCAATGCGCTGAAAGTCACCAACCGCCAGATTGATCAAACCAAGGTGGTCGTGAATGGACTAGGAGCCGCGGGGACCGCCTGCTGCCAATTACTTATTGCGTCTGGCATTGGCCAACTCAAGGGGTGCGACAAAAAAGGCCTGGTTCTGGATGAACGGATGGATGTGCTTCGATCCACAAATGATCACCTGATCAATTTCATTCACTATGAGCAGCCAACGGGGACGTTACAGCAGGCCTTGAAGGACGCGGATGTGTTTATTGGATTGTCCAGCGGCAACATCCTGAAACCCAAAGACTTGAAGCCCATGGCACCGGAAGCCATTGTTTTCGCCCTCGCCAACCCTGACCCTGAAATTTCTCCGGAAGCCGCATTAGGAAAATGCCGGATTTATGCAAGTGGACGATCGGATTACCCAAATCAAAGCAATAACCTACTTGCCTTTCCTGGAATCTTTCGGGGGGCGCTAGACGTTCAGGCCACCACCATTAATGAGGTCATGCAGTTAGCCGCCGCAGGAGCCTTAGCTGATGTCATTCCCGTTTCATCTCTCAGCGAGGAATACATTATTCCTAGCGTCTTTAATAAACTCGTGGTTCCCGCAGTCGCTAAAGCGGTCGCACAGGCTGCACAGGAAACCGGAGTGGCCAGAAAACCGACGCAATCTCGTGAAGATGGTACGTCCTAGAATAGGACGATCCGACCTTTCCCATCCCTGGGAAAGAACCCACCTATTTCTGCTATAGACCAACGCCTCTGGGAATAGGACTGCTGCTGCACACTCCAACATTTTCAATGACAGACTCAAGTCAACGCCATGAGGCTATTGGCCACAACAATGCGGGCTCATTTGTTTTAAACGGATGAGAAAACTGAATCTCGACAGAAATGGCGAGGAAGATTAAAGGGATTTTTTAAATCGTGACGGGATTTGGGTGCATGCAATCTTGCCCAAGGTATTCCGCAATGACCAGTTCACATAAGGCTTCTTGTTCACGAAACCATTCCTCATCTGCATAGCGTTTCCATCGACCGGTCTGCCTAGGATCAATAATAGAAGCCAGCACATCAAGGTCATAGTCTCGAATATCCAAAACCCGAAACATATCTGCGAGTATCAGGCGAGGAGATTCCGTCAGTTGTTCATAGGAAACGGAGTGATGAGCAAACTGCATTCCAAAGAGATAGGAAAGTCTCCATAGGAGATAAAATAATTGATAGGGATGTTGAATATATTTCGAATCCAAAAACGGGAAATGATACCGCAAGTCCTGGCTCCAGGCCTGTAAATAAAACCCTTCATGTTCAAAAAATTCTTGAAGAGTACACGCCTTGTCCTTACAACGATCGTGAAAAAGGCAGGAAAACCACTCATCCCTTGGATGTCGAAACAAATGAATGATTTTCGCATGAGGAAAATAATGACGAACCCAGGGCAGTCGGAAATCAAGGCGATTAAATTGGAGTACGGGACGACCATTGGCGTGTTCCACCATCATCTCAATAAAGCGCTTCATATCAGGATTCCAGGATTGGGCATCCATCAATAAATCTTTGGAAGGCCAATTGTCAGAAAAGTACTGACTGAGCTCTTGGAGCCCCTCATATTCCTTCCAATAATCACTCACTCCCCTATGGGTGGTATCCATGCCATCACCCCGTGTGGAAGGATCAAACCAGCGTCGTTCATTAAATGGCTCATAATACGCCGTGCAATTTCCCACCTGACGAAAAAGATTCCACAACAAAGTCTACCCACTTCTAAATCGCCCTGTGATAAACACGATATCGGATCGGTGCGCGGATGGGATCGGAGAACCCCATTCACCAAGATCTGAGTACGGGAGAGAATGCTCACCCCTACCCTGTAATAAGGAGCGAGCGGAGCAATGAAGTAAGCCATCCAAGGTCTCTACTGCAAGACTCTTCGCGTCAGTCGTTTGACCTAATTTCCTCAAAATCTTGAATAATTGATGCCGGAAAAATTTATACATTCTTCTTGTCGGGATTATGAAAAACCAGCCTATGGGTTCCTCTCCGTGACGATATCGCAGCTTCTTTTATCGCCCATTAAGAGAATTTTGCTATTGTCTTATTAGGCTAATTCGGAAATTTTCCACCTGACCTTTATCCCAGATGAATGAAGGTTACCCTGCTGACCACAAAAATTTTCCAGGATCTCCAAAACACTACCCGAATATGAGTCCTTATATAAATAATTTACCCCATAAAGTATCTGAGCGGTTAAACCGAAAATTGTTGAGTCTAGTTAAAACACTGACATACCTATGCCGTTATTTAACGTTAGGTGTGATTGTTTCAGATCACGCAATTTTTGTTCAGGAGGCAGGCATGAATGACAATCTGGTTTCCCCTCACGGTGGACATCTTGTAAATTTACTCGTTGATGAAGATCGGGCCGCGACCTTACACGAACTGGCCAAAACGAGCCCTTCGTGGGATCTGACCCCCAGACAACTGTGTGACCTTGAATTGCTCTTATGCGGCGGCTTCTCCCCCCTTCAAGGATTCATGGGCAAAGCCGACTATGATTCGGTCTGCGATTCCATGCGCCTTACGGATGGCAATATTTGGCCCATGCCCATTGTTCTCGATGTCCCTGAAGATGTGGCGAAAAATCTCAGCCCAGGGATGCTCCTCTGTCTACGAGACGCTGAAGGAGTCATGTTGGCTGGACTCACCATTGAGGAAATTTGGCAAGCAGACCGTGAACGTGAAGCTTTAAACGTGTATGGGACAGACAACGCAGAACATGCCGGCGTTTTCCATCTCTTAAATAACACCCATCCCTACTACATCAGCGGAAAACTGGAAGGGGTTCAGGCTCCCCTTCATTATGATTTCGTCGGATCTCGAATCACACCCCAGGATTTAAGAAAAGATTTTAGCCGGATGGGATGGAGACGCGTGGTGGCCTTCCAAACACGCAATGTGATGCACCGCGCCCACTACGCCTTAACGGTCAAAGCCGCTAAAAGTGTTGAAGCCAATTTGCTCGTGCATCCGGTTGTTGGGTTAACCAAACCAGGAGATGTGGATCATTACACCCGGGTTCGATGTTATCAAGAACTCCTCCAACGGTACCCCGGTCAGAGTGTGCGCTTGGCATTATTGCCTCTGGCCATGAGAATGGCTGGACCACGCGAGGCTGTCTGGCATGCCATTATCCGAAAAAACTATGGCTGTACGCACTTCATTGTTGGCCGCGATCATGCCGGCCCCGGAAAGGATTCGAAGGGAATCCCCTTCTATGACCCTTATGCGGCCCAGGAACTCATGGTCAAATATGAATAAGAATTAGGCATTAAGATGGTCCCATTCCAGGAAATGGTGTACTTAGAAGAACGAGATGAATACGTACCGTTAAACGAAGTCCCCGATGGCTCCCGGGTCTTAAATATATCTGGCACCGAACTTCGTCGACGCTTGGCTGAAGGAAGATCCATTCCCCAATGGTTCACCTTCCCCGAGGTTGCCAAAGAAGTGCGGCGCACTCACCCACCACGACACCATCAGGGGTTCACGATATTTTTTACTGGCCTATCAGGATCAGGGAAATCGACATTGGCCAACGTGCTTTTAGTGAAACTCATGGAGATGGGAGGGCGACCGGTTACACTCTTAGATGGGGACCTGGTCAGGAAAAATCTGTCATCTGAACTGGGATTTTCTCGTGAGCATCGGGATATTAATATTCGTCGAATTGGATATGTGGCTTCGGAAATTTCCAAAAACGGTGGTGTGGCAATCTGTGCTCCAATTGCACCCTACGAATCCGTCAGAAAAGAAGTCCGCAGTATGGTGGAAAGCAATGGGGGCGGTTTTGTGCTTGTCCACGTCAGTACTTCTCTTGAGGTATGTGAAGAACGGGACCGCAAGGGCCTCTATGCGAAAGCCAGAGCTGGCGTATTGAAACAATTTACGGGAATTTCCGATCCCTACGAAGCACCAACGAATGCAGAAGTGGTGGTGCAGACGACCGAAAGAACACCAGAAGCCGCAGCCCAGGAAATCCTCCTGTATTTGGAAAAGGCTGGATACATTGGGGCTGACAAAGATTAAGCCCTCGTCCCCTAGTGATAATATTAAGATTGTTTCACTGAGATCTTCACTGTGGAATGTATTTCATGTACGGCTTCAATCGGTCTATTAGTTGGAGCCTTAGTCGGGCTTACTGGCTTGGGGGGAGGCGTGCTCTTACTGCCTCTCCTCATTTTCGGACTACAGACCCCTCCGATTATCGCCGTGGGATCAGGAGCCACCTTTGCGACGTTGACCAAAGTCGGTGCAGCCATTGTTCATTGGCGTCACGGTAATGTTGATTGGAAACTTGCCGGCGCCATGGCCATTGGCAGTGTTCCTGGAGCGTTAATTGGCGTTGCCATCCTGGCCTATCTTCAATCTCTGTATGGAGAAGCGATTAATGGGATTCTGACCACAATGATCGGAGTCCTGTTAGTCACCATCCCCTTCCTGTTAATGTTTCAGGGCTATCTTGAACGAAAAGGTGGTCTCACTTTGCGAGAACGCCTCCCTGGGTATCTCAACCGGTACAATGGTGCTTTTTTTATAGGCATAGAAGGAGGCTTGCTCGTCGGACTCACCTCAGTTGGTGCCGGCAGCATGATCATCCTCTTCTTGCTCCTCTTTTATCGACTCACTCCAAAAATTATGATCGGGACGGATATTGTTCATGCCGTCATGCTGACAGGGGTCACGGGACTCGCCCATATGAAATTGGGAACTGTGGATCTCAATTTAGTCGGATGGCTCGTGGTTGGGTCGCTACCCGGAGTGCTCATTGGCTCGATGTTGACCAAAGTCATTTCCGGGAATGTTTTAAAACTTGGACTGTTGGTCATCTTAGTCTCGACAGGAATCTCTATGCTCATTTGATTCTAAGACTATATAACACAGCTCCTACCCTTCCACGCCTCTTTGGCAAATAACAATTCCCCCACATTCCTTTGATCGAACTCCTGGCTAATCCCCAAATAATCACTCTTGATCTTGCTCACGCTGAAGGGGCTCAGGCACAATTGTTCTTCAGAAAAGAACAAGAACGCATCATGAAATCTTGGATAATCTCTCACTCTTATTCCATTCATTCGAGCCACTGGTTTGTTTTAACCGTTCTGGGATTATTGTTCTCTGGATGTACAGAACCCTTATATTGGGCGAAATCAAATGCACAGCCTGGAGAATTTGAACGAGATACGGTGGCATGCCAAGAGGCGCTGGGATTACCTAGCGGGGGAAAAGGCGGGAAGGGAGTCTTGGGTTTCGATCCTACCCTCGCAGGAGCTTCCGTAGCCATAGAGCAATGCTTAGCTGACAAGGGCTGGATTTTGGCAAGAAAACTTCCTCGCTAAAACACTGAGCAGAGAGAACACCTATTTTAGAAATCTATCCACAGCCTCGCCAAGGGTTTTTCTGACTTTCTCGCAGTCATCACTATCTTCAATTTTTCCCCCTTGAACACCGGTGACGTAAAACACATCAACCACCTGATCCAGTTTTGTCGCAATCCTTGCAGCATGAATGGACAACCCCAATTCAAATAATGTCCTGGCTATCACCGATAACAAACCCTGCCGGTCATCAGCAAACACATCAAGAATGGTAAATTGGTCAGAGGTTTCATTATCGATCTGAACATCCGCAGGTTTGGGGGAAACTGGAAATGGCCGTTCAAAAGAAAGACGTTGGCCTCGTTTCATTAAATGTTCAATCGATTCATGTCCGGACAAGACATCAATGATCGCCTTCCCCACTTTTTGACGCTTCACTTCAGTAGGCGGTCCATCAAAATCCGAGTCCTCCACAAAAAAGGAATCGAACACTATCCCATCACTTCTCGTCATGATTTGTGCATCCAGGACGTGGAGCCCTAAGGCCGCCAGCACCCCCGTCACATTCATAAAAATTCCAGGGGCCATATGATCGCGAGCAATCAAGGTATATTCACAAACTCTCAAGTCAGCATGATACGCCGACTCGACAATGGGACTCGTATTCGAAAGCCGTTGCAAGGCTTGCAGATGAGCGGTCATCCGATCTCGTGGGGTTCCAGTCAAATACCGTAGAGGAAACTTTCCTAACTGGGCTTCAATCCAATCCAGATGAGAATCGGGGAGTAATGGGGTTTTCTCAAAATCCTCAGCCGCCGCAGCTACCTCGTTCCATAGGCTAAACACTTCTTTCGCCATATCGTGACAATTCTGCGCCACCTCAACGGCTTCACGTCCACCCGAGACTTCGGGCAGCGCCCGTAAATATAACTCCATCAACAGAGACTCTTTCCATTTAGTCAAGGTGCCCGGTCCCACAGCGGCAATATCCGCCGCAGTCAGGATCAGTAGTTTTTTTAACAGCGCTGGTGTACCAACGGCTCGAGCAAACTTTAGTAGCACCTTATCATCATAAGGGTCGCGCCGAAATGCAGTGTTGGCCATGAGTAAATGTTGATATACCAGAAACTCTAAGGTTCGGGATTCCTGTGGATCCAACTGCAATCGAGCTGCAACCTCTCGAGCAATTTTTCGTCCAACCTCACTATGATCTTCAGGAAGCCCCTTCCCAATATCATGCAACAATGCCGCCAGATGCAACAGATCCTTCCGATGAATCTCTTGATAAACATCATGAAAAATTCCGGACTGACTTCCCAATCGCTCAACTTCTAGGACGGCAAACAGGCTATGCTCATCGACGGTATATTTATGGTATTGATTAAACTGCATGAGCCCACGAACACGCCCAAACGCCGGAACCAGTTTTTCCAAGACTCTGGCTTGATGCATAAGTGTCAAGGTCTTCCCCACCAATCCAGGTCCAGAGAGGATATCCCGGAACGCCTGACTGGCAGACGGAGTGCAAAAGACTTCATCTGAGACACCCTCCATGTGTCGATGAATCTCTTCAAGCGTCAGACCATCAATGGAGAGAGCCCGTTCCTGGGACAGTTTGAACAAATCAAGCAAGGTCCCTGGATTGTGAAGGACGTCAAGAAGCTTATCTTGGGGCACGGCAAGGTTTGTCCCTGACAAAGAGAAACACCCATTGATCAAAGGCCGTGGCCACCACCCCCGCACTCGATCCCACCAGGATTGATCTTGGGACCTATTCACAAACCGGGCACATCGATCATAGATTCCCGTGGTATGCCGATAATACAGCTGCATGAATTGCTCAACAGCCAACATATGAGCTTGATCGTGAAAACCAAATTCTTTGGCTAACCGCACCTGTTCTTCAAATGAAAGAATATCTTGGGCACGTCCAGCCTCAAGATGCAGGATGGCTCGAACCTTCCATAAAAACTCTCTGGCCTCAATCAGTTCCATATAATCTTGATGAGCGAGAATCCCTCCATTCGCCAGATCCTGAAGCGTGGCGGCTTGATATTTGGCCATCCCCACCCATTGCAGCATATGCAAATCGCGCAATCCCCCTTTGGTTTTTTTGATATTCGGCTCGAGCAAATAAATCGTCTCGCCAAATTTTTCGTAATCACGTTTTCGTTCTTCGATCTTTTCAAGAATGAACCGATCAACATGACGACCTAAAACACGTCGGGAAAAGCGTCGCTGAAACTCCTGATAGACTGCCGCCCCTCCCGTCAGAAAGCGCGATTCCATCAAGGCCGTTTTCACTGATAAGTCTTCTTCTGCCAATACCAGACAATCTTGAATCGATCGAACACTATGGCCAACCTGAAACCCTAAATCCCAAAGGTGATGCAACACTTGGGCAGACAACGTTTTGACGACATTTTCTCCACCTGCGCCATACAACACCATTACATCGATATCCGAATAGGGCGACAACTCCCGACGTCCATACCCTCCTACGGCAACCAGACAACATTGCTGCATCCCGACAGCAGACTCATCGACATGCTGGTGAATCACATTCCGATACCGAGCAATCAAGACAGAATCCACTAAGTCCGTAAAGCCCGAGACGACTTCGGCCGCGGAAGCACCATCGCGCAAACGTTGCCCAAGACCATCGCGGCGCTCTTGCAGCACAGCTTGAGTCGATGTGAAATCATCATTCCCGGTAAGAGTCTTACTATGTTGGGATTGGCTGGGGTGCTCCATATCGCCTTTTTCGCTGTTAGTGTTTCACGTATCGATTGGTGATTGGCATGCGTCGGTCCTTCCCCAATGCACGCGGGGTAATCTTAATACCAATTGGCGATTGCCGCCGCTTATATTCACTTCTATCCACCATGGCGAGTACTTGCCGAACCATCTGAGGTTTAATCCCTAACTGCACGATTTCCTCAAGAGAACGATCTTCTTCCACATAGGCTTCTAAAATCCGATCAAGGACCTCATAGGGCGGAAGAAAATCTTGGTCCATTTGATTATCTTTCAACTCTGCCGAAGGTGGACGTTCAATGATTCGCACAGGAATCAGGCCCTTGGCCTGAGTTTGGAAAGCCTGACGATTACGATATTTGGCCAACTCATACACCAGCATTTTGGGGACATCCTTAATCACCGCAAAACCACCAGCCATATCACCATAGAGGGTGGCATAGCCCACACTCATCTCACTTTTATTTCCCGTCGTCAGAACCAAATGCCCAAACTTATTCGACAAGGCCATTAAAATCGTTCCACGAATGCGGGCTTGTAAATTTTCTTCCGTAGCATCGTGTGGTCTGTTTTCGAAAGCGGTAGCCATGAGTGATAAATATTCTTTCCACATCCTGGCAATCGGGATCGTGAGCAAAGGACATTTCAGACTGCGCATCAATGCTCGGGAATCAGTTCGACTTGCTCGAGACGTAAACTTTGAGGGCATGAACACACCGGTGACGGCATCTGGGCCTAACGCATCGGCGGCAATCACCGCCGTAAGCGCCGAATCAATGCCTCCGCTAATCCCAATCACGACCGTGGAGAAATGGTTCTTCCTGACATAATCTCGTACCCCTACGACCAGAGCCCGATAGACTTCTTCGACCGAGGTGAGTTTCACAAAAGGCTTTTGCATAATGGCCTTTTTTTTCGGTTCCTCAACACTCATATTGGCCACAACTTGTTTAATGGGATAAGAAACGGACACCTGGCCTTTCAACGTTTTCCCTGCAACGATTCGGGAAGGAAGTTGGGCATCAAATTGAAGATCTGCCAGGACAAGATCTTCTTCAAAGGATTTTCCCCGAGCCATGACCTGGCCTTGAGCATCGACAAGCAGACTATGGCCATCAAAGACCATTTCATCTTGCCCACCCACCATATTGGTATAGCTCAGAATCACGCCATTTTCCCTGGCTCGTTGCGTCAGCATCCGTTCACGAATCACATGTTTCCCTTTGTGAAAGGGCGAGGCATTAATATTAATGATTAATTCGGCTTGCCCCTGGCTGACTTGGTCTCGGGTTGGCCCATCCGCAGACCAAATATCCTCACAAATATTGACGCCCACTCTAAGCCCATTGATGACACAAACCAATGCATGTCGACCTGGATGAAAATATCGACTCTCATCAAAAACGCCATAGTTCGGCAACAACGATTTATGGCAGGTGGCCACAACCTGACAGTTTTGAATCACCACAGCCGCATTGAAAATTTGTGGTGGGCCTGAGGGCACCCCCAACAACGTGGGGTTATTCACCCTCCGCCCTTTACCTTCTTCAAGACATCCAACCACCACCGTCAGATCTCGGCATTGTTTCATGAAATGGTCCAACGCCAATCGTGCATCGAGACGAAAACTTTTGCGGAGAACAAGATCTTCTGGAGGATAACCGGTAATCACTAATTCCGGGAAGACGACAATATCCGCTTGCGCGCGACGGGCTTCCTTCAGCCACTTGGTCATCGCGCGGACATTCCCACGTAAATCCCCAACGGTGGGATTCATCTGAACCATAGCAATTCGATAAGTTTTCATAGCAAAAAAAAACGCCCTCATCCCTATTAAGGAATGTAGGACGCCTTTGTCCAGAAACGCCATTTTGTCATGAGGACGTTCTTTTATCCTCGACCGTCACACCCGCTTGTAACAAGTCGGCGTAACACTGTCAAGCAACATGCATGGCCAAGATTAACGCTCAATCCGTCCTTCCAATTCCCCAGCTAGGATGATGGCTTCAGCTATCTCTCTCATGGATTTCCTCATATTCATACTTTGCCGTTGAATTAATCGGAAGGCCTCACTCTCAGTCATTTTTCTCGATTGCATGAGATAGCCTTTGGCTCGTTCAACAACCTTTCGAACGGTCAAGGCTTCCTGCATTTCAAATGATTTCTCAACAAGCCGCGTATGCTCGATGGCGACTGCCGCCTGATTGGCAATGGCCTGGATAATCTTAATCTCTTCAGCCTCAAAAACATGGACCGTTGAGGTATACACATTGATGACCCCAATGACCTTATTTTTATTCATCATGGGCACAGAGAGCAACGAACGCAATCCCTCTTTCTTGGCCAAATCACGATAAAAAAATTCGTTCTCTTTTGTCACATCTGAGACATAAATCGGCTGCTGCTCCTTGACCACACGACCACTGATACTCTGCCCCAACTTCAGCGAAGGTTTTCTCCGGTATGCCGCACTGAGGCTTTGCGTGGCCGCAATGCGAAGTTCACCCGTTTGCTCATCCACTAACATGAGCGAACAAATTTTTGAATTCATCATTTCCGCGGTCATGGTCACAATTAAATCTAACACATCATCGATGAGCCGATTGGAGGCCACGGTTTCCGACACTTGAGACAGGGTGTCCAATTGGAGCGCCTGACGCCGCATGTCTTCATACAACCGTGCGTTTTCAATGGCGCCACCCACTTGGTTGGCGATCGTCGACAGCAAAGCCAATTCGGCGTCTTGATACCGTTTGGTTCGCTTATGCTGAACATTAATGACACCCACCACATTGCCTTTAGTCACAATGGGCAGTGACACAAAGGATTGATACCGATCTTCAGGCAAATTATGAAAAAACCGAAATCGTGGATCGTCACTGGCATTACGTGGGATGACCACTCGAACCTTTTCTTGTGCCACCCATCCTGTGATGCCTTCCCCAAGCCCGAGAGATGTCCGCCCAATCAGTTTATGATGCGGATTCTTTGAGGCCCTCAACACCAGTTCATCTCGATTAGTCGACACCAGGTACAACAAACACGAATCGGCTTTGGTGACTTCCACGACGACTTCGACGATATGCTTGAGCACAGAGGCTAAGTCCAGCGTACTACTAATAGACTCGCTAATCCGATAGAGGACTTCGATCTCACGCGTGCGTTCTCGAAGGACGACTTTGACATCTTTGGCTGGTTTACGTGGTTTGGGTTTGGCCTTGACCACAGTCATAAAATCCTGATCCCCCTCACGAACACGATTGTTGTTGTAGCTCCATGACTCAATATCACGTTCGATTCTTTCCAAGTTGATTGAACCAGGACTTCACAGCCTTCTGATCTAAAGGATCAACTGTCACTTTGCCAATGGCTTTCGGAAGCACACAATACACCAGTCCCTGCGCGACCTTTTTATCATGAAGCATTGCGGCCCATAAATCTCGAAACGTCACTGTCGGCAATTCCGTTGGAAGACCTGCTCGTTTCACTAAATCACGTTGCCTTGTCACAACCTGCTTGGAACACAACCCGAGGGTCTGCGAAAGATCTGCTTCCCAGACCATTCCTATTCCGACGGCCTCTCCATGAATATACTTCTTATATTTTCCTAACGATTCTAAGGCATGGCCGATGGTATGGCCATAATTCAAAATTCGTCGCAAGCCTGACTCTCGCTCGTCTTTGGCGACCACCGAGGCTTTGATTTCGCAACATCGCTTCACCACATGGTGCAAGGCTGATTGTTCCATGCCCACGATATCGTCCATGCGGTTTTCAAGGAAGGTAAAAAAATTTCGATCGGCGATCATGCCATATTTAATGACTTCAGCGAGGCCGGCAATCCATTCGCGTGTGGGTAATGTTCCCAGGGTCTGAGTATCGAGCAAGACCAATGATGGTTGATAAAACGCGCCAATCATATTTTTTCCCAAGGGATGATTGACCCCAGTTTTTCCACCGACGCTTGAGTCAACTTGCGCCACTAATGTCGTCGCCACTTGGACAAAGGGAATACCCCGAAGATAGACCGATGCCACAAACCCTGTTAAATCCCCAATCACGCCACCGCCCAAAGCCACGAGGACGGACTGCCGTTCAAACCGTTGTTCCATCAACTGATCGAGAATATGAGCGACCCAACGAAGAGTCTTGGTGCGTTCCCCATCGGGAATAGAGATCATATGGCTTTGAAATCCCGCACGCTTTAAAGATTGTTCGACGGTTCGACCGTAGAGCCCTTCCAATACCGGATTGGTGATAATTCCAACTTTCCCCGAGAAACCAAGATCCTTGAGGTATTGGCCTAATTGCGTGAGACCGCCAGGATGAATGGCTATGTCATAGCTTCGCTTCCCGAGTCCGACTCGAACGAGTCCAGTTTTTTTGGTCTTGATTTGAGGCATTGAGTGGATACGCTTTCACTATTCCCTTACCAGGCTTTTGGCAAAAAACACCTGCCAGAGGCAATTAGAATAGCACAAAGTATTCAAACGAGCATTGACTCGCTTAAAATGATTTTACATAGGCTTGGTAGGCATCAAAATTTCTCTTCATCTCATCAAGAGTATCCCCACCAAATTTTTCCATCATGGCATTCGCCATTTCATAGGCAATCACGGCTTCGCCAACGACACCAGCCGCCGGCACCGTGCAAATGTCGGAACGTTCGACCGTGGCTTCAAAGGGTTGCTTCGTCTGAATGTCGACACTGTTTTTTGGTCGGTACAATGTGGCAATCGGCTTCATAGCAACGCGAATGACAATGGGTTGACCATTGGTGATCCCCCCTTCTAACCCACCAGCATTATTCGTCTTTCGCATGAACCCGGTGCCAGATTCATCTGGATAGATATCGTCATGAACTTCGGAACCAAATCGGCGGGCCGATTCAAACCCCATGCCGATTTCAACGCCCTTCATCGCTTGAATGCTCATGGCCGCCATAGCCAGACGAGCGCTCAACCGCCGGTCCCACTGGGTATAACTTCCCAACCCAATGGGAGGATTCGTCACCACGACTTCAAACACGCCACCAAGGCTATCGCCTTTATGTTTGGCTGAACGAATTTCTTCGATCATCTTTTCTCCAGCCTCTTGATCCCAACAACGCACTTGTGATTCTTCGGCCTTGGCATAGGCCTCTAATGGATCATCAGGCGATGGAGCCACCACCGAACCAATCTCCATGGTATAACTCACCACTTTCATGCCAAATTGGCCCAGTAGCGCTTTCCCTACCGCACCCACGGCCACACGAATAGCCGTCTCACGAGCGCTGGCTTTTTCAAGGACATTTCGAATATCACGATGGCCATATTTGATCGCACCAACAAGATCGGCATGGCCGGGACGGGGACGAGTCACCACTCGCTCTGTCGAGGGAGGACCGGGCTCGACCGCCATGATGTCTTTCCAATTTTCCCAATCTTTGTTACGGATGAGAAGGCCAAGAGGATTGCCCAAAGTCATCCCTTTACGCACCCCGCAGGTAAACTCGATTTGGTCTTTTTCAATCCTCATTCGTCCTCCACGACCATACCCACCTTGCCGCCGTGCCAGATCGTTATTGACCTCTTCTGCAGTAACGGGCAACCCCGCTGGAACACCTTCAAGCACTGCCATGAGACATTGCCCATGAGACTCACCTGCGTTTAAATAGCGCAACATATGTACACCTTATGTAAGAAATACCAAACACTCAGACTCTTTGATCAAAGACTTATAAAACCATAATAACGTGATCGACAAAGAAATTACACAACAGCCATGTGTATTCGCGGATTCATTCCCCTTATTGCCAAAATCATTTCCACCATCATTCCTGGGCCTTCAACTTTAAGGACAGGCGCAAGGTGAGTTGGTCTCCGGTGGCCTTGATCGCGTATTGCACGCCCCTATCAAGTGAATAGTTGAGATCAAACACCAACCGTAATTTCTGGGGATGTTGACCAATTCGAATACGTTTCAATAACACATGATCAATGGGCAACTCTTGAAATCGAATGGCCGGGATCACATTTGGAAGATCGAGACTTAGACGCTGCACACCCACAGGACTGAGTCGGTACGTCAGAGGGCCATCACCCTGAATAACAATGGTAATGTCATCGACTCCCCGCTGAACTGCGATTTTCTTAACAACACGTTTCAAAGGCCCTCATTGGGCTGACGGGTTCGCTCGAATACACAGAGCGCTGTAAAAAGGATGGACGCAAATAATTCCAGAGATCCATGTCCCCTATAAGCCATTCAGGGAGAAAGAAATAACGTCGTTTCCAATATACGCGAGTCGACGTTGTCTTCCAAGGGCTGAGCGACGACGACTGAATCATTCGTGATGTCTGTGACGGATAGCGAAAGACCTTCAAGTAAACTCCCTGGCCCTACGACAACACGTTCCCCATTAGGCAATTTCAAAATGGCCTGATATCCACGTTTGCCTGAAATAATGCCGAGGACACGTACCCCCTCTTCGGCATGAACCGACTCTGGCAAACCAGTAACGGTAGGCTCTTCAGGAGTATGAGAAATTGACGACGGGAGAAAAGGATCTCGACGATTTTCAACGTTATAGGTGTATGGTTGATCAACCTTTTTCACAGAAAACTTTTCGCCTTTTTCTGAAAGAAAAATAGCGTCAGTTCCGAATGCTGGAAATACGAAGTGGCTACTCAGACCACCCCCCATGGCAATCAACGCAAAGCCGGTTATCCACACACCTTTTGGCACCCATGAATGACTGGCGGACATATCGGCCCTTACCCTTTGCCTTCTAACGATGAAGGACTGGTGGACTCTTTGTGATGATTGGCAAGTGTTGGAGTTTTCGCTTCATACCCCACAAAGTCAATTGTGGTTCGCACGGTAGAATGTTTATCGTCTGAATCGACACGATCCATCGTAAGGGCCAACACCCCCATCATCTTAGAGAGATATTGGGTGCGATCAAGAAATTGAGCCACATGATGATACCCACCCTCAATATGAAGTTGAAGGTGACGGACGACTCGAGGCTCCCCATCACCACTCTCCTGCTGATCCGGTTTCCATAATGTCAAAAGGATCCCAGCCTCATCTGCGATATGTGACATATCCGAAAGGACCTGGCTCATGGGCACGTCTAACCCAAGCCTGGCTGTTTGCCTGGAGACCAGGGACTCCCATTGAGATAATTCCTCTTTCGTTTTCCCAATCTGTCCATCTGATCGAGCATAGAGATGTAACTTTTCCTCAAGATCATGAATTTCCATTTTCGCACCATCAACCTGAACCAAAAGAGGTTCAGCAACCACCCAATAAAACCCTCCCCCGCAGAGCACCATAAACAGCCCAAAGAGAGAGGCCTTCTGGACCATGGGGGTGACATCAAACCACTCAAGAAGGCGAGACAGCATGTAACTCCGACATTAAAAGAAGATTCATGGTGAATGGATAGAGAGAGGATTCTCTGGTCTTCTTACCCGTTTCAAGAACTGCCACGGATTGAAAGAGTTCCTGACCCTTAAGGTTTCGAGAAAATTGCACGATTTGATTTCTTGTTTGGGCAAACCCCACAAGCGTGACCTGCTCGCGTTTCATTTCAAGTTTTGCCAACCAAATGTTCAAAGGATCCAGACTGCGACTTACCGCATCAAGTAGTTGAAGGGGTTGTCGCTGTTGAGCGGCCAAAGCTATCACCTGTTGACTCCTATTCACCAAGTCTGCAGTTTGCCGATTCATTATTTCAAATTGCTCATGTCGCCGTTTCAACTCGACAAGCTGTGCAGCTTTCAAATTCTTTTGGCTATGAAGTTGTGCAAGAGTCCGTTCAAAGTCTACCCAGACAAACCCACAAACGAGCACCAGCCCCAAGAACAGACACAACACCACGACCGCTTCGCTCTTACACCGCTGACGCAGGCCTCGCTCTTTGTCTAGGGAACTGCGGAGTAGATTAATCTCAATCATCTAGGACCTTATCCATGAAATGCTCGGAGGGCTAATCCCTCGGCTATATGGGTCAAGGGAGACAAAGGTTGAGATCCTATCTTTACTTCGTGTGACTTCACAGGCGAGGTCAGGCCTAAACGACAAACTGGAATCGAGAAACTTTGGCGAAGCTCCTCCTGTAGTCCACAACGTTCGGCAAGAGGACCGGCCAGAAAAACTTTTTCAACTTCCAGGTCCGGCAACATTTCTTTTGCACCTTCGATAGTTCGCTTGAGTTCACTGAGGATTTCAAGCCACAACATTTTTTCAGATGGTGATGGGTCGTGATCAATGGTCGCTTGCTCGCCATTTCTCCACGCACCTTGGGCAAGACTATTCAAAACTGTCCTTGCCTCATTGTGAATGGAGACAGAATAGAAATTCACATCACGAACAAGCAACGGCTCGCCTTGCACCATCACCGCAACATTCATCATGGACTCCCGGAGATTGGCAATAAGGTAGGTTGAATGGTGTTGTACCACTTCATGCATTGAAGTCCAATTCAGAAACGCCAACGCCTCAACGTCACAAATCACTGGGTGCAATCCCACAGCTTCCAATACATCCCTTCGCTCATCCACCGCTTCGCGCTTAGCCGCGATTAAAAGAATATCCAAATCTTCAATAGTCTCACCAAGGAGGCTTGAGGAACATGGTGAAAAATCAAGATACACCTCTTCAGGATCATAGGGGATATATTGCGAAGTTTCCCACATCACATAATCGTCCAAATCATGTTGATGGCATCTTGGGACACTGATCCGCTTGACCATCACACTCGCCCCATTGACCCCCATCGCCACGGACGCACCTGAGAGATGATACTTTTCTACAAATAGGGTGAGGGCTGAAACCAGGGCTGCCTTATTGTGAATTCGCCCATCTTGCACCATGTTCGTGTCGAGTTTTTCACACCCCCATTGATTCACATATTGCCGACCCTGTTTTTCCCTGAGATCAACAAAGGTCATAGCTTGTGAATCCAGGTCAAAGCCAATTGTTAGGGTTGGTTGTGACCATGGCCAGATTGTTCGTGGGTGTTGAAAAAAAGAGGCTAGCCAGGAGGTAGGCATGAGAGAAGGACACCCTTAAAATCAGTGAAAACCTTATCATTTTCCATGAGAAACCACGGAATGCTCCACAAAATTTTTACCTTCCAACACTACACTGTTGGCCAATTTTCCGTCAAACCACGGGGCAAGTGACATTCGGATGTTTGCGAGGTTCAAAAATCGCCCGATACTAAACATCGATCATTTTTCCAAAGACACACAAAACTCAAACTTCACTCCATAAGAAAGAAGCATGAGTCAATAATTCTCTGCAAGGGCCTGTTGAATAATGTACGCCAATAGCCAATCAAGGCTTCAGATGAGTCAAGCCTCATCAATGATGAGGGAATGTTCAAAAAAGTTCGACCAACAAGGCCGCAGCCATGTTGTCGCGCGGAGCCTACCTATAGTACGTGAGCGAGAACGCCGCTGGCGGTTTTTTTCAACATGGCCCTGCAACGTAGATTAGGGGATGAGGGAGGAAGAACGACTCAGGAACTTAACAAAAGAAGAAATACAGCGTTCGAAGTGACAAGTTACGAGCGATGCATGTCTCGATGGCGAATTTGCACGTCATGACCTAAGGAGAGAAATACCTGCTGGAGTCTGAGAGCGACAGACACTGACCGATGACGACCACCAGTACATCCAATGGCAACAGTCAAATAACTTCGTCGTTCCTGTTCAAATAGGGGAAAAAGAAAGACAAAAAGATTTTGCAAATGTGTCAGGAGCCCTTCGGCATTTTTATTTTCAAATACGTAACGTTGCACGGCCTCATGTTCACCAGTGAGTTCCTTCAAGTCTGGAACAAAGTTTGGGTTTTGGAGAAAACGCACATCAAAGACTAGATCGGCATCATAGGGCACGCCAAATTTATACCCAAACGTCATCAAGGACACTCGCATGGATTGCTTATGGTCTACATCACTAAAGTGTCGTGCCATCCAATCGCGCAGTTCATGCACGGTCATATTCGAGGTATCCAGCACTTGATCAGCACCCGATCGCAATTCTTGCAATTGTTGTCGCTCTAATTGAATTCCCTCAATCACGGGCTGCTGCGGTAAAAGAGGATGAGGGCGACGGGATTCTGAAAATCGGCGGGTCAGTACGACATCACTGGCTTCTAGAAAAAGAAGCTCCACGGAATAGGTGCTCTGTTTCAAGCGTGAGAGATTGTCAAAGAAATCGGCGAAAAATCCGCGTTCTCGTATATCGATGCCCAAGGCAATGTTTCGAACATCTCCACTCCGCTGTCCACACAACTCTGCAAATTTTGGGAACAATGCCGGCGGAAGATTGTCCACACAAAAAAACCCAAGATCCTCAAGGCATTTCAGCGCAAGGGTTTTTCCAGATCCTGAGGCACCACTGACAATCACGAGTTGAAGGCGCGCTTCTGGGTTTTTCAAGTCCACAATGTCACCACTCGCCATCGATGAGTCCATTCCGCAATCCGTAAGTTCATCCATCAAGTAAAGGGTGGGGGAATAGGACAGGTTCATTCCACCAAAGTCGTTATGAGGGCATCCGTTTCCGTTGACTTGCCGGCGCAATATTCAGCTCGGCTCGATATTTCGCCACAGTACGCCGCGCGATGATAATTCCACGGTGCTTCAACCTCGCCACGATTTCTTGATCTTTTAAAGGCTTCTTCGCACTTTCAAGAGCCACCATTTCACGTATCAATTCCCGGACCGTGAGAGAGGATAAATCTTCGGCCCCAGGATCAGATCGTTGGATGCCAGCATTAAAGAAAAACTTTAATTCCAACATCCCCTGAGGACAATACATGTATTTATTCGTCGTCACCCGACTGATCGTTGACTCATGCATCCCCACATCTTCCGCAACTTGCTTGAGAACCAAAGGCTTTAAATGCTGAATACCCTTATCAAGAAAGGGTTCTTGGAAATGAATAAGACTTCGCACAACTTTTAGAATGGTTTTATTCCGTTGATCTAGACTGCGAATGATCCACTGTGCCCCTCGAATCTTATCATCAAGATACACTTTTGTTGACTCTGGGGTATCTCCGCCTCCACTCATCATCTGTTTGTAATAGGGGCTAATCTGTACTCGAGGCACCCCATCTTCGTTTAACAGTACCACCCATTCACCTTCATCTTTAAAGACAAACACATCGGGAATAATGATTTGATTCGTATCAGAGAAATACGGGCGCCCAGGTTTAGGCTCTAAACCCTCAATAATATGAACGGCATCATACACTTCCTCAAGAGACACCCCGACTTCCTTCGCGATGAGAGGGTACCGCTTTTTTTGAAGATCAGTTAAATGATTCGCAATAATTGTTTTGAGTAATGAATCCGGCCCGGTACCATTGGCGGAATGGGCACGTCCTACCAATCCATAATGCAAATGCCGCAATTGAATATTGAGGCATTCCTGAAGATCACGCGCAGCCACCCCGGGAGGATCAAAGGTTTGAATAAGGTCCAGGGCATTTTCAACTTGATGAAGACTCGCATGGGTATCTTCCGCAATCTCCTCAAGAGAGGTTCGGATATAGCCATCTTCATCGATATTGCCAATTAAGACTGTCCCAATGGCCTGCTCTTCTTCACTCACAGATGACAGGCGTAACTGCCATAACAAGTGTTCTTCAAGCGAGGCGGGTCTCGTCAGCGTCTGTTCAAAGGAAGGAAAATCTTCGTCGTTGATAGGAGAAGATTGGCTGGCACCTCCTGCTCGCCAATCACTTTCATAATAATTGTCCCATTCCTCAGAGGATAACGGTTCGGTAAATTCTGTCGTTTCCGTCTCACCACTGGCTTCCCCATCAGCTGCCGCCACCTCTTTGGCTTCGGCTACGCTTTCGACTTCTTCCTGGTCTGCCCCGACTTCTTCGAGTAAGGGATTTTCCATGAGGTGCTGAGACAACGTTTGCTGTAGTTCAAGTCTAGATAACTGAAGAAGTTTTATCGCTTGTTGAAGTTGGGGAGTCATCACCAACCTCTGGCTCAACTTCAAATCTAGTCGTAATTCCATATCCTCACACCAACCTTTAATACCTATGAGAGCTTGAAACGTTCACCTAAGTAGATAGCTCGAGCTTTCGGACTACTCACGACCGCTTCAGGATTGCCTGATTCTAAGATCGTACCTTCGTTAATTATATAGGCTCGATCCGTTATGGAAAGGGTTTCTTGCACATTATGATCTGTAATTAAAATGCCAATGTTTTTCTTTTTTAACGATGTAATAATTTCCTGGATATCGGAAACCGCAATCGGATCAATACCCGCAAATGGCTCATCCAACAATAAGAAACTTGGCTTCGTGGCGAGCGCGCGAGTGATCTCGAGTCTCCGACGTTCCCCACCTGACAAGGTAAACGCTTGGCTTTTTCGAAGGTTCGTCAAACCAAGCTCACCCAGCAATTCATCCAGTCGAATCAGCCTCTCTTGCTTGGAAAGACCAAGCGTCTCTAGCACTGCCATGATGTTGTCTTCAACGGACAATCGACGAAACACGGAAGCTTCCTGCGGAAGATAGCCAATTCCTTGCCGCGCCCGTTGATACATCGGCAAATGAGTAATGGGCTCACGGTTCAGGAGGATTTGCCCATGATCGGGCTGACAGAGCCCCACGACCATATCAAAAATTGTGGTTTTCCCTGCGCCATTGGGACCTAGGAGACCGACAATCTCTCCAGCCTCAACGTCAAGAGACACGCCACGAACAACTTCGCGTCCCTTAAAACTCTTTCTCAGTTCCTTCGCATAAACACGGGGTTGCCGCATGATGTTATAAAAACCGCGCACTCCAAATAAATATCGGACTTGTGGGGAGAAGCATTGGCCTAACTGTCTGGTTCCTCTTGGATAACCACATGGGATCCACCTTCCACAATGCTTCGCTCTTCTTTTAAGAAAATCGTCATTCGTGTCCCGGTCACCCTGGTCCCATTCTGCCAAGCCACTGGAGTTTCGGTGAGCACGACCTTATCTTCGTCTTTATAATAAACGGCTCGTCCACTTGTGGCTTTACCATCTTCTTTTTCAATGATGACATGGCCTTGGGCTTCGACCACATCCACTTGCTGTCCAAATGAATCGTCTGATGATTTCTCGGTTGATGAATTCTCCGATTTTCCGGGTTCATCTTTTTTAAAAAACACCGTCATGCGATCAGCTCGGATTACCATATTTTCTCGAGTTAAGACCACGGACTTTTCAAAAATGGCCTTCCGTGACTTCCCCTGGGCTATCATGGTCCCAGACGTAATAGTCGTAGGATTACTAGACGCAGCCAAACCTGAGGTCGCTATGAACCCTAGGACAAGGGTTCCCACCACAAAGGTGACCACAGCCCCCGACCGCTCATTGAGATAAAGATTGCACATGGACATGATCCAGAACAGTAAACTCCTCTGATTCAAGATACCCCACTAAGCCCACTCCAGTAATCGTCAAACCATTGCCTTGGATCGTCACTGGGCTTGATGTTCGAATTTCTTGCTTTTCGTCAATCCAATGGAGATCGGGGGTAAAAATAGTGAACCCATTGGCGAGCTCAATGACAATCGGCGTCTCTTGATTGCGTAATGAAAAGTCATTGGTCTCGGTATTAATCAGCCCTTCATCGGCATCCACCATCATGTCCTCGCCATCCTGTCCAAACAATCGCAATTGCACATCAACCAGGGTTGCCTCATGTCTCTCTTCAAATACCTCGGCTCTTTGCGCAGCGACTTCCCACTGCACCTTACCATCTTTGGTTTGGTGATACACAAACCCTTCCATTCCCGCATCGGCATCTTCAAGAACAGGGGAATCAATGGGAGGGGGAGGAGCAGTGGAACGCACATGCCCAATCACGACATATCCCAAATAGACGGCGAGGCCAAGGATGATTCCACCCAGCGTCCATCGCATGAAACGGTTGGACATCCTTGCCTAACTCCAAGTATGAATCTTGCATGATCCGAAAAAGAATAGCACAGGCCCCTGTCCAAGTAAACTACAAGCCCTTGGATAGAGACCAGAATTACATAACAATGTCAACTAGTTAGATAAATGCATGCGGGAACGAAATGAGAACAGCTCCAATTCGCCGGCAATTGAAAATTTTGTAGGAAGGAAGCGATATGGCCTTTAGGTTTTCTCAGTGACGGTATCCTGGATGGATGTGGTTTCAGAATCCTTGTCCTCCTTGATAGATGCCCCACGTTCAATGAGTTCTAAGGCGACCATTTCGGCACCGTCACCAGGACGTCGCCGAGTATGAATAATACGAGTATAGCCTCCAGCTCGACCACGAAATCGTCCAGCGACATCATCAAAAAGTTTTGAGACAATATCTTTTTTCATAATAAAACTGAGCGCCTGACGCCGGGCATGCAAACTTCCAACTTTTCCCAGAGTAATCATTTTCTCTGCAATACCACGAATTTCTTTGGCCTTGGCTTCCGTCGTCTCAATCCGCTCGTGTTCCAACAAGGACGTCACCAGGTTCCGGAACAATGCACGACGATGCTTTGAATTTCTACCAAATTGTCTACCTGTTTTTCGGTGGCGCACTGGAGTACCCTCTTTCTACCGCTATGGATTAAATCTAGTTCAATGGAGTGACCGGTTCGGCCTTTATTCCTAATCCGAGCCCCATTTCATGCAAGACTTCTTTAATTTCGTTTAAAGACTTTTTCCCGAAATTTTTGGTTTTCAACATTTCCATTTCCGACCGATGCACCAAATCTTCTATCGTCTTGATATTGGCGTTTTTTAAGCAATTCGCTGCCCGTACGGAAAGTTCTAACTCATTCACGCTTCTTGCGAGGTTTTTATGTAATTCAACCTGCATCTCGTTTTGGGATGAATCAGGTTCAGCCTCGCGCATTTCTTCGCTTGGCATACAAATCGCCAAGTGCTCTCGCAGAATGCCCGCAGCCGAAGAAACGGCTTCTTGTGGTGTGATGCTTCCATCGGTCCAAATTTCAAGGTGCAGCCGGTCATAGTCCGTCATTCGGCCAACACGAGCATTTTCCACATGGAAATTCACACGCTTGATCGGGGAGAA
This sequence comes from Nitrospirota bacterium, assembly GCA_027623995.1. Taxonomy (GTDB): domain Bacteria; phylum Nitrospirota; class Nitrospiria; order Nitrospirales; family UBA8639; genus Nitronereus. Next base: position 55,131 of record JAQBUF010000003.1, read on the forward strand.
AACCGAATCGACGGGAACAACCCCGATAGGCAGTCCCTCTTCCTTATTTCGCTCTGCGGGGACGTAGCCTCTTCCTGGCTTGACTATCATTTCAATATCAATCATGCCATCTTTATCAAGAGTCGCGATTTTCAATTCAGGATTCAGCACAGTCACATCAGCATCATGTTCAATATCTGCAGCCGTCGCATCGCCAGGCCCCTTCTTCTTTAACCGAACAGCCTTCGCCTTATCGGTATTCAATTTCAATCGAAGACCTTTGACGTTGAGTACAATAATGGTCAGGTCTTCGGTGACACCAGGAAGGGTAGAAAACTCATGGTAGGCCCCTTCAATTTTCACCGATGTCACGGCAGCACCTGGGAGTGAAGACAGCAATACTCGCCGCAAGGAATTCCCAATGGTTGTTCCAAAACCCCGCTCAAATGGTTCAGCAGTGAACTTTCCATAGGTGGCAGAGGCCGTGTCTTTTTCTAACTCCAGCCGCATAGGCAGCTGAAAATCTTTCATCCCTTTGCTCATCTACGCCCCCCTTCGCCTCATCTGTCTATATTCAATTTGTATGATCAAAATATTTGTCGCGTTCATTTCAAAACCGAGATAGTGACGTTATCGAGAGTACAATTCGACGATCACCTGTTCATTCACTGGTGCCCCGATATCATCCTTGGATGGCGTGGCGTTAATCGTCCCTCGGAATGCATCACGATCCACATCAATCCAATTAGGTGTCCCTCGCCCTTCGGTCACTTCTAAGGCACTTTTAATCGCTAATAATTCATGGCTCTTTGGTTTAACCGTAATGACATCGCCAACTGAGGTGGTCAATGAGGGGATATCCGCTTTCTTCCCATTCAGAAGAATATGCCCATGATTGACGAGCTGACGAGCTTGTTTCCGAGATAAGGCAAACCCAATACGGTAGACAACATTATCTAAACGCTGCTCAAGTAACCGCAGCAAATTCTCACCCGTCACACCAGTTTGCCGTTCCGCACGGCTAAAAATCACCCGAAACTGGCGTTCCAGGACACCATATATTCGTCGTAACTTTTGCTTTTCACGCAACTGCACACTATAGTCTGTCGCCCGTGATCGTCCTTGTCCGTGCTGCCCTGGGGGATAACTCCGTCGCTCTATTGCACATTTGTCCGTCATGCACCGAGTTCCCTTGAGAAAGAGCTTCACGCCTTCTCGCCGACAAAGCCTACACACTGGTCCGTTATAGTTCGCCACTTCGTTTTCCTTTCACATAAACCTGAGCTTGCTCAGCTCTCGATATGATGGCTGACCCCTTCAGGCAGCCACGACTCCATTATTACACTCGTCGTCGTTTTGGAGGACGGCATCCGTTATGCGGAATTGGCGTCACGTCTCGGATTAAATTGACTCGCAATCCCACGGATTGCAAGGCGCGAACAGCCGATTCTCGGCCAGATCCAGGACCATTGACATAGACATCTATTTGCCGCATCCCATGTTCCATGGCTTTCCTTCCAGCAGCTTCCCCGGCACGAGTCGCCGCAAAGGGGGTACTCTTCCGCGACCCCTTAAAACCCAGGCTCCCAGAACTTGACCATGAGATAGCATTGCCACTCATGTCAGTGACCGTCACCAAGGTATTATTAAAGGAAGCTTGGACATGCGCAATTCCCACTTGGACAATCTTTTTTTCCTTCTTTCGGCCCTTCTTCACAGTCATGCAATCACCCTTTGTTAATTTCTATTTCTTACGACCCATTGTGGGTCGCTTTCCCTTACGGGTCCGAGCATTGGTTTTTGTTCGTTGTCCTCTGGCCGGAAGCCCTCTTCGATGACGAAGTCCACGATAGGAGCCGGTATCAATTAACCGTTTAATGCTCATCGTGATATCTTTACGTAAATCACCTTCCACATTACATTCCCGGTCAATAATCTCTCGAAGTTTGACAATATCCTCTTCGCCGAGATCCTTCACCCGAATCGCCCCATCAATGCCTGTCTTCCGCAAGATACTGCGCGCTGTCCACGTTCCAATTCCGTAGATATACGTCAACCCAATATCAACGCGCTTCCCGACGGGAAGATCTATTCCTGAAATACGAGCCATGCGTCCTCCTTGCTCTCACCCACAGCTACATCAGACAGACAGTCCCCTGTCCCTGGTAGCTGAGACTTACATTTAATTAACCTTGCCGCTGCTTATGCTTCGGATTCACGCAACGAACCCGAACCACACCGCGTCTTCGGTAGACTGTACATTTTGAACAAATTGGTTTAACTGATGATTTCACTTTCATGTTTCAACCCATATCGTATTATTTAAAGCGATAGGTAATACGGCCTCTCGTCAAATCATAGGGAGACAATTCAACCGTAACTTTATCTCCTGGCAAAATTCTAATGAAATGCATGCGCATTTTCCCAGAAATATGGGCTAGAATCTTATGCCCACTCTCTAACTTCACTCGAAACATTGCATTAGGCAAGGTCTCTAATACTGCCCCTTGAACCTCTATAACGTCTTCTTTGCCCATAATTATGTGTAGATTTCTAGTAGGAAACCTTTATCCTCATCAGTGCGCCAGAGCCGTTAAAATTCTTGGCGGGCCACTTGGTTGAATCGCCATCGTATGTTCAAAGTGAGCAGAGAGGCTTCCATCTTGGGTAACCGCCGTCCATTGATCCTCTAAAACCCGGACATGATATCCCCCAACATTTACCATAGGCTCGATGGCTAACACCATCCCTACCTGAAGGCGAGGACCCTGCCCTGGCCGTCCATAATTTGGTACTTGTGGCTCTTCATGTAACTCACGTCCAATCCCATGCCCAACAAAATCTCGAACAACTGAAAACCCATGGGCTTCGACATGTTGTTGTACCGCATGCGAAATATCAGACAATCGATTGCCAACGACACCCTGCTCAATGCCCTTCATCATAGCTTCTTCCGTCACGCGCATCAAAGTCGCGACTTGGTCTGAAACTTGACCAACCGGGACAGTCATCGCACCATCCCCATAAAATCCTTCAACGATTGCACCTAAGTCAAGCCCTATGATATCGCCTTCTTTCAACACCCGATTTGACGGAATTCCATGAACGACCTCGTCATTGACTGCCACACACAGAGTTCGTGGATAGTTCCGGTAGCCTTTAAACGCGGGGATACCACCATGGCTTCGTATAAACTCTTCCGCGATTCCATCCAGAAACAGGGTCGTAATGCCAGGTTTCACTTCTTTTTTCAAAACCTGATGGGCTTCTGCAACTATTTTCGAAGCCTGGGCCATCATTTCGACTTCTTCTAGTGTTTTTAGAACAATCATCAAGGCTTATCAAGATGGCAACAAAGCAAGTAGGCGTTCCTGCACCCCTTCTACCGACCCTGATCCATCTAATTCAACCAACAAACTCTTGTCACGATAATAATCAATCAGTGGAGAGGTTTGCGCTTCATAGACGGTCAACCTCGACTCCACTGTTTCCTTTCGATCATCACTACGCTGAATAAGGGCGCCTCCGCATTCGTCACAAATGTCCTCCTGTTTGGGAGGGACAAACTCTACATGAAAAACAGCAGGACATTTTGAGCAACTTCTTCGTCCACTCAGTCGATTAATGACTTCCTCTCGTGGAATGACAAAGTGCATGACACGATCAAGGGACAATCCCTTACCAGCCAACAACCCAGAAAGCGTATCGGCTTGAGGCACGGTTCGCGGGAACCCATCGAGAATAAACCCTTGGCCACATTCAGGCGTGCCCACTTTTTCTTCAACTAAGCCAATAACAACTTTATCAGGAACTAAGTCTCCGCGATCCATAAATTGTTTGGCTTCAAGGCCCAATGCTGTCTGCTGCGCGACACCGGCTCTTAAGAGATCTCCAGTGGAAATCTTTGGGATGCCAAACTGCGCTGACACCATTTCCGCTTGAGTCCCCTTTCCAACTCCTGGGGCGCCAAGAAAGACTAACCGCATCGAAGGCTATCCATTTCTTCCCTTCAGGGGGCGCTTGAGAAACCCTTCATAATTGCGCATCAACATATGTGATTCAATTTGTTGGGCGGTATCTAACCCCACCCCAACCACAATCAGCAATGATGTCCCTCCAAAATAGAATGGGACATTAAGCCGATAAATCAATAGTTCAGGGATGACACAGACAATGGCCAAATAAATGGACCCAGCAAAAGTGATTCTCGTCAGAACCTTGTAAATATAATCCGCAGTGCGCTGCCCAGGTCGAATGCCTGGTATAAATCCGCCATATTTTTTCATGTTGTCCGACATATCAACTGGATTCAAGACAACAGCCGTATAAAAAAAGCAAAAGAAGAGAATCATGCTGACATACATCAGCGTATAGACCAATGACCCAGGTGCGAGTTGAGCACCGATATCCTGAACCCACGGAACCTGGATAAAGCCTGCAATCGTCGCCGGAAAAGCAATGATGGACGAAGCAAAAATTGGTGGGATAACTCCAGCCGTATTAATTTTTAGCGGAATATGAGTGTTCTGACCTCCATACACTTTCCGTCCTATAACCCGCTTGGCATATTGAACAGGAACCTTTCTTCGACCACTTTCCAAAAAGACGATGGCTGTCACGACGCCAACCATGACCAGGGCCAAAAGGATCAGGAAGAGAAGGCTAAGCTCTCCCACTCGATATAGGTCCACTGTTTGAACAACGGCACTGGGGAGTCGAGCAACAATTCCGGCGAAAATGATAAGGGAGATCCCGTTTCCAACCCCTCTTTCCGTAATCTGCTCACCCAACCACATGAGAAATGCGGTCCCTGAAGTGAGGGTAATGACGGTCATCAAACGAAATGGCCAACCAGGCTCGAGTACAAACTGCCCTTGGTTCATTCCCTCAAGTCCTAGAGCAATTCCAAACCCTTGAACGAGAGCAATTCCAATTGTGCCATAGCGTGTGTACTGAATGATCGTTTTTCTTCCGCGCTCACCCTCCTTCGCAAGTTTCGACAGGTGCGGAATAACCACGGTCAACAGCTGTATAATAATCGACGCGCTGATATATGGCATGATGCCTAGCGCAAAGATTGTGAGACGTGATAAAGCGCCTCCGGAGAAGATATCGAGAAATCCGAGAAGAGCCCCCCCACGATCAAGAAGGAACTTTGCTAATTCATTATTGTTAATCCCAGGAGTGGGGACATGCGCCCCAATCCTATACACAGCCAGCATTGCCAGGGTAAAGAGCACACGGCTTCGTAACTCTGGAATTTTAAGGATGTTTTGGAAGCTCGTAATGAGCCGTTCAAGCACTGCCTATGACCTTAGCTTGTCCGCCAGCTTGCTCAATCTTTTGAATGGCCGACTGACTAAATTTATGGGCTTCCACGACAAGAGGTTTTGTCAATTCCCCCACACCAAGAATTTTAATCGGCATGGATCGTTTTTTAACGATACCTTTTTCATGCAATAATTGTGGAGTCACTTCATTCACATCAGACAGGGCGGAGAGGACTTTAAGGTTGACAATGTTATATTCAACACGAAAAGGATTATGAAACCCGCGTTTTGGCAATCGACGAGCTAAAGGCATTTGGCCGCCCTCGAACCCAGCCATATTCGGATTTCCAGATCGAGCCAAAACCCCCTTATGACCTTTTCCGGAAGTTTTACCACGACCGGATCCTGGGCCACGTCCTAATCGCTTTCCTTTTTTCTTAGACCCTGGCGCTGGGCGTAAATCATGAAGCTTCATTTCTATATTACCTCAACCAAATGCTTAACCTTATCAATTAATCCAAGAACCTGTGGGTTTTTGGGACGTTCAACGGTTTGATGCAGGCGCCTCAGCCCAAGGCCCAACAAAAACTCCCGCTGTTTGTAAGACCGACCAATTGGACTGCGCTTCAGAGTAATGGAGACTGTGTCCATTTCGTCTTTTTGTTTAGAAGTAGCCATAAATAATTATTATACCCAACCTAGTTATGAGGAAACGATTTCTCGGATTTGACGGTTTTTCTTCACGGTTTCAGGATCCTTTAATTGGGCAAGACCCTCAAGCGTCGCTTGCACAACATTAAATGGGTTTCCACGACCCAATGTTTTCGCAGAAATATTATGGACACCCAATACTTCGAGTATTGCTCGTACGGCCCCTCCCGCGATAATGCCGGTTCCTTCTTTGGCGGGCTTCATCAACACATGTTCTCCGCAAAAATATCCATGAACATCATGCGGGATACTCCCATTTTTAATGGGAACTCGGATTAATTGTTTTTTGGCACGGCCCACGGCCTTGGCAATGGCAGGAGGAACTTCAGTAGCTTTGCCTTTTCCAATTCCAACCCACCCGGCCCCATCACCGACAACGACCAAGGCACTAAAGGAGAACCGCTTCCCACCCTTGACAACCTTGGCCACACGATTGATAGTGACCAGTTTATCTTTTAAATTTAATTCTTCAGGATTAACACGCACGAATAATTATCTCCCTGGGCTAAAATTTGAGCCCTTCTTCGCGAGAAGCATCGGCTAACGCTTTAACTCGCCCATGAAATAACCGCCCACCACGATCAAACACGACTGCCGTGACATTGGCGGCTTTTGCTCTTTCCGCTAAAGTCTTTCCAACGGCCTTAGCTGCCTCTTTCGATCCACCCGTCGAAACCGCATCTTGGATGAATTTCTCTCTGGAAGAAGCGGATACCAAGGTACGCCCCTCAACATCATCAATTATTTGCGCATAAATATGAGCATTACTCCGGAAGACATTTAACCTTGGTCTGCCGGCAATCCCCGAAATTTTCTTGCGAACTCTCGCCTTTCGACGAACAAATCTTCGACGTTTTGTAGAATCATTCATGAGGACTCACTATTTCTTGCCGGCCTTACCGGCCTTTTTAATCAACGTTTCTCCGCGGAATTTAATGCCCTTTTGCTTGTACACATCCGGCGGTCGCACGCGTCGAATATTGGCGGCCACTTGAGTAACAAGGCGTTTATCAATTCCCTTCACCAACACAACAGTCTGCTTATCCACCGTCGCTTGAACACCATCCGGGATAGAAACGGTAACAGGATGAGCAAAGCCTACGTTTAAGGATAAGATTTGTCCTTGAATCTGAGCACGGTAACCCACACCAGTCAATTCTAACGTACGCTCAAATCCTTTTGTGACACCATCGACAAGATTACTTATTTCCATACGGATCAGGCCATGTAAGGCACGAAGGTTAGGAGTGTCTCCACTTCGCCCAACATGAATATTCCCGTCTTTCACTTCAACGCCAACCCCATCAACAAGGGCCCAGCTTAGCTGACCAAGAGGGCCTTTAACGTTAACTTGGCGACCATCTACTTGAACATCTACGCCCATAGCAATCGGAATAGGCTTTTTCCCAATTCGTGACATCTGTTGTTTTGTCCTAATTTAGTTAAAAACTAATGAACCCTTACCACGCGTAGCACAAGACTTCTCCGCCCATGCCACTTTTCCGTGCCTGGCTATCCGTCATGATCCCCCTGGAGGTTGAAATCAATGCAACCCCCAATCCGCCCATCACACGAGGGATATCGGACTTTCCTACGTATTTACGGTATCCTGGTTTACTTATGCGCTTAATGCCTTCAAGGAGTGGTTTTTTTTCCCTACCAGGGTGATACCGCAACGACACCTTAAGTCCTGGATGCCCATTTAAAGGTTCTTGTTCGAATCCATAAATAAATCCCTCTGCTTTAAAAACAGACAGGATATTAGATTTTAATCTTGAAGCCGGAATACCTACTGTTGGATGACCACGCCGACCAGCATTAAGCAGTCGAACAAACAGGTCAGCCACAGGATCGGTCATACACATATGCGTTCCTCACTTAAAATTACGGGACTTACTCAATAATAAAATTTACCAACTGGATTTTGTCACACCTGGGATATCCCCACGAAGGCCATGAAATCTGAAACAAATACGGCACATATGGAATCTCTGTAAAAACGCTCGAGGTCTTCCACATAACGGACAGCGGTTATATTTACGAACCGCGAATTTCGGTTCTTTAGCCGCCTTAATTCGTAATGATTTCTTTGCCACAAGTTACTCCGACACGATTCCTTAGTTAATCAAATCAACGAAAAGGCATCCCCAAATGGGAAAGTAACGCTTTTGCCTCATCATTGCGGTTTGCACTAGTCACAATCGTAATATCCATCCCATGAATCGATGCCACGTCATCGTACTTGATCTCAGGAAACGTTAATTGCTCCTTAAGCCCAAGTGTATAGTTTCCACGCCCATCAAAGGCTTTCGGTGAGACACCACGGAAATCACGAATTCGAGGCAACGCGATATTCATCAAACGATCCATAAATTCAAACATATGGTTACCACGGAGAGTCACTTTTGCACCAATAGGCATGCCCTCCCTCAACTTAAATCCGGCGATAGCCTTCTTGGCTCTTGTCAACACAGGCTTTTGCCCTGTAATCAACGCGAGTTCAGCGACAGCACTATCCAAAAGTTTGGCATTCTGGACCGCGGCTCCCATACCAACGTTTATCACCACACGTTCCAACCGTGGAACCTGCATGGAATTCTGATAGGAAAAATCATTGACCATCTTCGGGATAACCTCACCCCGATACTTCTCTTTAAGACGAGGAAAGGGCTTTCCAGAACCAGATGCTTGACTTGTTGTGTCTGTTTTCGTCGTACCCATTAAACTGTATCCAGCACTTCCTCAGGACTCTTCCGAAGGATCCTCACACGGCGTCCATCATCCAACATTTTAATCCCAACCCTGGAGGGTTTTTGTACAGCTTGGGAAAAAACCATGACATTGGAAATGGCAAACGGTGCCTCACGCTCCAAAATTCCACCCTGCTTATGTGTTTGAGTTGGCTTTGTATGTCGCTTTATAATATTTAATTTTTCAACGGTCACTTTCCCAGCATTGGGAGAGACACTTAACACCTTTCCAGTTTTGCCCTTTTCTTTTCCAGCAATAACCATGACGGTATCACCTTTTTTGATTCGAGCTTTTTTAGGGCCATGACCAACTTGTTTTTTGGGGTAACCGCTCGGCATTATAATACCTCTGGAGCAAGTGATATAATTTTCATAAACTTCTTTTTTCGCAATTCCCTGGCGACAGGCCCAAAAATTCGCGTTCCCAAAGGATCGCCTGTATTATTCACCAAAACACAAGCATTTCGGTCAAAGCGAATATAGGACCCATCTTCACGACGAGCACCTTTTTTGGTACGAACAATGACCGCCTTTACCACTTGGCCTTTTTTGACGGCTGCCCTTGGAATAGCTTCCTGAACGGACACGACGACTATATCACCAATTCCGGCATAACGACGCCTGGTTCCGCCAAGTACGTGAAAACATCGGACGCTCCTAGCCCCGGAATTATCAGCTACATCAAGGATTGTAAGGTTTTGGATCATGCCTTTTCAAAACTCCTGCCCTGCGTAAGAAATATCTATGCCTGCTGAGAATTTTCGCCTCGTTCAACTATAGCGGCAACCCGCCAATGCTTGTCTTTACTCAGAGGTCGAGTTTCGACAATCTTTACTTTATCGCCAACCTTGGACTCGTTTTTTTCATCATGCGCCTTCAACCTAGAAACCAGACGCATCACTTTCCCATACAAAGGATGAGGAACAAGTCTTGTGACTGCCACAACCACAGTCTTTTCCATTTTATCCTTGACAACCTTTCCATAGGAAACGCGTCGTCTTCGAAGTATTTCATTAGACATTCTTTAACACCTATCCCCCAATCAGCCAGACGAATTTAATTCTTTTTCACGTAGAATCGTTCGAGCCCTAGCGACATCACGCCGTACTTCACGAATACGCATAGGATTTTCAATGCGCCCCATAGCAAGCTGACATCGCAAATGAAAAAGTTCCTTCTTTAAATCATGTACTTTCCCAACCACTTCCTCTGGTTCCATGCCTCTGAGTTCTTTAATATTCATAATGTTCAACTTTAGATATTAATTTCTCCACGAACAACAAATCTGGTAGCCAAAGGCAATTTATGGCCAGCCAATCGAAAGGCTTCCTCTGCAACAGCTCTCGTCACGTCATCCATTTCATAGAGAATACGACCAGGTTTCACAACCGCCACCCAGAATTCAGGATTTCCTTTTCCTTTACCCATTCTTACTTCTGCAGGCTTTTTAGTCACGGGCTTATCAGGAAAAATTCTGGTCCAGATTCTGCCACCACGCTTCACATGACGAGTCATGGCGATTCTCGCAGCTTCAATCTGCCGAGCAGTAATTCTCCCCGGCTCCAACACTTTCAAGCCATACTGACCAAAAGAAACCTCTCCCCCGCGGTAGGCCTTTCCATACGACCGACCCTTATGAACTTTTCTATATTTAACTTTTTTGGGAGCTAACATAATTAATCACGCCTTTCCCAATTACAAGAGAGAAAGAGACGGCTCCCCTTTAATCGTTGAGGGCAACTCAGCATCGCCTTTATAAATCCACGTCTTCACACCGATTTTCCCCATGGTCGTATTTGATTCGGCAAAACCATATTCAACATCAGCGCGAAGGGTGTGGAGCGGAACACGTCCCTCCCGATACCATTCAGTTCTAGCAATCTCATTTCCACCAAGTCTACCAGCAACGGCAACCCGAATACCCTTAGCGCCCAACCGCAATGCAGCGGCAACACTTCTCTTCAGGGCACGACGAAAAGAAACTCGTTTCTCCAATTGCAACGCAATATTCTCTGCGACCAACTGGGCGTCCAATTCTGGTTTTTTTATTTCCTTCACGGTGACGTACACCTCACGCCCATACTGACTCTCAAAACCGGTCTTTAACTTATCAACTTCAGCGCCCTTTCGTCCGATAATGATACCTGGACGAGCAGTATGGATGATAAGCTTCACCTGGTTACCAGAACGCTCAATCTCAACCCTAGCAATACCAGCATGATACAATCTGGTTTTGACGATTTTTCGGATCTGCACATCCTCATGAAGAAATCTAACATAGTCTTTTTTGGCATACCAACGAGAATTCCAGGTCCTGGTATACCCAAGTCTAAAACCATATGGATGCGTTTTCTGACCCATAAATGCCGCCTACCCCTCTTCTAAAAATCAAAAAACTACAATAGAGAAAAAACAAAGAGCCGATTAAGAACCATTGTTTGAGGCCACTACAATAGTGACATGACTCGTTCTCTTATGAATTGGATTCGCCCGACCCATGGCCCTGGGCTGAGATCGCTTCAAAACTGGCCCACCATCAACATATGCTCGAACAATTTTTAAAGATTCGGGATCGCCCAACTCTTTTTGCCCAGCATTGGTTACTGCCGACTGCAGGAGCTTTTCCAAAATAGGAGCCGATGCCTTCGGAAGATACTTGAGAACTGATAACGCATCAGATACACCACGGCCTCGGATCAAATCAATGACCAGCCGCATTTTCCTTGGAGCCATTCGAACAAAACGTAGGACTGCACTCGCTTCCGCCATAAACCGTTCCCCTCTCCCTACTTTAACGCAACAGCCTTCTCAGACCTTGCAGCCCCATGCCCCTTAAAGAATCGCGTTGGCGAAAACTCACCAAGTTTATGACCGACCATATTATCAGCGACATAAACCGGAATAAATTTCTTTCCATTATGGACAGCAAAGGTATGGCCGATCATGTCAGGAATAACTGTAGAACGACGAGACCAAGTTTTAATCAACTTGTTCTCACGATTCTCATTCATTCTTTCGACCTTTTTTAAAATATGGTCGTCTACGAATGGACCCTTTTTAACTGAACGAGGCATAAAGAACTCCGCGCGGGATTATTTTTTCCGCCGTGAAATAATAAATTTAGATGAGGCCTTTTTCTTTTTTCTAGTTTTAAAGCCCTTTGTTGGGAGACCCCAAGGTGAAACTGGATGCGGATTACCCTGACCTGACTTTCCTTCACCACCACCATGAGGATGATCAACAGGATTCATCACCACGCCTCGAACATGCGGCATTCTTCCTAACCACCGAGATCGTCCCGCTTTCCCGATAGTGATGTTTTCATGATCCAAATTTCCAACTTGACCAACTGTAGCCATACACACACCTAAGATTTTTCGCATTTCCCCGGAAGTCAGCCTGACCTGAACATAATGTCCATCACGCCCCATCACCTGCGCTGAAGCACCGGCGCTTCGTGCAAGTTGACCGCCCTTGCCAGGTTTAAGCTCAATATTATGAATAGTGGATCCCAATGGCATCGCAGCCAATGGAAGAGAATTCCCAGGTCGAATATCGGCACCAGTTCCAGACTGCACCATTGCACCCACCTCCAAACCGACTGGAGCGAGAATGTATCTTTTCTCTCCGTCAACATAATGAAGCAGGGCAATTCTTGCCGACCGATTGGGATCATATTCAATACGAGCCACTTTTGCCGGTATATCAAATTTATTTCTCTTGAAATCTATTTGTCGATATTGGCGTTTATGGCCACCACCACGAAACCGACTCGTGATTCGCCCCTGATTATTACGCCCACCAGTTTGGCTATGTTTTTTTATCAGTTGCTTCTCAGGACGCTCAGTCGAAAGCCTTTCGCCAACAATCGCGGTCATCCCGCGGCGGCCCGGTGAAGTCGGTTTGTAAGGTTTTACTGCCATATTCTTCCCACTTTCCTAATTACGATTTCGCTGAACACCAAGATCACTAAACATTCTACGCACTTTCGTAGAGTTCAAGCTTCTCACCCTCTCGAAGGGTCACAATCGCCTTCTTCCAATCTGCACGCTTTCCAACAAAACGGCCCTGTCGTTTAGTTTTTCCCATGACATTCATCACATTGACAGCCTTCACCTTTACTTTTAATGCGGACTCGACGGCAAGGCGAATTTCTACACGTGTGGCGTTTTTTCTTACGACGAAAGCCACACGATTTGCTTGGTCTTGAAGTCCGGTAATTTTTTCAGTCAATAACGGCTTAATCAATACATCAAAAGGATCACGATTCATGCCCACAACTCCTGAACTTTCTCCAACTGGTCTTTCAAAATAACCAGTGATTCATAACGGATAATATCGTAGACATTAAGTTCCCCAGGATGGACCACCTTAACCTTTTTTAAATTACGGGCCGCTCGAAGTAGGCCGACATTTCCTTCACCCACTACTAATAACACTGAACGATGCACCCCAAAATTAATTAACGCAGCAGATAGCAACTTGGTCTTTGGCTCAGGGAGAGGCAATGAAGAGAGAATAGACAATTCACCCTCAGCTTGTTTTGAAGAAAGGGCACATTGCATGGCTCCACGATACATCTTCTTAGGGATAGAAAAATCATAGCTTCGTGGACGAGGACCAAAAACAATTCCACCGTGCCGCCAAATAGGAGACCGGTTCGAACCGGCACGGGCTCGGCCAGTATGCTTTTGCTTCCACGGTTTTTTCCCAGTCCCACTAACCTCGCCACGACTTTTTGTACTTGCCGTACCCTGACGCATGGAGGCTCGCTGCATGACTACGGCCGTATGCACCAACGACTCCTTCAAAGGGACCCCAAAAATCTCATCATTTAATTCGATTGAACCAACTGACTTCTTTGCTGTATCCACAACGTTAATGGTAGCCATAAATATTACTTCTTTTGCACCTTTTGAATAACAACATAACCACCGGTTGGACCAGGAACCGCCCCTAATATAAGCAAGAGGTTTTCCTCGGCACGAACCTCAATAATTTTCAACCCACGAACGGTGACCTGCTCCGCACCCATATGTCCAGGTAACTTTTTTCCCTTCCAGACCCTTGATGGATACGAACTTGCCCCCATTGAACCTGGGGCACGATGAAACATGGAACCATGCGTAGCTGGACCACCACTAAAGTTATGACGTTTCATTACCCCCTGAAAACCCTTCCCCTTTGAAATACCCTGAACATCAACCTTTTCACCACTCTCGAAAAGATCTACCGAAACGGTATCCCCAAGCTGACGCTCCCATGGTCCACGAAATTCTTTCAGCGTACGCCACAATTTTTTACTACCAGAAGACCGAAGATGTCCGATTTCCGCTTTCGACAATTTCTGTTCCTCAACAGTTCGAAAGCCTAATTGGATAGCCTGATATCCATCACGCTTCAAGGTCTTTACTGCCGTGACATCACAGGGACCCGCTTCAATCACTGTCACTGGACGCAGACGACGGTTCGCATCGTACACTTGCGTCATTCCCAATTTTTTTCCCAACAAGCCACTACCCATTCAAAAGACCCTCACCCAATTCAAGATTAACCGAAAACATAGGGTTACAGTTTTATCTCTACATCGACTCCAGCTGCAAGACTCAACTTCATGAGTGCATCCATAGTATCAGGAGTTGGTTCAAGAATATCTAGCAATCGCTTATGAGTCCGAATTTCAAACTGCTCACGAGACTTTTTATCCCCATGAGTCGAGCGCTGAACCGTGAATTTCTCGATTCGAGTAGGAAGAGGCACTGGCCCAGCCACCCGCGCACCGGTCTGCTTTACAGTATCCACAATTTCCCTAGCAGACTGATCGAGGATCCGGTAATCAAAGCCCTTTAACCGGATACGAATTCTCTGATCTATACTAACCACGCGCCAGCCTCCTCTTACTCAACAATTTCAGTCACCACACCAGCACCCACGGTGCGCCCACCTTCCCGCACGGCGAACCGAAGCCCTTGCTCCATCGCAATCGGGGAGATCAACTCACAATTGAACGTCGTATTATCCCCCGGCATCACCATCTCCACCCCTTCCGACAACTGCACAATCCCCGTGACATCTGTCGTCCGAAAGTAAAACTGAGGTCGATAGCCATTAAAGAATGGGGTATGTCGCCCGCCCTCATCTTTGCCCAGCACGTACACTTCGGCCTTAAACTTCGTATGTGGCAGGATACTCTTTGGCTTTGCCAACACCATCCCTCGCTCCACTTCGTCTTTCTTGGTCCCGCGCAACAGGGCCCCGATATTATCCCCCGCTTGGCCTTCATCCAACACCTTGCGGAACATCTCCACGCCCGTCACCGTCGTCACCCGCGTGTCCCCCAATCCCACAATTTCAATTTCATCCCCCACCTTGACCTGCCCGCGCTCCACGCGCCCCGTGACCACCGTCCCTCGACCACTGATGGTAAATACGTCTTCGATGGGCATCAGAAAGGGCTTATCAATGGCCCGCTCGGGTGTTGGGATGTAACTGTCCACCGCTTCCAGCAACCGCAGTATCGAGGGCACCCCAATATCGCTCGTATCCCCTTCAATCGCCTTAATGGCGGAGCCCGTGACAATGGGCACATCATCCCCAGGGAACTGATACTTGGTGAGCAACTCGCGCACTTCGAGTTCGACCAACTCCAACAACTCAGGATCTTCCACTTTATCCGCTTTATTCAAGAAGACAACGATATAGGGCACGCCCACTTGTCGAGCTAACAGAATATGCTCACGGGTTTGCGGCATCGGACCATCAGCGGCAGAGACGACGAGGATCGCGCCATCCATTTGCGCAGCCCCGGTAATCATATTCTTGACATAGTCCGCATGCCCCGGACAGTCCACATGCGCGTAATGCCGGTTGTCGCTCTCATATTCCACATGCGATATCGCAATGGTCAAAATCTTGGTCGGATCACGGCGGCCCTGTGATTCACTGGCCTTGGCCACCTGGTCATAGGAAATATAATCCGCCATCCCTTTATCGTGCATCACTTTCGTGAGCGCCGAGGTTAACGTGGTCTTCCCATGATCCACATGCCCAATCGTCCCCACATTCAAATGCGGCTTCTTCCGATTAAATTTCGACTTCGCCATCTGCCCCTCCCTTTATGAATGCGACTCTTCTCAGGCAAAACCACGAAAGAGCTATTAAATTTTAATACTCTTTCGATCGAAAATCCAAAACAACCAAGACCTACTCGCCACGTTGCTTGCCAATAATTTGTTCGCTAATCGCTTTCGGAACTACTTCATACCGCTCAAATTCCATGGAATAGGTTGCTCGACCCTGAGTTTTAGACCGAAGCCCCGTAGAATATCCAAACATCTCACTCAGAGGAACCGCAGAATCCACCACCTGAGAACCAGCTCGGGTTGTCATCCCTCGAACCTTCCCTCTTCTTGAGCTCAAATCACCAATGACATCGCCCATAAATTCCTGAGGAACCAAAACTTCAACTTTCATAATGGGTTCAAGTATAGCAGGATCAGCTTTCCGACAGGCTTCCTCAAAAGCCATAGAGCCTGCGATCTTGAAGGCCATTTCATTAGAATCAACCTCATGAAAGGAGCCATCAAAAAGAGTGACACAAACATCACGCATTGGATATCCAGCCAAGACCCCAGACTGCATTCTCTCCCTAACGCCCTTTTCTACTGCCGGAATATATTCCCTGGGTATTGTTCCACCTACGATTTTATTGACAAACTCAAGACCCACCCCAGCATCAGATGGCTCCACACTCAACTCCACATGCCCATACTGACCTCGACCACCAGACTGCTTAATATATTTCCCCTCAGCTTGACCCTTCCGACGAATGGTCTCGCGATAAGCCACTTCAGGCTTCCCCACATTTGCCTGAACTTTGAACTCTCGCACCAAACGATCAACAATAATTTCAAGATGCAACTCACCCATCCCAGAAATTATTGTCTGACCTGTCTCTGGATCACTTTTGACATGAAAAGACGGATCCTCTTGCGAAAGTTTCTCCAAAGAAAAACCAAGCTTCTCTAAATCTTGCTTGGTCTTTGGCTCAACAGCCATGGATATAACTGGCTCAGGAAATTTAATCACCTCCAGAAGAATTTGCTTCTTTTCGTCAGACAAAGTATCGCCAGTCCTTGCGCCCTTCATCCCCACCGCTGCCGCAATATCACCAGAATAAACAACACTGATATCTTCACGTTTATTCGCATGCATCTTCAGCAGGCGACCAATCCTCTCCCGCCTACCCTGAGTCACATTGTAAACATAAGACCCAGTCTCTAACATTCCAGAGTACACTCGAAAATATGTCAGCTGCCCAGCAAAAGAATCCGTCATAATCTTAAAGGCCAGGGCAGAAAAAGGCTCCTCATCATTAGCCTTCCGATATAAAACATCCCCCGAAATTGGATCTACCCCCCGAACCTCCGGAACATCCAAAGGCGACGGCAAAAGATCAATGACAGCATCCAACAAAGTCTGGACACCTTTATTCTTAAAAGCAGTTCCACACAATACAGGCGTCACCTTCAATTGGTTCGTACCTTTCCGAATGGCTCGCTTTATTTCATCCTCCCTTAAAGTCTCACCATTGAGGTAACGCTCAAGCACAACCTCGTCAAATTCAGCCACAGCCTCCAGCATTTTCTCACGATACTCTTCAGCCAAAGGTAACAAATCGGGAGGGATCTCACCAACAACATATTCAGCCCCCAACGACTCGTCATTCCAAATAATTGCCTTCATTGCCACCAAGTCAATAACCCCAAGAAAATCCGCCTCCTTACCAATTGGCAGCTGGACAGGGATTGGGTTGGCCCCAAGGCGATCAATAATCGTTTGAATGCTATTAAAGAAATCAGCACCCATACGATCCATTTTATTTAAAAAGGCAATTCGAGGAACACTATACTTATCCGCTTGCCGCCAAACCGTTTCAGACTGAGGCTCCACGCCCTGCACTGAATCAAATACTGCAACCGCCCCATCCAACACCCGAAGAGAACGCTCGACTTCTACCGTAAAATCCACGTGCCCCGGTGTATCAATAATATTAATTCGATGGTCCTTCCAAAAACAGGTAGTTGCTGCAGAGGTAATAGTAATTCCGCGCTCCTGTTCCTGCTCCATCCAATCCATCGTAGCAGCACCATCATGCACCTCTCCGATTCGATGAGACACACCAGTATAAAACAAAATACGTTCAGTCGTAGTCGTTTTACCCGCATCAATATGCGCCATAATACCGATATTCCGAGTACGCTCTAATGGATAATCTCTTCCCAAACCATTCACCCCTCGACACACGCAATTAAGCACGGACAAAAAACTTAATATTCAATTTTTAAACTGGATGTACGCCAGAAAATTACTGGGCAGGCCAAATGCCAAAATTATCCCACAAATTACCAACGATAGTGAGCAAACGCTCGATTAGCTTCAGCCATTCGATGCGTTTCATCACGCTTCTTCACGGCAGCACCAGCACTATTCGCTGCATCCATAAGTTCAGCGGCCAACTTCTCTTCCATACTACGACCAGACCGAGAACGCGCACTCTGCTTAATCCAGCGAAAAGCTAAGGCCATCTGACGAACAGGCCGAATTTCAACTGGAACCTGATAGGAAGCACCACCGACACGGCGAGACTTCACCTCAACCATCGGCTTCACATTACCAAGCGCAGCATGAAAAACTTTCAGCGGATCACCGCCAGATTTTGACTGAACCAAGTCAAGCGCCCCATAACATACCCCCTGAGCCGTGCTCTTCTTACCACGAGTCATAAGGATATTAATAAACTTACCCAACAACTGGTCCTTAAATTTTGAATCCGGCGTCGAAATCCTATGCGGTGCGCTCTGTCCACGTGCCATATATTATTCGCCCAATCCCTTAAAAGTCATTCAACATAAAAAATCAATGCAACCAGGACACCTACTTAGGCTTCTTTGCCCCATACTTAGATCGGCTCTGCTTTCGATTGGCCACGCCAACTGCATCCAACGCACCACGAACAAGATGATACCGCACCCCAGGTAAATCCTTCACCCGACCACCACGCACAAGCACAATCGAATGTTCCTGAAGATTGTGGCCCACACCAGGAATATAAGTCGTCACCTCAACTCCAGTCGTCAAACGAACTCTAGCAACCTTACGCAGAGCAGAATTTGGCTTCTTTGGAGTAGTCGTATAAACCCTCAAGCAAACACCACGTCTCTGAGGGCAATTATTTAACGCTGGACTCTTACTTTTAAACTTTGGTGGCTTTCGCCCTTTCCTGACCAACTGATTCACTGTAGGCATGAAAAATTAACCTTTAATAACTTACATGTTCAGAGTTTACTTGCACATACGTATAGGGCAACCGGCGGATTGTAATTCATCGGCCTCCCCACTGTCAATAGAAAAACAGCATATTCTCAAACATTTATGTTGATTGAGGCTGTAATTCTTTTCCACCTTCTAGCAATGCTTTTGCAGCGACGTTTTCCACCTCTGTTTCAATAAGAGTTTCAACAGGTCGTGGGACAAACGTCTCTCGATACAAGGAAAATCCAGTTCCCGCAGGTATCAATCGTCCTACAATCACATTTTCCTTCAAACCACGAAGATCATCGATACGACCATTAATCGCCGCCTCGGTGAGCACCCTAGTTGTTTCCTGGAAGGAGGCACCAGAGATAAAGCTATCCGTGCTTAAGGATGCCTTGGTTATTCCCAACAAAACAGGCTTGCCAATTGCCGGCTGGCCACCTTCAGCAAGTACTCTTTGATTTTCATCCATAAAGTCAAAACGGCCGACCTGGGCTTCTGGCAAGAAAATCGTATCCCCAGGATCTTCAATCCTAACCTTCTTCAACATTTGCCTGGCAATGATTTCAATGTGCTTATCATTGATGGAAACACCCTGGAGTCGATAGACTTCCTGGACTTGATTGACCAAGTAGCGCTGCAATTCACGAGGGCCCAGCACGGCAAGAATATCATGGGGATTTGCAGAGCCATCCATTAACGGTTCGCCCGCACGCACCCAATCCCCCTCATGCACATTGACATGTTTTCCTCTTGGGATAAAGTATTCCTTAACATCCCCCATTTTATTGTCAACGGTGACCTTCCGAAGGCCTTTCACGAACCCACCAAATGCGACTTCCCCGTCGATTTCACTAATCACCGCTTGTTCTTTTGGCTTTCTGGCCTCAAAGAGTTCAGCAACGCGAGGCAGACCACCTGTAATATCTTTCGTCTTCGTGGTTTCTCTTGGAATCTTAGCCAGCACATCTCCAGGATGCACCAGAGCTCCTTTTTCCACAAAAATATGCGCACCAACTGGGAGAAGATATCTTGCAGACGATCCAGCAGATGGCAACTTGGCTGTCTTGCCTGATTCATCTTTCAATGAAATACGTGGCCTGAGGTTTGTCCCCGCCTGTTCAATAACCACCTTGCGTGAAAGCCCGGTGATTTCATCGACTTCTTCTTTCATCGTGATACCCTCGGTGATATCACCATAGGCAATCTTCCCACCGACTTCAGTCAGAATGGTAAGGGTATACGGATCCCATTCAACAAGCTTCCGCCCGACCGTGACACGGTCACCGTCTTTCACTTTAATTTTGGCACCGTAGACGACCGGATATTTTTCCCGTTCACGCCCAGAATCGTCATATACAGCAATTTTAGCATTCCGGTTCATGACCACCCACTCACCATGCTTATTTTTTACGGCTATCTGATCGCTATGGAAATCTATGTTTTTCTTGGCGTCAAAACTTAAATACTTCAGCACACCATCATGTCTTGATTCCACCACACTCTGCTCCACGACTTTACTCGCAGTACCACCAATATGAAAGGTTCTCATGGTCAACTGCGTACCTGGCTCCCCAATTGATTGGGCAGCAATAACCCCAACAGGCTCGCCTAACTCAACGAGTCGCCCACGCGAAAGATCACGACCATAACATCTTATACAAACACCCCAACGAGCCTGACAGGTTAAGACAGACCGGATCTTAATATGATCAATGCCGGACTCCACGACGGCCTTCACTCGATTTTCATCAAGTTCCTGATTCCCTTTCACTACCACCTCATTAGTGACGGGATCGAGAATATCACCGGCAGCCAGTCGCCCTAAAATCCGCTCTTCTAAAGGTTCAATGATTTCTCCACCTTCGACTAAGGCAGACACATCAATTCCGTCTGTCGTCAAGCAATCCTCTATACTCACAATGACATCTTGTGCAATATCCACTAGGCGCCTGGTCAAATACCCTGAGTTCGCGGTTTTTAAAGCGGTATCAGCCAATCCTTTTCTGGCACCATGTGTGGAAATGAAGTACTGCAACACGGTCAACCCTTCACGGAAATTTGCCGTGATCGGCGTTTCAATAATTTCACCTGACGGTTTAGCCATCAGTCCACGCATCCCTCCAAGCTGACGAATTTGCTGAGAACTTCCTCGAGCGCCTGAGTCCGCCATCATGAAAATCGGATTGAGAGTATCCTCAGGTCCTTGGCCACCGCCCGCACGAATTTCACTCATCATCTCATTCGCCACCTGCTCACTCACATGTGCCCAAATATCGATGACCTTGTTATATCGTTCGCCGTTGGTGATCAACCCTTCATTGTATTGCACCTCAACCTCACCCACGGCTTTCTTGGCACCTTCGATTAAGACTCCCTTTTTTGTGGGAATGTGCATATTATCGATGCAAATTGAAATGCCAGCTTTCGTGGCATAGGAGAACCCAATATCCTTGAGTTTATCCAACATGATGACTGTTTCATGAAGACCTGCCTTACGATAGACAGAATCAATGAGTTTCGTCATTTCTTTTTTTGTCATGACTTGATTGACGTGAGAAAAATCAACAGTGGCAGGAAGAATTTCTCCAAAAATTACTCTTCCAACCGTTGTATCGACTAACTCCCCTTTGATTCTGACCTTGACCCTTGCCTGCTCATCGAGTTCCCCCGCATCGTAGGCAATTCGCACCTCTTCATGAGAATACAGAATTTTCCCTTCACCTTTGGCCCCGTCATGCACTTGCGTTAACCAATAACATCCCAACACCATATCCTGGGAAGGAATGGCCAACGGCCGACCATTAGCCGGAGACAATATGTTATTAATGGCCATCATCAAGACACGCACCTCAATTTGAGCCTCAACAGAAAGCGGTAAATGAACGGCCATTTGATCACCGTCAAAGTCAGCATTGAATGCTGCACAGACCAGTGGATGCAGGCGAATGGCTTTTCCTTCCACCAACACAGGATCAAAGGCTTGCATACCTAACCGATGAAGCGTTGGGGCACGATTCAGGATCACTGGATGTTCACGAATGACCTCATCCAACACATCCCACACTTCTGGTCGTTCTTTTTCCACAAGACGTTTTGCACTTTTAATGGTTGTCGCCGCACCACGCTCTTCTAACTTATGAAAGATGAAAGGCTTAAAGAGTTCAAGCGCCATCTTTTTCGGCAACCCACATTGATTTAACTTCAGCTCTGGTCCCACAACGATGACAGACCGACCAGAATAATCGACGCGTTTTCCTAACAGATTTTGCCGGAATCGCCCCTGCTTACCTTTCAACATGTCACTCAAAGATTTCAGAGGGCGCTTATTGGCACCACGAATAGTTCTCCCACGTCGTCCATTATCAAACAGCGCATCCACAGCCTCTTGCAGCATTCTCATTTCATTGCGAATGATCACGCCTGGCGCCTTCAACTCCACCAATCGTTTCAACCGATTATTCCGATTGATGACGCGGCGATAGAGATCATTCAAATCTGAGGTCGCAAAACGTCCCCCATCTAACGGAACAAGAGGGCGCAACTCCGGTGGAAGGACCGGAATGACATCCATAATCATCCATTCAGGTTTATTTCCAGATTTATGGAAAGCTTCAATGACCTTTAAACGCTTGGTAAGTTTTTTCGTATTTGCTGCAGAGGTCGTCGTCCTGACTTTTTCATGTCGTTCATCCCATAGGGCCTGAATATCGACCAGCCGTAATAATTCACGAATGGCTTCAGCACCAATCCCGACACGAAATCCCTGAGAACCATATTCATCAAATAATTCTCGGTATCGCTCCTCTGTCAGAAGTTCCTTTTCCTTCAGGGGCGTATCGCCGGGATCCAAGACCACATAGGCTTCGAAGTACAGGATTTTCTCCAATTGCTTGAGACTCATATCCAACAGAATCCCAATCCGGCTTGGTACTCCCTTCAAAAACCAAATATGGGCAACTGAAGCGGCAAGCTCGATATGCCCCATACGCTCACGGCGGACCTTCGATTGAATGACCTCGACACCGCATTTATCACAGACAATACCGCGATGCTTCATCCGTTTATATTTACCGCAGTTGCATTCCCAATCTTTGGTTGGTCCGAAAATTTTGGCACAGAACAACCCATCTTTTTCAGGCTTAAAGGATCTGTAATTAATCGTCTCGGGTTTTTTGACCTCTCCATATGACCACGAGCGAATTTTTTCTGGTGAAGCAATTCGAATACGCATCGCATCAAAGGACACGGCATCGCGTGGCTTTTCAAACAGCGCATAGATGCTTTCCAAAGTTCTACCCTCCTAGTTAAACACTCGTGAGAAAAACGATGTACACGAAGTGCACGAATTTATTCGGCGGACTTCATGAGTTCGACATCAAGGCCTAAACTTTGAAGTTCTTTGACCAAGACATTAAAGGATTCCGGCAACCCAGGCTCTAAGAAATTCTCGCCTTTCACAATCGCTTCGTACATCCGCGATCGTCCCGGGACATCGTCTGATTTGACAGTGAGAAATTCCTGCAAGGTAGAGGCGGCTCCATAAGCCTGTAAAGCCCACACCTCCATCTCCCCTAAACGCTGACCACCAAACTGGGCCTTACCACCCAATGGCTGTTGAGTCACAAGTGAATACGGACCAATGGATCGAGCATGAATTTTATCATCAACCAAATGGTGCAACTTCAGCATATACACATACCCAACGGTCACTGGACTCTTGAATGGCTCTCCTGAACGCCCATCATACACCACGGACTGTCCACTTCGCGGAAGACCGGCCTTGGTCAAGAGATCCTTAATTTCTAACTCAGTCGCTCCATCAAACACCGGGCTGGCTATATGGATACCTAGTGCCTTGGCTGCCCACCCGAGATGAGTCTCCAGGATTTGACCAACGTTCATACGAGATGGCACCCCGAGCGGATTGAGCACAATTTCAAGCGGTGTCCCATCGGGAAGATATGGCATGTCTTCCTCAGGAAGGATTCGAGACACCACCCCTTTATTACCATGCCGACCAGCCATTTTGTCGCCGACGGAAATTTTTCTTTTGATCGCCAAGTACACCTTCACTAACTTGATGACGCCGGGAGGCAGCTCATCGCCTCGTCGAAGTCGCCCAACCTTTTCGTCATAATATGTTTGAAGGATTTCAATTTGATCCTTCGCAGCCCGTTCAATATCTTCAAGCTTTTTCTGCTCGTCGGCATCACCAAGAGTAACCCGCCGAACATCATCATCGGACAACTTCCGCAAGACATCCGCAGTGATTTTTCCTTTTTTCTTTAAAATCACTTCGCCACTGTCATGATCCATGAGATCACGGCACACGACTTGACCTAAAAGAAGCTTGCGAATCCGCTTATTCCGCTCGTCCTCAATGATGCGTAACTCATCTTGATAATTGCGTTCAATCTTGACGCGATCTTGGGATTCAATATTTTTCGATCGCTCATCTTTATCAATACCTTTTCGTGAAAAGATTTTGACATCGACAACAATTCCCTCAATCCCAGGAGGCACCTGAAGAGAAGTATCTTTGACATCACCGGCTTTTTCACCAAAAATCGCACGCAATAATTTTTCTTCAGGGGTCAACTGAGTTTCGCCCTTAGGCGTGACCTTGCCGACCAGAATATCCCCAGGCTTGACCTCTGCTCCAATCCGAACGATTCCACTTTCATCCAAGTTGCGAAGGGCTTCTTCCCCTAAATTTGGAATATCTCTCGTAATCTCTTCTTTCCCTAACTTCGTATCACGAGCCTCGACCTCAAACTCTTCAATATGAATTGACGTAAAGACATCATCACGAACAAGTTTCTCGCTGAGCAAAATCGCATCTTCAAAATTATATCCACCCCAAGGCATAAATCCGACAAGGACATTTTTCCCAAGGGCCAATTCTCCACGATCAATAGATGGGCCATCTGCCAAAACTTGCCCCTTTTTGACAGGCTGTCCGACTCGAACGACTGGCGTCTGCGTGACGCAAGTATTTTGATTTGTGCGCTGAAACTTCACAAGATCATACGAATCCAAGAATCGCCCACCCTTGCGTTTAGGATCATCGTTCTTGCCAAGCTCAGTTCTCACCACGATACGACGAGCATCGACGCTTTCAACCACACCATCTCGTCGCGCTTGCTCAACATACCCCGAGTCTCTGGCCACCACCGCTTCCATTCCTGTTCCCACCAACGGAGCTTCACTTTGAATTAAGGGGACAGCTTGTCGCTGCATGTTCGATCCCATCAAAGCTCGATTCGCATCATCATGCTCAAGAAAGGGAATTAATGCCGTGGCAACACTGACCATTTGCTTGGGCGACACATCGACATAATCCACCTTATCCGGATCGGTCGTCACAAATTCACCACCTGATCGAGCCGTCACTGTTTCTGCCACCAGTTTTCCACGCTCATCCATTTTGGTATTAGCCTGGGCAATGACGTACCGTTCGCCCTCAAGAGGGGAAAGAAATTCTACCTCATTGACCACTCGCCCTTTTCGCACTTTACGAAATGGGGCTTCGATAAATCCAAATTCATTGATTCGAGCATAGGTCGCCAATGAGGTAATCAACCCAATGTTTGGACCTTCAGGCGTTTCAATTGGACAAATCCGACTATAGTGAGAAGGATGCACATCACGAACCTCAAACCCAGCTCGTTCACGAGTCAAACCGCCTGGCCCCAATGCGGACAAACGACGCTTATGGGTGATCTCCGCAAGCGGATTCGTTTGATCCATAAATTGGGACAACTGACTGCCAGCGAAAAACTCTTTAATGGCCGCCACGATAGGCTTGGCATTAATCAAATCATGGGGAAGCACAGTCTCCATATCCAGAAGATTCATCCGCTCCTTAATGCTTCGCTCCATCCGCGCAAGACCCAATCGGATTTGATTTTCCAACAACTCACCAACCGATCGCACGCGTCGATTCCCCAAATGGTCAATATCATCGACATCGCCCTTACCCATTTTCAATTCGACCAAACAACGCACCACTTCCGCAACATCCTGCATCGTTAAGGCACGCTGGTCCAACGAGTGGTCCAAATTAAATCGGCTATTCATTTTGAGTCGCCCAACGGGAGACAGATCGTACCGCTTGAAATTCAAAAACAGATTTTCAAATAGGAGTTTCGCCGAATCAATTGAAGGCATCTCTCCAGGACGAAGCCGCTTATAGATTTCAACCCAGGCCTCTTCTTTTGAAGTCGTACGCTCAGCATCTAAGGTATCCAGAATGACAGGGGTCGCCATCGAACTATCCAAGTAGATAATCTTAAAGCTCTCAACGCTGCCTTCAAGTATTTTTTCTACCGCTGGCAAGGTCAGTCGTTGATTTTTTTCAAGGACAACCTCTCCACTTTTCGGATCAACTAACTCCGTCAACACGGCTCGACCAATGAGCTCCTCTGCCCTGACGGGAATTTCCTTAATCCCGGCAGCTCGAAGCTTCGTCATCACACCTTTAGTTAAGCGGCCACCCTCCTTGAGTATCGGCTCCTTGGAACCCTTCTCAAATACATCCTGCGAGGAACGGTGCCCAGTGTGAAGTTCAGCATCAAGCTTTCGCATCAACTGCCCATTTACCACCCGAATCTCTTCCACCGGGTAATACATTTTGAGCAATTCATCCGTGGAAAGCCCAAAGGCTTTCAACAAAATCGTCGCCGGCATTTTTCGACGCCGATCGATTCGGACATACAAAATATCCCGCGCATCAAATTCAAAATCTAACCAGGACCCCCTATAGGGAATAATTCGAGCCGAAAACATAATTTTCCCACTGGAATGCGTGCGCCCCTTATCATGACTAAACGAGGCCCCAGGGGACCGATGCAATTGGCTAACCACCACTCGCTCAGTCCCATTAATGATAAAAGTTCCCCGATCCGTCATCAGCGGAAGTTCGCCGACATAGACCTCTTGCTCACGCACATCGAGGACTTTTCCCTTGACGCTCTTATCCTGACTGTCAAATACCACCAATCGAATACGTAACTTCATTGGAGCAGCAAAGGTCATCCCCTGCTCCAAACATTCACGCGTATCGTACTTGGGGGTCCCCAATGAATAACTCGTGAATTCCAGAATAGCCGTATTATTGTAATCCGAAATCGGAAACACACTCATCAATGCCGCCTGCAAGCCTTTTTCAGCTCGGTGTTCAGAGTCAGCATTTTTTTGCAAAAAATCTTCGTATGATCGTTTTTGCACTTCGACCAGATCCGGGATCTCAATAGTTGATGGAATTTTTGAAAAATCCATCCTTTTGATAATTCCCGGCAATAATGGTTGCGGCATATTCGGCTCCTTCGACATCAATTCAGGTTAGACAGCCCTTCCTGAGCAAACAGGAAAAATCCTCGTTCCTGATCTATCCTATTTGACTTCTACCGTCGCTCCGACATCCACCAACTTCTTCTTAATGGCTTCAGATTCGTCCTTATCGGCTCCCTCTTTCACGACTTTTGGCGCACCCTCAACCAAGTCCTTAGCTTCTTTTAAGCCCAAGCCGGTAATTTCACGAACCACTTTAATAATTTGGATTTTCTTATCAGCTGGATAAGCAGCCAACACGACATCGAAGGAATCCTTCTCTTCTGCGACTGGCGCTGCGGCAGCACCGGCAGCGGCCGCAGCTACTGGCGCGGCTGCGGTCACCCCAAATTTATCTTCAAACCCTTTAACTAATTCTGAAAGCTCCAATACCGTCATACTTCCCACGGCACTGAGAATGTCATCCTTTGAAAGTTTTGCTTCTGTCGCTGGCATTGAACCGTCCCCCTTCTTTTTTTCCTGAATTGCCGTCAGCACTGTCACGAACCCACGAAGAATGCTTTGCATCACGCTTGCCAGCCCACGCATTGGGCCCTGCATAGCGGATAGCAACATGGACAACAAGACCTCCCTGGAGGGTAAATCTGCTGTAGCAATCAGTTGCGCAGGATCGAGTGCGTTTCCTTCTAAAATACCGCCTCGCCATAAAATTTTCTCATCACACTTTTCTGCCTTAATAAAATCTCGAAGAATTTTTGCTGGAAGAACAGGATCGTCATAACCAATAACCAGAGCCACCTGCCCCTTAAACAAGGACTTCACCGGCATGAGTGATGTCCCCTCAGCTGCCCGCATCGCCAGCGTATTTTTTACGACTCGGAGCTCAGCCTTCACACCACGAAGCTGATGTCGCAGCTGCGTCACCTGATTAACCGGCATGCCAACACATTCCGTAATCACAGCCAAACGAGCCCGAGAGAACCGCTCGTGCAGGTCAGCGACCGCTGTTGCTTTGCTTTCCTTTTTCATTTAGCACTCCCTCCCCACCACTCAAGCAAACTGCCGTGCGATTAATGAACACTCAAGGGGAATAGCAGGTCCCATCGTGCTACACATCGTGGCACTCCTTAAATATTTCCCCTTACTCGATGATGGCTTAGCCTTCACGATTGAGCTAAACACCGCCTGTGCATTTTCCGTAATCTTAGAACCATCAAAGGAGGCCTTACCGATTGGGACATGCACAATCCCTGCCTTATCAACCTTGTATTCCACGCGCCCCTTACGAATTTCATCAATGGCTTTTGCCACTTCAAATGTCACCGTTCCCGTTTTAGGGTTCGGCATGAGCCCCCTTGGACCAAGAATTTTCCCTAATTTACCAACGGATGCCATGAGGTCAGGTGTCGCAATGGCCTGATCAAAATCCAACCAGCCACCTTTCACCTTTTCCAAAAGGTCATCAGAGCCAACAAAATCTGCTCCGGCGTCTCTCGCTTCCTGCTCCTTCTCCCCTTTGGCAAAGACTAGAATACGAACCTTCCTCCCAGTTCCATGGGGAAGGAGTGTCGTCCCACGAACCATTTGATCTGCCCGCTTGGGATCGACACCTAACCGAATAGCCAACTCAACAGTTTCATCAAATTTTGCCGAGGCAGTCTGCTTGACCAACTCACCAGCCGACTCCAAATCGTAGAACTTTGCGTCTACCTTCGCTGTAGCGTTTTGTAATTTCTTTCCCACCGCTATCACTCCTATGATCGAGGACCTACAAGGTTAGTCCGTAACTGTAATTCCCATACTACGAGCCGTGCCTGCAATAATTTTCACAGCTCCAACAAGATCAACTGCATTTAAATCGGTCATTTTCAGTTTTGAAATTTCAGTCAATTGCGCCAGCGAAATTTGCCCCACTTTATCTTTCTGTGGGACACCAGACCCCTTCATAATGCCAGCTGCCTTTTTCAGGAGATCAGTGGCCGGAGGGGTCTTAGTAATAAAGGTAAAACTTTTATCTTTATAGACCGAAATAACTACAGGAATAATGCTACCTTCCTGCTTCTGGGTCTTCGCATTAAATTGCTTGCAAAATTCCATAATATTAAGACCATGCTGCCCCAATGCCGGACCGACAGGAGGTGCAGGATTTGCCTTGCCCGCAGGAATTTGCAATTTAATTTGAGTAATGACCTCCTTCGCCATAGCGTGCTCACTTTCCTACCTGAGGGTTAACAATACTCCAAAGCCTCCCAAGAGGCATTCACAAAGCGCTGCCACACAAAATACTGACAATCAACAAATTATCCACGCTCAATTTGCGAAAATGCCAACTCCACCGGGGTTGAACGACCAAATATACTGACCATGGCTTTCACCCGACTATGGTCCGAATCCACCTCATCCACCAAACCATTGAACCCCATAAACGGTCCATCAATAATCCGGACGTTGTCACCCTTAGAAAAGATGACTTGTTCACGAGGCGCCGCAGCCCCCACTTCTATTTGTTTAAGAATAGATTCTGCCTCTTCCGCGGTAAGTGGAATTGGCCGAGCCCCACCACCAACAAATCCCGTGACTTTCGGGGTATCCTTAATCATCATCACGGTTTCATCTCTGACAGGAGCTTCCAACTCTATTAGCACGTACCCTGGGAAAAACTTTCGCTTTGAGGCACGTCGCTTCCCGTCTTTAATTTCAATCACATCTTCCGTGGGAACAAGGACCTGACCAAGATCCTCCTCCAGGCCCATTTGAATAGCCCGCTCCCCCAGGGAAGCACGAACTCTTCCCTCGTAGCCAGAATATGTATGAATGACATACCAATTTTTGGCCATCAAAAGACCTCAAACTTACGCATTAAAGTATGCGGCTCACAAGCCACACTAAAATAGAATCGACCATTGAAAGGTACAAAGACATAATGACACAAAACACCACCACCACCGATGTCGACCCGATGGTTTCATCACGCGTGGGATAGGTGACTTTCTTTAATTCAGATTTCACCTCTGACAAAAACTCAGTAATCCTGCCCCACAACTTACCCACGATATGCCCTCTCCTTATTGTCCATTCCTTGACCACTCATATTTTTTAGCCAACCTCCCACTTCCTCGAAAGATTGGCAGGGGCACCAGGACTCGAACCTGGACCAACGGTTTTGGAGACCGACATGCTAGCCATTGACACCATGCCCCTTCAATTTGTGATATCCAAAATTCACAACCACTATTTTACTTCCTTATGAGGGACATGCTTCCTGCACCACTTACAATACTTATTCCGTTCCAAACGGTCTGGATCATTTTTTTTATTTTTCATTGTCGAATAATTTCGTCGTTTACATTCACCACAAGCTAGAGAAATAATGACCCGCATGGCCCCACCACCTTTCGAAAAATATCAAACACCCACCAAACGGCTTCACTCAACAATTTCAGTCACCACACCAGCACCCACGGTGCGCCCACCTTCCCGCACGGCGAACCGAAGCCC